>JAPKCI010000457.1 GCA_028823035.1 Rubripirellula sp.
ACCAGCGCCGTTCAGGGACCAGCGCCGTTCAGGGACCAGCGCCGTTCAGGGACCAGCGCCGTTCAGGGACCATCGCCGTCAGGGACCATCGCCGTCAGGGACCATCGCCGTCAGGGACCAGCGCCGTCAGGGACCAGCGCCGTTCAGGGAGCATCGCCGTCAGGGACCAGCGGCGTCTCGCGTCACCAGCCACCGTGTGGCTTGGATCAATTGCGATGGGTAGAGCTGAGCGTTTTTCTGGCCTGAAATCACCGTCGCCAGAGCTTCCCGCTTTCCGGCACCTGCGACCATGAACCAGATTTGTCGAGCCGAATTAATGGCGGGGGCCGTCAACGTGTACCGGTAGCCATCGAATTTTCCGACCCAGTTTTCGACAAACCATCTTTTCTGTTCCCGCAGAGCCGCGGTTTCAGGAAACAGCGACGCCGTGTGTGCATCATCCCCCATCCCCATCAGAGCCAGATCCCAGGTTGGGAAACCGACGTCACCAAAATGTTCTCGCAGAGTCAGTTCGTATTGCCTCGCTGCTTCGGCTGGGGCGGTGACGTTGACCGGTACTTCGTGGATGTTGGTAATTGGAATGTCCACGCGATCAAGTAACGCCTCATGAACCATCCGGGCATTGCTGTCGGAGTGATCGAGCGGGACATTGCGTTCATCACCCCAGAACCAATGGATGCGATCCCAGCAGAGATCACGTTCGGCGATCATTTCGTAAATGCGTTTGGGTGTCGAGCCGCCCGAAAGTGCGACGCGGAAGACACCCGTTGAATCGATGCTGGTGTTCGCCAATTCACAGAATGCATCGGTTGTTGCCTGATGAAGATCGGCAAGCTGGTCAAAGACTTCCATCTCGTTTTCCGGTTCTGCTTTGTGGTGGGTCGGGTTTATCGGAATGATTCTTCGCCAGCAGGAAACTCACCACCTTTGATTGCATTCCTGTATGCCACCGCAGCATCGTGGATCGTCGTTCTCACATCAGAGAACTGTCGAACAAAACGGGGCAGATAACCCGAGTTGAAACCAATCATGTCGTGCGTGACCAGGACTTGACCCGTCACATGCGAACCGGCTCCGATGCCAATGGTGGGAACCTTGACAGCCTCTGTGATGGCTTGGCCCACATCGCTGGGAACGCATTCGATCAGAACCGCAAAGGCTCCTGCTTGTTCGGCTGCTTGAGCATCCTCGATCAGGGTCGTGACGTTTCGTTGGACGCGGTACCCACCATCAACATGGACGTTTTGAGGACGTAGACCGACATGTGCCATGACAGGGATCCCAGCTGTCACGATGGTTTCAATCCGTCGAGCCTGTTCTGCACCGCCCTCCAGTTTGACTGCGTGACAATTCGATTCTTTGAGCACGCGAGCGCCAGCCTCGACGCTTCGCATGATTTCCAGCTGTCCCTCGGGAAATGGCAGGTCGACCACCACCATCGCCCGTTTGGCCGCACGACCGACCATTTTGGCGTGATAGAGCATCTCGTCCATCGTCACTGGCAGTGTTGTATCATGGCCTTGTACCACCATGGCCAGAGAATCGCCCACCAACAGAATGTCGATTCCGGCTTCATCCAGTACCTCCGCGGTGGGAAAGTCATAGGCGGTCAACATGGAAATGTTGCCCCCGTCCGTGCGGATTTTTTGCAACGTGCGAGTTGTGACACGTTGCGACGGTGTTTTGGAACTCGATGCGGCCATGGGATGATCCGACAAAGCTGATGCGGACGACAAATAGTCGTTTTAGGGTTTACTGATCTGAGTTACAATGGACCAACCTAACCGTACACTAGCGGGCGTCTACCCGGTTGCCGGGTGTTGAAGTTTATTGCGAGCGAGTAAATGTTGAATCGAATCAGATTTTGCTGTTGTTTGGGACTGGGCATGATCGCCAGTTTGAACGCCGATTGCAGCCAGGCCGAAGCTGACGATCCGCCCGGTTTTGTCTTCAAAGGGGCAAACCAGAACATGGACATCGAGTTTGAAGGCAAACTTGCTGGAATGGAAAAGGGAATGTTGCTGATCATCCGCGATGATGGCGTCGATGTGAAGGTGAAAATGCCGGAGGATGCGCTGGGGTTTGAGTTCCACGCGCCAGCCGAAGTTGGTTTTCTGCAACGAGGCATGATGGTGCGATTCAGCGGCACCTTCAATCAGTCCGGAGTCCCTTCGGACCCTGTTGATGGGATCGAGATTTTTCTTCGCCTCAGCGAAAAACTGGCGAAGAAAAAACCGGATCAATTCGTGCCCGGGATTTATCCCGGCGAGAAAAAACCCAACCTGCCCGCAGGGATCGCGAATTACAAAGTGGTTGGGGAACTGGTGGGCTGGGATGCCACGGGACTTGTCCTGGTGCAGGCTGGTCAACGTCCGGTGCGTATCCAGTTGGGTGAGAAAGCTAAACTGGAACTTCGGCTCAATAACCTGAAACTAGCGCAGCAGGGCGACGCTGTCACGGTGAGTGGCAGCTACAAGCTTCCCGATGACACAATGGTAGTCGCGAAGACTGTCACGGTCAGCACGGATCGCGTGCAAGGGGCGGCAGTAGAAAATGAGCCAGTGAATCGGTCCACACGCCGACGTCGCCGCACTACCCCAACAGACGCCGATGATCAGAAGCAAACAGGTGAAGACGAAAAACCTTAAGGCTTTTGTTACGGCTCCAACGCAAGTGGTTGGTGGTTGCAGACCACGTCTTGCCAGCCTGCCAGCGTTGGCTGAGTTGGTCTGCGTAGCACGGCAGCCCTGACCTTTTTCTGACGGTCCAAGACTCTGTTTCTGTTAGTAACAGGTTGTGGATTTGAACAAACGGACACCGGAATGCATTGGGTGTCCGATTTTTCCATGGAAACTGGCTCACGGGTGCGTGAATCGACTGGGCGAACTGGCGGGTTGCCGCGTAGCATGTATCGGTGACAGGGCTGTGCATTCCTGTCGGGGCGGAGTCTGCAGGTCGTTGGTGTGGTGCAATGTTGTAACTTCACCAAGCCTTGCCCGCCTTCTGTTGGCAGAGCACTCCGTTCCACTGCTGAAATACCACACTGCTGAAATACCACACTGCTGAAATACCACACTGCTGAAATACCACACTGCT
>JAPKCI010000160.1 GCA_028823035.1 Rubripirellula sp.
CATCGGTGGACCCCTGGTCGCAATGCAGCAGTCTGCCCTGCGGACCGAAGCGGACGAAGAACGGCAGCTAGCCGAGACAGCGCAAGAGGAGTCTGAAAAGCAAACGCAGGTCGCGGAAGAAGCACGTTTGGAAACACGGCGCCGCATGGCTCATGCGAGTGTCATTAATGGTACCCAATTGGTTGAAGAAGGGAACCTTGCGGACGCTCTGTCCTGGTTCACCGAAGCTCTGCGGTTAGATGAGGGAATTCCCGAGCGTGAACAGGTCCACCGACAACGACTGGCGAGGGTACTGGCTGCTTGTCCGAAACCAAAGCATGTCTGGATCCAGAAAACTCCTCGTTTGTTTCGTGCCGGTTTTTCCCCAGACCACCAAAAGGTATTCACCGTCCATCTCAATGGGACGATTCAGCTTTGGGATTTGAAGACAGGTGAGTCGATCGGTGAGCCAATCGAAAACGACGGCGCGGTTCTGGATGTTGCATTTGACAAGACGGGTAATTTACTGGCGACCGCTGTTCTTTACCCAGGTCAACAGGAATTCAGCATTACCCGTATCTGGGATTTAAGCACCCGCAAGCGGCTCACGGAGCGGTATCGGCAGGAATACGGTACCGAACAAATCGCCTTTCATCCCCACAAAAACCAACTCATGACTGCCAGTGGTTTCGGCAACGTGGTGATCTGGGATACGGAAACGGGAAAGCCTGTCATCGAGACGATCGAACATCCGCGCAAGCGTCCATCCGATCCCTTTGACATCCAACGCAATGAGTTCAGTCCCGATGGTTCGCTGTTATTGACTGCCAGTACCGATTCTACGGTTCGGCTATGGGACACCAGCAGTGGTTTGCAGACCTCTCGTCCTCTGTTTCATGCTGACCGAGTGAACCAGGCTCATTTCAGTCCGGATGGAAAACGCGTTGCGACGGCCAGTAACGACAATACCGCACGCCTCTGGGACGTGGAGACAGGTTTGCCAATCACACCACCGCTGCAGCATGCAGGCGATGTCCTTCAGGTGGTTTTCAGTGCCGACGGTCGTCGGGTTGCGACCATCAGTGAAAACCAGGATGCGCGAGTCTGGGACGCGATCACCGGAGAGCCCCTGACCGGTTACCTGAAGCACCATAATCAAGTGACCACGATTAGCTTCAGTGCTGAGGGCCAGTTCGTGGCAACCGGCTGCATTGATGGCAAGGTGCGTCTCTGGAGTGTCGGCAGCGGCCAATTGTACGGACCGTTAATGCCGCACCCTGGGGCAATACAATTCGTTGAATTTCACCCGGACGGTCGGCACCTGCTCACGACCAGCCGTCCTTCCGCGGGAGCTGATGGTACCGAAGCAAGAATTTGGGATCTGGCTGCCAACAAGCCAATGTCCCTGCTTTTAGAAGGGACCGACGCGCGACACGCCCAGTTCATCCCTCACAGCACGCATGTCCTAGTTGCGGACCAGGAGCATCGACTGCGTGTTCACGACACCAAAACCGGATCGCTGGCGATCGAACCGGTCAAGACCTCTGGTGACATTCGCCATTTTGAGTTTAACGACGAGGGGACAAAACTGATCACGGCAACTGCGGCCGGCATTGCCCGGGTTTGGGATGCCGGGTCACTCAAGCCGCTCACGCCAGCAATGCAAAACAACTCGCCGGTCAATTTCGCGCATTTCAATCATGACGGCAAACAACTGGTAACAATCACAAAGGATGATGCCGTCCGGGTCTGGAATGCTAACAGTGGCACACAGTTGGCAGAACTTTTTGACGGCACGGGGCCCTACGAATCGCTTGACGCGGTTTTTGATTCGGATGGACAACTCATCACGTTCCGAAGACCTCACGAGGTTTTCAACAGCGTCTTGCCGGTACAATCCTGGACAATCGGTGAATCAGGAATGTTCAAGCCTGGCAACTTGAAACTGGATACTCGCGCGCTTGATTTCAAGGAGCTTTCCCAAGCTGCCGTGAACCCCCGGGGCGACCAGTTGTTGTTCATTACTACACGACAAAGCATCTACGATAAAAGTTTCACGGCCGGTATTTACGACCGCGCAACGGCCAGCAGGATTTACGAAATTCCCTATGGGGATTTTTACGGCGTTTCCTTCAGCAACAACGGAAAACTGCTGCTTATTTACGACCAGAAAAAAGCTCGTGTCTGGAATGTCAGCAACGGCCAGCCTGTTTCCCCCTGGATACGAACCGGGGGCCGTATCCGTCATGCCATCTTCAGTCCCAACGGATTAATGGTCGGTACGGCCAGTCAATTAACAAACTCCCAAGGCTCAAGTTGGGGGACTGCCTGCGTCTGGGATGCCCGGAGTGGTCAGCCCCTGACAACCGGGTTAGTCCACAATAAGGCTCCCTCGGCGATCGATTTCTCGACAGATTCCAGCCAGCTCCTGACACGAGCCGATGCGGTTCGTCTCTGGCAGATTGGACCAACGCCGCAGTCACTTGATGAGCTCACCTCGATCGCACAATTCCTAAGCAGCGCTCGACTTGATGAGACTGCTACCCTGCAACCGTTAACTACCGAGGAACAACGGACGAGTTGGCAGGCTGTCAAAGAAAACCGTTCCATCCGTTCCATTGGGACTGACCAACAGGCAACGCAGCGGCAACATGATCTTTACGAGTTGGCCTTCCGAGAAGATGATCTCGTGGCGATGCGTCATCACCAGGACATCTTGCTTCAAGCAGAGCCAAAGTCGACCAACTTATTGTGGCGGCGATCGCTAACCTCTGCCAGCCTCGGGGATCTTGAGACGGCTGTCACCGATCTAAAGAAACTGACAACCCTGGTACCGGACGACAAATGTGGTTTCAGCGCTAATTACGTCATGCTGCTGCTGCGACAAGGCGATACGGCGGGATTTCGACGCGAATGCGAGAGTTTACTCAAACGGTACAACGATACGACGGATGCTATGATCGCCGAACGGGTGGCGAAAACATGCTGCCTGGAACCGTTGCCATTCCCGGTCGATGACATCCGTATCCAATTAGCCGGACGAGCCGCAGCCGTCGGCGAATCGAATCCTTTTAACGATTTTTCTCACTTGGCGTACGGCATGGCCGGTTATCGTACCGGTCAATTTGAGCTGGCACTGGAACAGCTCAAACCGCTGGGCGACATGACGCAACCACTTCCACCTAACTTCACGATGCCCGGCAAAGTACTGGCCAAGTTCTTCGAGGCCATGAGCGAACACCAACTGGGCCATCATCAGGAAGCCGAACGAGCCTTGCAAATCGCCCTCAAATACAATCGCGCCCGGGGTGAAATCAAGAGAAGTTTCGGTGACATTTACGACTGGCTCAGGTGTGACATCATTGAATCCGAAGCGATCAGTCTCATACGCAAAAGTCCGGCAGACTCTCCTTAAGTAACTTCTCAGAAACAATGTTTTCGATCCATCTCACCAGGAAATCCCCAATCATGAAGTTACTTCTGCCTGGCATCCTCTTGTTCGCCTCCCTGTTGCTCGGTTGCGGCAGTGGTAATGACACTAGCCCCGATGCAACTCAACAAAACACCACCGGCACGGATGGCCAAACCGATCCCGCAACAATGGCTGAAAACGCGACAACACTTCGTCATCGCTTTACGGAGGGCCAGCGGATGGACTACGTGGAGACCATGAACTCCGCTAACAGGATTCTCACCATTGGCCAGGAAACCAGCTTTGAGATGGAAACCTCCTTCCATGTCATCGTCGATGCGGTGGAGGAGGACGGAAGTGCCAGCATGACCTGGACGACCGATCGATTGAAAATGAAAATACAAGGCAGCGGGGGGACCGTCCGCTTTGACTCGGCCGACGGAGAAGAACCAGACCATCCCGATTGGCAGCGAATGCGTGGCATCTTCTTCCCGCTTCAATACGTTGAGTTTACTTTCCACGCCACAACGGACGGAATTGTCAGTGATGTCAAACTAAGCGAAGCCGCTGCTGCCCGACTGGAGAAAGACCCGACTTTGGCCTTTATGTTTTCGGAATCAAGTTTGCAAGAAAATCCGAGAAAACTTTTTCATCCACTACCTGCCATACCGGTAAACCCAGCTGACATTTGGGACTATACCATTTCATCAGACGCACTTCCCGGCGCAATAGTTGACGTCGACGTGACCAACACCTATCAGGGCCTGGAAAACGTCGATGGACAGCAGTTGGCCCTCCTGAATCAGACTTCCAATTTTAAAACCGAGTTTGGGCCTGAAACTTTCGCAACGATGACCTATGACGACGACTTAACTCGCGGTTCCGAGTGGTTTGACCCAAAGCTTGGATGGTACGTAAAAACGGATGACACCATGGTCATGACAACGGTGACTAAGCAGGGGGATATCACCCTGGAAATAGAACAGACTGTAAAAACGGAAATACGGCTCGTGCCTTCTCCCCAGCGAAGCCCGGACTCCGAAACGAGTCGCGAAGAGACCAAACCAATAACGCCCTGACAGGTAACGCACCCGAGGCCCAAGGAAAACTAGCGTGAGACAACTATCGCTCTTGCTCATCCCGCTGTTGGCTATCACACTCCTGTTCGGCTGTGGCAGTGATAACGACAGTGGCTCCAACGCAGTTCAACAGAACACCGCCAGCACGGATGCGCAAACTGATCCCGCAGGAACCGCTGAAGAAGCGGTTGCACTCCGATATCGCTTTGAGCAAGGACAGCGAATCGACTTCCTGTCGCAAACTCGGAACGCCAATAACATCATCTCCGTGGGCCAAACCACAGAGACCGCCATCGACATCTATTGCCACGTTACCATCGAAACCGTCGAATCCGATGGGACGGCGACTGCTACCTGGATCAATGATCGCGTGATATTTAAAGTCCAGGGATCGGGTGGCACATTCAAGTTTGACTCGGCCGATGGTGAAGAGCCCGACAACCCCCTGTGGCAAATGATGAAACCTATGGTTCGGGCCATGCAAAACGGTCAAGGCAACTTTCGGGTGAGCCCACTGGGAGTCGTCAGTGATTTCAAGCCAACCAAAGAACTAGCCGCACGACTCGCGAAGGACCAAACCATGGCTGCCATCGCGACATCGGGACAGCTTGAATCCGTTGCCAAGACGCTGTTCGCCCACCTTCCGGAAAATCCGGTCAAGCTAAATGAAACGTGGAACGAAGTAACCGATCTCGAGTTGCAAGCAGGCATTAAAGTTGAGCAAGAGACCATTCGGACCTACCTTGGTGAGGAGCGACACGATGGCAAGGATCTTGTTCGTCTGGATAACACGCAGAGAGTGATAACGGAACTTGGGTCTGACGCGATTTATAAAAAGCTGCAATATAAGGCCGGCGCCACCCGCGGCACGGAATGGTTTGATCCCAAACTAGGCTGGGTTGTTGAAGAAACTGACACGACCGTCCTGGAGATGGAGATGGAAGTGAATGGTACCCAAGTGGTCGTAGAAACCACGTCTGAGACGACGCTGCAACTGCAATCGCCCTCTTCCGAATAGCGTGGTATGAACGACAGGAGCAGTTTCCGCATCATCGATGACACGATCCGCCAGCCGTAGGAGACTGGCGGCTGCCGGCAATGCGCAGTCAATCGAAACGCTCGTCGGTGATCCAACTTGCGGAAACGACCGGGCCAACCTTGAAAACCTGATGCCTATCGAACTGTGATTTGGATTCCACGTCCGAACCGGTTTCGTCCGGCGTTCCACGCGTGAGCATAGTTTGTTTACGATTATTCTTTCCGGGTATCGACGACGTTTTTGGATGACCCTCATTGAGAAAGAAGAGTGATAGATGTCTTTGGATGAACCGACGGACACAGGCGTAGACACTGCCGCGGTGGTTGAGTTTGAGCAGTCGCGTGATGGTGAGTCTCCCTCGTCGATTGAATCGTGTCTGCCGGGTGAGAGCACGGCGGAGTATTCGGCGACTCTGGTCGAACTGATCCTGATCGATCTGGAATTCGGCTGGAAAGCGCAGCTGGAGAATTCGGGTGGCCTGGTTCGTGGTTCCGCAGTGTCTCTGCAGGGCTATGTCGATCGATTCGCGGCTCTGCAGGACCGCGAGGTTTTCAGTGATCTGGTGGTCCGGACGCTGTGTCTGCGTCAGCAGATGGGAGATTATCCGGATGTGCGAGCGTGTCTGCAGGCGTATCCGGGTCTGTTTGAATCAGAGCGTGAACTGCTCAGCCGTCTGGCGGCGACGGGTTATTCGCTGCGTTCCCCGACGGTGAGTCTGGCAGTGACGCGGGATGCCCAGGCGATCATGTCGACGTTTCTGGGTGACACGGACCCGGTTGCGGTAGAGACGATTCCGCAATCTGGATCGTCGGAAGCAATGACAGTTCTTCCGGTGGAAGACGCAACGCTCGCTCCCCTGCGTGCCTCGGGCGGAGTGGATCAGGCACTGCGGCAAAGTTTTGAACAGGCTTGGGTCAACCAACAGGCTCGCGGTATTGCCAGCTGCTTGCCACCTGAAGAGAGCGAATCTTTCCTTCCCACCCTCGTCGAATTGGTCGGCATTGACCTTGAATTTCAATGGAAGCAACGGTCGCAGACGGCGGAACAGGAACGGTCCGTGATGAGTTGTCGAATCCACCTCTGGTAGAGGACTATCTGAACGAATTCTCCGATCTGAATACGCCAGAGATAATGCTGACGTTGCTGCAGCAGGAGTTCTGGGCTCGGGCTCGATTTTCCGAGGAGCCAGAGATTGAGGAATACCACGAGCGTTTCCCTGATTTTGAGATCAACGGGGCATCCTTGACCGCGACCGATCTTGCGCTGACGGTGGGAAGTCGCGAAGAGATCGAGCGTGCCCGCAGTGATGACAAGCGGGATGGGACTGAAGCGATGACGGTGCCTCCGTCGGCAGGTGCTGGGCAGTCGGAATTCGACGACATTCCTGACACGGTTGGCAATTACCGGCTGGACCGTGAGCTGGGTGCTGGTGGGATGGGTCGCGTTTATCGGGCGACGGACCTGAATTCCGGACAGGAAGTGGCACTGAAGCTGGTGCTGCCGCAACTGGTGACATCAGAGGAATCGATGGACCGGTTCCGGCAGGAAGGTCGTCTTGCGGGCGGTATCACGCATCCGCGGTGCGTGTTTGTGCTGGCCGCGGATCAGGACGGCCGGTTTCCGTACATCGCGATGGAATTCGTTCCGGGGACGAACCTGCATGACTACGTGGTGTCGGAAGGTCCGCTGGAACAGGAAGACGCGATCCGAAAAATCATTGATGTGATCGACGGTCTGTCAGCGGCGCATGAACTGGGGGTGATCCACCGGGACATCAAACCAGCCAACTGTTTTGTGGATGACGAAGGCCGGGTCAAAGTGGGAGATTTCGGACTGTCACGGACGCTGACGGCGGACATTCAGCTGACTCAGCCGGGTGCGTTTCTGGGGACTCCTCAGTACTGTGCTCCAGAACAGATTCGGAACGATCCTCTGGACGACCGATGCGACGTGTATTCGGTCGTGGCGACGCTGTACTTCACGTTGACGGGTCAGGCACCGTTTCACGGCAGCGACGCGCTGGCGACGATGGCCCGGGTGGTGTCAGACCCTGCTCCCCCGATCCGCAAACTGCGTCCCGACCTGCCTCGCGGCCTGGAAAAAGTGATCGCGAAAGGACTGGAACGCGACCCGAAACGTCGCTGGCAGTCCATGCAGGAACTGAAAAATGCACTGACAGAGTTCCTCCCGGGCCAGTTGTCCGGCCGGGAACAGGGCGGACGGATCGGGAGTTACTGGCTGGATTGCCTGTTGTATGTGGTGGTCTGTATCCCCATCGGTATTGTTCTCGGTCTGGCCTTTGGCGCTCGCTATGCGAACAGCCAGTTCTGGCCCACTCTGGTCGCAGCGATCGTATTCGTCACCTATTTCACGGTCTTCGAAGGATACTGGGGAACGACACCAGGAAAGCGCCTGTGCGGTTTTCTAGTTCAGGTTCATGGTCAGGGAGTTCCTCCGTCTTTTCTTCTCGCGTTTTTGAGGGTCGGAACATTTGTACTGATTGTTGACGGTGTACCGCATCTGTTTAACTGGGCCATGTCGCATCTGGTGGCGTCTGCTCCCGAGAGAAATCCGTTGAGATGGGTGTCCCTTGCCAAGATCCCGGTGTTTATACTGATCTCCTCGACCATGCGTGCAAGAAATGGTTTTCGTGGTGTTCATGAGTTGGTGAGCGGCACGTGCCTGATCCGTCGCAAAAAGAAACACGCGAGCTCTGAGGCAGCGGACACCACACCGGACTGGCTGGCCGCTGAGTCAGGCCAGGACGTTCAGATCGAAGGAGACTGGCCGCGTACTGTTGGTCCTTTTCAGGTCTCCCACGCTGTGCGCTGGGATTCGAGCGGACGAATTCTCGCCTGTCGCGACCAGGAACTGAACCGGTCAGTCTGGCTTCGATTTCGGGCGGCCGAGGACCAGCCCGTGTCTCAGTCACGCGGCCAGATCGATCGCAAGTCCCGCCTGCGTTGGGTGGCCAGTGGAACGCACGGGGATGACCACTTTGATGTATTCCTGGCCCCGTCCGGCCGTCCTCTGGATTCCATCGTCGAGGAACACGGTCCGCTGGACTGGGCCACTGTGGCGCCGTTGCTGTTGAGTCTGGCAGAGGAACTTGAGCACACAATCAACGACGGAACGCTTCCCGATATTCTGTCAACACAACAGGTGTGGCTGCAGTCTGATGGCTCGGTGCTGCTGCTCGACTTTCCCACCTCGAGTCAATTCCAGGCGACCGCAGCAGGACTGCTTTCGCCAGTCGACCGGTGCTTTGCGCTATCAGGTGCAACAGCCGTTCGGGCGCTGGAAGGCGGCCAGATGGATAATGTCCAAGGACGGCACGAAACGAATCAGGTTGTCAATGCCGTCATTCCGGTATTCGCCCAAGATGCATTGTCGCGTCTGTTCCACGGCAGGGATCGCTACGAACAGGTCTCCGAATTCACCGAGGTGATGGCCGAGAACGCCCTTCGCCCGGTGCAGACCATTGACTGGAGGGCCCGCATGAAGCTCTCGATCCTGCAACCCGTTTTCGCTTTCTTTCTGACGACCATACTGTGTTTGGTCATGTTCTTTTTGTTCCGCAATCTTCTGGATGCGGTCCAGGCCCTTGTTGACGAAACGCTGGCACTCGAAATACCACCCGGATACGAACCGTTCTTCATCCTGCTGGCACCGTTCCCGTTGTCCATCTGGTCGTTCTGCTTTCCTCGTGGCTTTGTCTGGCGGTCGGCCAGGATCGCGATTGTCGACCGCACAGGTTCACGGGTATCACGTCTTTGGCTTGCCTGGCGGACCTGGCTGGTGTGGTTTCCGTTCGCTGTGCTGCTGTTTCTGCAGAACGTGATCCCAGCCGACCGACTGGGCAGCCTGACGATTGAAGGAGAGTGGGGTTGGGTGCCGTGGGTGACGCTGGCGGTGATCTACCTGTTGATCTCACTGATCTGGCCGCGGCGGGGACCTCAGGACGTGCTGGCCGGAACGTACCTGGTCCCCCGCTGAGACCTGACCATCCGTCCGAACTACCCAATCGGTACTTGACACCTTTTATTTCAACTGTCAAACCAGATTCTCAAATGTTGCCAGGCGAAAAAACGGGGCGGCCGTTTCTATCGCGTCTTGGATCGCAATCGGTTTTCCCTCGACCCAAGCGGATTCAAACGATCGGACCACGGCATCATCGACGTTTTTGTAAGACGTGTTTTCATTCATCGTTTACGTATGTACAGGGAAACGAAGTGAACTCGGTCTAATGATGCCATCGTGCAAAAAAGAATTCACAGATGTGCCGGCCCTGATCATCTTAAGTTGAAACAACTTCATGATCTTGTCTTCGGCGAAGACACCGGCGACTGGCAACAGCACCCCTCGTTACACAACCAGGTCGTGCCAATCACGATATCCCCACTGCACCAGCTGCCTTCCCGGGATCATTTTATTTTGGATGCGTTTCCTTGAAATCGCCGTAGCCTCCCTTTGTTCTTTCTGAAAACTACAATTTCTCCTTTGTTCTTTCTGTAGCCATTCTTGGCCTGATGCAGTTTCATCAGTATTCGTGTTATAGTGTGAAAAACCACGTTCTTGATGAGATAAAGGGTGAACGATGACATTCCGACTAGTCGTAATTTCTGGCCCGGCGGCAGGAGAGCATTTTGACCTCACGGAGGACGGCGTTTTGCTGATTGGTCGCGGGAAGGCAAGCGATACTAAAATCAATGATGCAGGGATGTCGCGAATTCACTGCAAAGTTGTGACAGCAAATGGAACTGCCAAACTTGTTGATGCCGAGAGTAGCTCAGGAACTTTTCTTTCCGGCGCAAAAGTTGACGAGGCTGAATTGGAGGTGGGCAATGTAATTGTGGCAGGAGACACACAGCTTCGGTTCGAAAACATGAATGCGGCAGTCGCCGCTGACAGCCCAACCCTTGTTCACGGCACGAATCAATCACCAGCACTCCGGAAAAAATATCCCACCCTGAAGGATTTGGTCGGCTCTACGATCCAGCAATATCGCATCGAGGAAATCATTGCCAAGGGAAATAATGGGATGGTTTATCGTGCAACGGACACAGAGAAGAACAAGCCCGTTGCACTCAAGGTAATGCCGCCAACCTTCGCATCAGATGAAGACCAGAAAGCTCGCTTCATCCGTGCCATGAAGACCATGATGCCAATCAAGCACCCCCACATTGTTGAAATCTACAACGCTGGCAAAAAGGGCCCGTTCTGTTGGATTGCCATGGAGTATGTTTCCGGCACGACCCTGACAGAAATCATCGAACTGATTGGAATCGACGGCATGCTGGACTGGGAAGAGGTCTGGCGGATCGGCGTGCAAATTGGAAGAGCACTCAATGAAGCATCTAACCATAATATCATCCACCGCAATCTAACTCCAACCAACATTCTGCGACGGAGTGAAGATCGAGCATGTGTGCTTGGTGACTTGATGCTGGCCAAAGCACTGGATGGAAAAAACGCCGTCCAAATCACCCAGCCAGGGCAGTTGATTGGCGACCTGCCGTACATGGCTCCGGAGCGAACCCAAGGTGTTGAGAATGCAGATACAAGATCTGATATCTACGGTTTAGGTGCCACCATGTATGCGTTGCTCACCGGTCGTCCACCCTGTTCAGGTAATTCGATGATCGAGTTGTTGAAGAGCATCAGAGAGGAAGCTCCGAAAAAACCCAAGGAGATTCAGCTCAGCATCGATGAGTTGTTCCAAGATGTCGTAATGCAAATGCTGGAGAAAGACCCGAATGATCGGCAAGCTTCGACAAGCCAGTTGTTACGGGACCTGCAACGAATTGGTCAATTCAACAACCTTGAAGCTGATTGGAGTGGCTGGTCCGGGTAAACACCTCGGCTTCAAAGGTCGTTTCCGGATTCCGGCGAACGAAATGCGGCGTATTCTTGAGTCAGCGATGTACAGAAACCGCCGCGCATCAATCAACGTGTCGAGCCAACAACTAGCGGCAAGGATGCAACGCTATCCTGCGTGATTGACTACCCCCCCCCCACGCAATAAAAGGTGGCGCAATAAAAGGTGCCCGCTTGGCTTTCTGTTCACTCATGGGATCGATAATTACGATGCCGGATGGGTGTGAAACCACCAAACCTGTACTTGATACCTTTTATTTTTCCGTGCCGCTACCGTGAGCACTATGAAAAAACCGACTCCGACAGTTCCGGTCTTTTTGCACATTTTGTGTCGAACCGGGGGGTGGCTTGCGGCCTTGATTGCTGTTGGCATCTTAACCGTCTATCTCACACTGACACTGGAAAATCTAGAGATCAGTGCAGGAGCTTTCTTTGTGACCCTGATGGTTTTGGTCGTGGCGATCATGCTGCTCTTCACATCTGTCATGCCCATCAAATGCCCTCAATGTGGTGGTCCCGCCTACACGAACAAAGAGAAGAATAAAACGCACTATTCCCGAGTAATCCTGTTCAGATGCGCATCTTGCAAGCAGATACACTCGACGAAGGTTTCTGCTTGAGGCAGCCGGTAAGCCGAGGAAAAAAGAAGTCAGAAAAACCCTCTTGGTTCAATCATCGTGTTCGGCGTTTGTCTTCGTTCCGGTGAGAATGCTTGCGGGGGCAGTGAGAACATCAAGGCGGATCTGATCCCTGCTGAGATAGGTGGCTCAGCAATGCTTGAAAGTCGAGTTCATGTAGTCTTTAATGCTCGGCTGAATTTTTTGACCCCACGGCCGAGTTGGCATGCTTCCTGCTGCGTCAGGATGTCGTCCGCCGGGGCTGAACCGCTTGTCGCGATCAAGCCTGCCACAAGTTTACCGATTGCTTGCTCTCTGTGCAGGCGCCAGCTCAATGGTCTGCATGAAAACAATGCGTAACCCGTCGATTCGATTGACCATCCAAATAGCGTCAACAGTCGCTTTGCGTGGCTTCGATTCCTTCGTAAAGCCAAGCTGTTCGAGCCGATAGAGGATATGGTACTCGTCAACGTGGTATCGCTGAGTTGCCGTGCGAAAGATGAGCTTCTTGTCCGTCCATTCAAACGTTCCCGATGTGCTCTGCATGCGTCCGAGCATCGGGTAGTGCAGAGGAAACTTCTTTTGGGCCTCGGCGATTGACGGTGCTTCCCCCAAAATACATTCTTGCATCGGCTTAGGATCAATCTCGCCAAGCCTGACACGATCCAACATCTTCCTGGCGGGGATATACGCGCGGTAGAACGCGGCACGTTCCTGCTCCTTGAGGTTCTGCCAGCGTAGTTTCAGGAAGCTGCCTTTTTCCAGGTCCGTAAACTTGATTGGTTCGCTTGCCTGCGTCGCCCATGAAACACAAAACAGTGTCAACAGGACACCACACAAGCCTCCCGCCATCGGACGACGCGACCGCGGGCGATTCATGGATGTTCTGAAAGGCTGAAAACCTCTTCGACGCATCTGTTTCATGAGAGTAACTCCGGCAGCGTTCCTACTTGCGCCTTCTTTGCCACGTTCTTGACTATTTGGCCAAACGACTCCATTTCGATTCCTCCAGCGTGAAGCAGCGTGTTGTGGAAAGCGTTCAAGGTTCGCTGCCCTTTCGTTCCATTCTCGGGATAGTAGAGGAAGCGACCATCCAACTTAAGATTCGGGTGGTTGCCAAGGATCACGTGCGGCCACTCGTCGCAGTTGGAGTGATGCTTCTCGGCGGCATCCGATGTGTAGATAACGACGAGATTATCGACATTGGCGAGAGTTCTGGCGATCAATTGAAATACATATTTTCGCACCAGAGCGGCTTCGTGGTGTCCGGCGTGAGCCACGGACGGGTCGGTTCCTTTCATGTTCACGTGGCCGAGATTGTGGCGTGGAGATTCCACGCCTTCCAGCGAATTCATTTGGATCTGAAAATGTTCAAAGCCGCTGCCAACCGCAATCGTGGCCGAATCGGTCAAGTCGCCGGCGAGCGCCGCTGCAGCCATCTCAAAATGAGCATCCAGCATCTCGACATGATCTTGCGAGCGGTATTTGTCGGTGAGGTCAGGTATTGGAATGGACTTCATCCAGCCGATTCGCTGGTTTCGCTGATCGATTGTGGCGAACGCATCCGAGTACTTCTGAAGCTTCCAGTCCTTCTGCCCCAGTCGCCGCTGTGTGCGTTCCGCGTCTCGGCGAAGATACTCAATCAAAGCACTGTCCTTCGCAACTTCGGACTTGTTCCCTAACGCACCGAACATGCGATTGTAGGCTGCGACAGGGTTACAAAGAGTCGCGATCGGTTGATTCTTGCCAGCTGCCGAAACGTTGAAAATCACATCCCTGCCAGGGCCATTGATGCCCAGCACAACGTTCTCAAAGATGCGATCCTTGTTTTGCGTTCCCAGCAGGTAGTCGATTGTGGGACCGGAAATCAGCTTGCCGTCGCGGGCGTTGAACGAACCGAGCGTGCCGTGATCGTTCGAGTGGCCGCCGCCGCACATGCTGCCGGTGATTCCCTGGACGATACACATGTTGTTCATGTAGTCACCGACAGGTTCAAGCGCCATTGGCAAGTCAGTCAGTTTGAATTCCTGAAATCGGTCGCGACTGCCCAGCGGAATAAATGGCACGTTTTGAGGATGAATCTGTCGTTGGGGAAGCCCGTTTCCCTCGAGAACAAACAGATACTTCGGGGTAGATGAGCGTCCACGCGGCGCATCAGCTGGCAGCAACGAAGGTGGAGTGAGCGAGGCGACACCAAGGGTAGCGATGCCCTGCTTGAGGATCGTTCTTCGTTGCATCAGTGACATGGCATTGTTACCTGCAATTGTTAATTCTTCGTGACAGTCTGGAATTCAGACCCACGTTTTTGAAAAGAGTCCGACAGGAAGAACGTCTTGACGGCCGCCTTCAGCGAACCGTCCCGCTGATACGCTCGATCCATCGCAATCAATGTGTTGGCGTCGGCGAGAGTTTCGTTGCGCCCCATGAAGAAGCGG
>JAPKCI010000161.1 GCA_028823035.1 Rubripirellula sp.
TGTGACTGATATTCAAGACAGCCGAAAAGTATTCAAGACAGCCGAAAAGTATTCAGGACAGCCGTAAAGGTAGATGTCGAAAAACTGTGAATGAGAATCGTAGTCCCGTTGGGAATGTTCTATGCGTCTAGGATGATTTGTAATTCGGGACCGACGCCAGTCTTTCGGCTGACGTTCCACCAACCAGTGTTTTCTTTCAACGAACCCTGTGTGCCTGCGTGTGGACATGCGATTCCATCGAATCACTTTGCTACTGCCAAAACACATTGCTACTGCCAAAACACATTGATCAGTTCTGAGGCTTGATCAGTTCTGAGGCTTGATCAGTTCTGAGACTTGATCAGTTCTGAGGCTTGATCAGTTCTGAGACTTGATCAGTTCTGAGAACAGATGCCTGCCGGAAACAGATCAGCAGTGCCAAACTTGAAATCAGTCGGCGACCTCTGTGAATTCCAGACAGGTATTGACGGAACGACTTGAAGGAACGGCAACAGTATAGCCAGGACAGTCGGTAAAGTTAGCTGGTGGGAAAGGTCGCTGAATGCAGTTGGGGAGGACTTTTTACAGGGTTTCAGAAGCAGGATGACGTCCAGAGGGTGGCCAACCAACATTTGTGTAGCGAACTTTCGGAATCAAAGTTGCGGAAATGTATAGCTGTTCACGCGTAGATGTTAGACCTAAGCGAATAACGCCATCGGCGGATTACCACTCTCAGGGCGACAGTCAATGTTTGAACGACAGGAAATGTTTAACGTGCGAAGAGCCAATGAAAGCAAGGACAAGAATTCATGCTTTGAGGCCAGTCGTCATGTCAATTGGGTCTTGGTTGAATTTGGTGGAAAAATCTATTCGGTTCCAATATCGTAACCGCTGGTGATGCGGATGTAATTCAGTTTCCGGATACTTGTCGATGACGGGCCTGTTGCATGACGAACGGGGTTGTGAAATGCGGGATAATTGGCAATAGGTCAAGGACTGAGGTCAGTACGGAGTCGTGTAATACGAACTCGAAAAGGCCGACACTTCGGAGGTCTATAATCGGATTCAGCCGGACCGCGAATCAAGTGGCAAACAGCAATCGCAATGAACAGGTGTGCCTTGTCTACAAGGTCACGGTGTAACGCTTGGTGGAATGTGTATGCACCCGTCGCGATTGAAATGCACGCGGATATTCCAAATGCCTACGCCGTCACGAAAGACTCTTTTTCGAAATCGACGTCAACGACGAACAGCAGAGGCCTGGCAACGATGCTGGAAATGCCGAGTGCGATGACAAGGATTCTCGCGTTTGCAAACCATTGTAAACACATGAGAATTGCGAGAAATCCGGCTAGGAAAAATGATACAATGGCGATCCAACGCATGTCCGGCTGTGTGTTTGCATACTGGTAAAACTTGTTGATTCTGTGCTTCCGCACGCAAACAGGATGGCAACTGCACCGGTCACGCACCCTGAACCACATGGGCGCACGAGTTGTAACTTCGATGCACGAGTTGTAACTGGCATGCAACTATGTAGTATTAAATACATCGCTTGTACTTCTTAGGATGTGGCCATGCTGGTTCAATGGCAGCTTTTGGCTGATTTAGTTTCTAACAAGCTCTCTGAACTGGCTTGCATGTCGCTGCTGGAAGACGTTCTTTGCGAAAGCCGCAAAAACGCATGAACGATAATTGTGCAACAACGCACGTTACACGGTCAGCAATGTTTGCTACCTAACATCAAACCGGACACGAGATAAATTTGGATTAGAACACTCAAATGAAATGCCTGACGAGGATGCTGATTCTCCTTCACTTGACGACGATCATCGTCTGTGCAGAAGAACTTCCAGCTGGTTTCATTAAAGGGAGTGAAGAGCGGCGCGAACGTATTCCCATCGGTGGTAATTTTAGCCCGTCGCCCATCGCACCTGTCTTCGTTGCGGTCGGTCACGGGGGTCGCTTCTGATGTCGCGAGATGACGGCAAGTCGTGGTCCCAGGTTCACTGGGGCTATCCGGGTTCGGATCACGGACTGTGGGCCACCAAGGCTATCGCATATACGAGTGGCGTGTTCGTGGTGCCGATTGGCTGGGGTGCTGCCACAGCATGGCTTGCATCTGAAGACGGTGAAACATGGCGCCATTTGACGAATGGAAAAACGCAGCTGACTGGCATCAAGGCTGCCGACGGGGATCCGTCGGTCATGCTAGGTACATGGGGGATCGCTGGCGGCAAAGGCGTGTTTGTCACAGGTGGCTACATGATGATGGATGCGACGCCGGACTTCGGAAAGACAATCACGATATTTGCGTCGCACAAATTCAAACAAAATTCGCGTTCTCGCAAACTGGTCACGCACCATGTGGGACCGGTCTATTGTGGTGATACCAGTGGTCGTTTTTTGGCGTTGGGTAACGACCGATCAAAAGAGAATCCGGTATTCGAAAATCTCTATGCTTCGGACGATCTCGGTCAATCCTGGATCTGGCTTGAGCCGATGTTGCTCAATGAAAAGTGCAACGGCTACAGCGGTATCGTTTCCAACGGTGAAACTGTATTGATTGCAGACAAAGAAGCAGCCAACGTCTTCATCTCGGCCAATGCGGGCGACACGTGGGAAGGCCCGTTCCCAAGTGGTACCGCACGGGCTTCACTGAGTATGGTAGGAACGGAATTCTGGCTGCTGGGAAGCAAGGCCGCACGTGCCAGTCGCGATGGGAAAACATGGTGCGATCTTCCGAAGGGTATTCCCACCGGTAAGATCGTGGCATCACCCGATGGAACACTGATCAGCATTGACCGTCATCGTTACAACATTCTGCGCAGCACAGACAGTGGGGAAAGGTGGGGTGAGGTGCACCGCTTTCAGCCTGAAACCGAAAACGTACACGGTGCTCAGGGCTTGCGTGACATCGTCTTCGGGTACACTGCGAACAAAAGATAGTGTCTGGATTAGACTCAATGAAAAGACCCAGCTTATCGATCGCCTCACCCGCTCGTGAACTCGTCACTTCAGTTAGCGATTGAGATAAGTGTTGTGAGTTGAAACTAGGTCATGATCGAGAGTGAGAAGGCTCTGCAATGAAAGCGACTTTCACGAAATTGACAGCACTCGCTTTTCTGTTCTGCAATTTTTCCGCTGTTGCAGTTGCTGAACAGATTAGTCCAGCAGTGCAATCGTTCTTCAAGTCCTATTGCGTCAATTGCCATGGACCCAAGCGTCAGGAGGCCGACTTCCGCGTCGACCTTTTGAAAGAATCGTCCACGATGGCAGATGCTGAGAACTGGCAACTGGTGGTCGACAATTTGAACCTCGGAGAGATGCCTCCCGAAGACGAGACTCAGCCGCCGGGCAAGGATCGTGAGTTGGTTACCGATTGGATCGAAACAGAATTGCGACGCGCCCGCCGCGCTTTGTCTGGCCAGGCAGATGAGGTAGTGCTGCGGCGTTTGAATCGTACCGAGTATGAATACACGATTGAGGACCTGTTTGATATTCGAGGTGATTTTGCGGAAGGATTCCCTGCTGATTCATCGGCTGAAGGCTTCGACAACAACGGGGCAGCGCTGATGCTCTCGTCTGAACAGATCACTCAGTACATGGAAGCTGCGGATTTTATTCTTGAAAGAGCGATCGTGACCTCAGCGAAGCCAGAAACCAAGCGGGTGAAAGTTACTCTTCGTGAAATTCAGGCAGGGCTCGATCGTAAGACGGCTGAGAGAGAGAAACGCCGTGCGAATCAGAAAACAGAGGAGACTGAGAGCGAACGCAAGCGTCGAGAAGCACAGAGGAAAAAGGGGAATTTCGGATCGCCTTACTTTCCAAAACACGATGACGATGCATTGATCGTCGTTCAATACACAAAGCCCAGCACAAGGGACTTTTTTGCTGTCAGACATCCAGGTTGGTATCGCTTTGGCGTGGTTGCGTATGCCGTTAGAAACCAGGGCAGGCCAATTCGGCTGGAAATTTCAAGTGGATCTGGACGCCTTTCCGAAGTACCCACCGTCATCGACGTTGTACATATTTTGGGTGATGAACCGCGTGAGATACAGTTTCGTGTTTATCTGGAAAAAAATCAGCGCATTGAATTAAGAATGCTGGACGGAACAAACTGGCTGCCAGGATCGCGGATTGAAGAGAGTCAGGATGTTGCAATCGCAATTCGCTCGATGGAAATGGAAGGCCCTCTGATTGAACAGTGGCCGCCTCGTGGGCATCAACTACTGTTGGGAACACGCGAAATAGACTCGGTTAGCGATGACGAGATTGAGGTGATTCTTTCGCGACTCGCGCGGATAATGTTCCGGCGACCATTAGGGGATGCGGTGATTCGGGATTACATCGAGTTTTACATTGCGGTGCGGGAGCAAAAACTTGTTCCACTGGATGCTTTCAAACTGACAGCAAAGGCGATGATGGCTTCGCCTCATTTTCTGTACCACGTCGAGGTTGGGAAGGAGCCGGATGAATACGCGATCGCTAACCGACTGTCCTATTTTCTGTGGCGATCGGCGCCGGACAATGAACTGCTGCACTTAGCCGCGGTCGCAAGACTTTCTGATTCGGAAACATTAAGTAAGCAAGTTGATCGCCTGCTGGCGGATAAGAAGTCGGAACGCTTCTTGAAAGATTTTGTCGGTCAGTGGCTCGGCATCGATCGTGTTGGCGAGATGAAACCGGACGGTAAGCTTTATCCGGAATACGATGACGAACTCGAACGATCGATGGTTGAGGAAACTGAGTCGTTTGTACGTGAAATGTTGCACAAGAACCTGAGTCTGAGGAACTTGATCGACTCCGATTGGGCTATGCTCAATAGTCGCATGGCGCAGCATTATGGCATCGCCGATGTCACGGGCAGCGATTTCCAACGTGTATCCCTGAACAAATCCGAAACGGTTCGCGGTGGTCTGCTGACTCAGGCGAGTATCCTTACTATCACTTCCAACGGTACGACGACTTCTCCCGTTGTTCGCGGTGTTTGGCTTTTGGAACGGTTGCTTGGCATTACCGTCCCCACACCACCACCGGATGTGCCGGTCATCGAGCCTGACATTCGCGGAGCGAATACCATTCAAGAACAGTTAGAACGCCATCGTTCGATTGCACAGTGCGCATCCTGTCATCGGAAGATCGATCCGTATGGGTTCGCGCTCGAGAATTTCGATGTGATCGGCGGATGGCGAGAAAATTATCGTGTTCTGGATCCTACGGCGAAGTCGAATCGGCCAAAATTGGTTGATGGGCTTGCGGTTGTTTCGTCCGGCACGATAGCGAGACATGGAGAATTTGCTGATCTTCGCGAGTTTCGGAAGCTGTTGCAGAAACAGGAGGGGCTGTTGTTGGCAAATGTGGCTGACCAATTAGCGACGTTTGCGCTTGGCCGTAGCACGAACTTCACTGATGACGATGAACTGCGGCAAGTTGTTGCCAGAACGAAAGCAAACGGCAGCGGGCTGAAAACAATGATTCATGAGCTTGTGATGAGTCAGCTATTCAGAAGACCATAGTCTTGACAGACATAAGGACCTCTTATGATTGAGAACCGACGAAAGTTTTTGAAGGCAACAGGATCAGCTCTCGCACTGCCTTGGCTTGATTCACTCGATGGCTTCGCACATGCTGCTGATGCACACCCATCGCCACAACGGTTGTTGATGATTTGCCTTCCGCTGGGGATCTTTCGCTCAGCCATTATTCCTGTCGAATCAGGACCAAACTACGAACCCACTGAATACCTTTCATTGATCGACGATTTCCGGGATAGCTTTACGGTTATCTCTGGACTTGATCATCCCGGTGTTAACGGCGGTCACTCGGCAGAGCCTCGTGTATTTACTGGAATTCCATCAAACAAGAAAAATATCCGTTCTGTCGACCAATATCTGGCATCTCACATCGGTCAGGACACGCGTTTTGATTCGCTGGTGTTGTCAGCTGGTCGCAATGAATTCAGTTGGAATGATAGTGGTACGTTGATACCCTCAGAGTCCAAGATGGCTCGTGTTTATGCGAAACTTTTTGGGCAGGACGACAAAGCAAGCACCGACAAGGTGTTGCGGGAAATCGGCCAGGACAAAAGCATCATGGATCTGGTGCAGCGACAGGCCACCGCGCTGCGGCCGAGCCTTTCTCCGATTGATCAGGAGAAGCTCGAAGAATACTTCGAGTCAGTCCGCGAAACGGAATCGCGACTTGTCAAATCTGGACGCTGGGTTCATACACCAAAACCAGAAGTTGATCTTCCATTACCGCAGGATCCTGTGGACAGCGCCGAGATTATCACCCAGCTGCGCAATGTCTGTGATATCACGCATTTGGCGTTCCAGACCGATTCGACTCGGATTGTCACGTTTGGATACTTCCAGCAGAACAGAGTCAATGTGTCGGGTGTCAGCAACGCTTATCACGCTCTTTCGCATCACGGAAAAGACCCGAATAACGTTGCTCAACTCAAGCTAATCGAAGGCGAATTTTTTAAAGAACTAAGCCGCCTGTTGACCAAATTGAAGAACACAAAAGAAGGCGATGTGACGTTGCTTGACCGCACCACGATCGTTGTCACTTCGAACCTGGGCAATGGATCGAACCATTCCAATAAAGATCTTCCGGTGCTGCTGCTGGGTGGAAATTTCAATCATGGCCAGCATCTCCGTCTGGACCCGAGTTCCACGCCTCTTAGTAATCTTTTTGTCACCATTCTGAACCAGTTCGGATTAGCTGACAAATCGTTTGGAACGTCCACCGGATCACTCAACGGACTTGAGGTCGGTTAAAGATTTGACGTGAACTGAGTTTTTACACGTTGAACGGAAGATGACAATTCCTGCGGTCATACAGTATGAGTGGGACATGTACGGTGATCAGACTGCACGCGGATGAGTCATTTCGATACCCGGGAAATCGACATGCGTGGATCCCCAACGACGGACAAAGAGCACGACCGCTGTTCGTCGTGGATCGATTGCGTACTTATCGAGCTGACGGTTTCGTTTCCAGGTTTCATGCAATACAGTTGAGTAAAACCGTGGTCCCTTAATTGGCTCGACGTTTCCCATGTCCGTGTTAACATCGGTCTCGTCGTTGCTTTCGTCCTCGCCTTCGTCCTCGTCCTCGTCGTCGTTGTCGCCTTCGTCCTCGTCCTCGTCGCCTTCGTCGTCGCCTTCGTCCTCGAGGAACCTTCGTCGTCGAGGGGCCTGCCACGCAAGTTGATGTCGATCGTCGCCAGCCCTACTGTGCAAAATGGAATCCGCTGCCCCCGCAGGGCTCGCTGCCCCCGCAGGGCTCGCTGCCCTCCGCCGTGGTTCCAAGCAAAGGCCGCGTTACGGTTACCATTCTCGGGAAAATAAAAGTGAGCCGCTATGAGAGCATCGGCTCCCTTGAATGTTCCCGCGTTGAAGTTCACGTAACACGTAACGACACCGTCGGCATTCTCTTCTTTGATTAACTCGTTCTCGACCGGCTGTTTTGGTGCAATGTTTTTCTTTTAAAGATCGACGGCATTCCGAGGAACTGCGGGTGTGTTTGGTTCCATGGCCATCACAAGAACACCGCCAGCACTGCCTACGGTTAGTGCTAAAACAGAACTGTTCTTTCTGAGACAGCTCCGATTTCACAACGATGCTTCGTGCACCACGGTGAAGAACGCTTGTATGATGCGCCCGAGTCTTGAACTTCAGCGTGTCAAACCTTAACGCGGAGGAAGGTCATCACCGAATTCACTGTGGATGTCCCGAGTCAATTTCGGCACGGCGTCCGTGTCCGGAATCATGTCTTTGAGACGAACGCATGCGTTCCAGCGGAGGATAGGATCTGGGGTTTCGCCGTTGGAGTGTTTCTCGGCAAGTTCGTAACAGCTCATTGCTTTGCCGAGCCACACCGGAACGCTTCGCGTTGCAGCACCGCGTTCAAGCTGTGCGCATGCCCATCGCTCATTAATGATCCCCTCGTAATAATGACGGTCATACTCAGACACCAGCTTTGGGATCAATTTATCTGCCTGTTGATGGGCATCGTGACGCCGCGCCGGAAACTGGTCAGTCAAAGCAAGCAGCAAAGTAACTGTAGCACGCTGATTGTCAGGATCGACGTCCAATACATCCAGACAAATGCTTTCCGCGTGGAGAGGCTCATTGAGCAAGCGATAGTGATCTGCCTTGTTCAAGGCCACTTCGATGCCATTGGCACTGATGCGTTTAAGATTTGCCATCGATCCGGATTCCCCATCGCCATTCGAAAGCACCGTCTCTGTCCGAAATCGACACTCGGTTGCGGATAGCATCGGTGCAACCCGAAAGACAGTGTGTTAGCCGCCTGCAATTCTAGCAGCATCCGTATCTGAGCGTGCAAGGGTTCAGGAATGCGCGTCAGAGTACAACAGCCTATCTCGTTAGCTTTTGTTCTTTGGTTTGCCGATTGAGAACAATGTTTTGACAATCTTTTTGATTGGATCGTAGTACTCATCGACCACACGCTCTTTGAGTGGAATGATGGCGTTGTCGGTGATGGTGATGTTTTCTGGGCAGACTTTGGTGCAACACTTTGTGATGTTGCAATAGCCAACTCCCTGTGTTTCCTTCAGATCCTCTAGTCGATCAGCTTCGTCCAGCGGATGCATTTCCAACGCTGCGGTGTAGACGAAAAATCTGGGACCGATAAAGTCCTCATGCTTGTGGTGGTCGCGCAATACGTGGCAAACGTCTTGGCATAGAAAGCATTCGATGCACTTTCGGAACTCTTGCACACGCTCGACATCTTGTTGTTGCATGTTCCACGAACCATCTTCGTTGTCGGGCTTTCGTGGCTGGAACGGTTTGATTTTCTGTTTAACACGGTAGTTGTGTGAAACATCGGTGACCAAATCCTTGATCAGTGGAAACGCCCGCATCGGCTCAATCGTAATCGCCTCATTAAGATCCAGATCACTCAGGCGAGTCATGCACATCAACTTTGGCGTGCCGTTCACTTCTGCAGAACATGAACCGCACTTCCCAGCTTTGCAATTCCAGCGACAGGCGAGGTCATTGGCGTGATCAGCCTGGATGCGATGAACCGCATCCAGAACCACCATGCCCTCGGACACATCCGTTTGATATTCCTGAAAATCGCCTGCCTGCTTGTCGCCGCGCCAGATCTTGAAGGTAACGTTTGCCATTACTTGTGATCCTCGATGATTTGTATCAGTTCGGGAGGTAGTTCCGAAATCGCTTCCCGAATCACCAGCATTTCGCCGTCCGGACCCTTGCGTACGACATGATTGAATTCGCTGTAGCTGTCGTCTTTATCTGGAAAGTCTTCGCGGGTGTGTGCGCCACGGCTTTCTTTTCGCATGGTTGCAGATCGAGCCACAGCTTCGGAAACGGTTAGCAGATTCCGCAGGTCAATTGCCGTGTGCCAACCAGGGTTGTACTGCCGATTGCCAGGGGCGCTGACGGTTGCTGCGCGTTTCTTTAATTCTTTGATGGAATCGATTGCTTCCAGCAGTTCCTCTTCGATGCGAACAATGCCGACCTTTTCTTGCATCAGGTCCTGCAAATCGTATTGAACCTGATAGGCGCCACCTGCCTCAGTCGCGGAACTTGAATCAAGTGGCGCTAATGCATCTTTGCCGGCTTGATTGACATCATCGTCGTTGACCGACACGGATCCATGTTCTTTTGCAAATGCTGCCGCATACTCGCCTGCCAGTTTTCCGAAAACGACGAGATCTGAAAGTGAATTACCGCCCAAGCGATTCGCCCCGTGCAAGCCAGCCGCACACTCTCCGGCTGCGAACAGCCCGGGAACGGCCGTCATCTGCGTTTCGCCATCCACGCGAATGCCGCCCATGGTGTAGTGGGTGGTCGGTCCGACCTCCATTGGCTCTTTTGTGATGTCAATACCTGCCAGTTCTTTAAACTGGTGATACATGCTCGGCAGCTTCTTTTTGATGTGTTCTTCAGAGTTTTGAATCTTTTCTTTGATCCAGGCAATGTCAAGAAAAACACCACCGTGAGGTGAACCGCGGCCTTCACGTACTTCACGGCGAATGCAACGGGCGACATGATCACGCGTCAATAATTCTGGTGGTCGGCGAGCATCCTTGTCTGTCTTTGTGACGTATCGCCAACCTTCTTGAGGTGTATCTGCGGTGGAACTCTTGTAGTTGTCAGGGATGTCCCCAAACATGAACCGCTCACCGTTGCTGTTCTTCAGGATTCCACCTTCACCGCGAACACCTTCAGTAACCAGGATTCCTTTCACGCTCGGGGGCCACACCATTCCTGTTGGATGGAACTGGACAAACTCCATGTCGATTAAGTCTGCGCCCACGTCATAGGCGATGGTTTGGCCATCACCTGTGTATTCCCAAGAGTTGCTTGTGATTTTGTACGCTCTACCGATTCCCCCGGTTGCCATCACCACGGCTTTGGCTTTGAACAGGATGAATTTCCCGAGTTCACGACTGTATCCAAATGCGCCTGCAATCCGATCGCCGTCTTTCAACAGACAGGTGATCGTGAATTCCATGTGGACGTCAATTCCCTGATGGACCCCGTGATCTTGGAGTGTGCGAATCATCTCCAGTCCGGTTCGATCACCTACGTGGGCAAGTCGTGGGTGGGCATGTCCACCAAAGTTGCGTTGCATGATTTTGCCGGCAGCGGTCCGATCAAAGACCGCGCCCCATGCTTCCAGTTCACGCACCCGGTCGGGTGCTTGCTGAGCATGGATCTGTGCCATCCGCCAATTATTCAGGTAATAACCGCCACGCATCGTATCGGCAAAGTGAGTCTTCCAAGAGTCACGTTCGTCCACATTCGCCATCGCCGCAGCCATGCCGCCTTCAGCCATCACCGTATGCGCTTTTCCGAGCAACGATTTGCAGACCAAGCCAACTGAGATACCACTCCCCGCCGCCTCGATCGCGGCGCGTAGCCCCGCGCCGCCCGCACCAATGACCAACACGTCGTGCTCGACAGTTTCAACGTCCACCATCAAAAAATCCTGAAGTCGTGCCAAATGCCCATGGAACAGAGACGAATGTAGATATCCGAGAAGGCCACCCAAAACAAACTGAGCCAGGCCCATCGCATATGGCCATGGTTGAAGCGGCTCACGCAGGTGTAACACTTACTTCGGATCGGTGCGTTGGATAGCGTATTCCATGCGCCGCCAATCAAGTGACGCAGCGAATGGCATCCTAAGGTGTAGGAACCCAACAGCACTATGTTGATGCACAGCACAATGGTGCCAACTCCTATTCCAAAGTTGCTGAAAGATCCATCTCCGTCATCATCGAACCAAAATCCTAAATAGGCATCATGGGTAAGGAAGACGAGGAAAATCAACGCGAAGTAAAAGAAATAGCGATGGATGTTCTGCAGCACTAACGGAAAGTATCGTTCGCCCAGGTAACTTTTGCGAGGTTCACCAACGGAACATGCTGGCGGATCCGCCCAAAAAGCTTTGTAATAGGCGCCGCGGTAGTAGTAACACGTCATGCGAAAGCCAGCAGGGAACGGTAAAATCAGCAGAGCCGGCGAAAAGGGAAGGAATCCAGGCCACCAACCCGGTTTCCCGCCAAACCAGCTGTGGTGCGAATCACCCCAAAGCATCGGTGAATAGAACGGTGAGAGATAATTCGCAAATTCAAAATGAGCGTTTTGGAATGCCGCCCAAGTCGCATAAGTGATGAACGAGGACAGAATCAGAAATACGACCAAAGGCGTGACCCACCATTTGTCACGTCGAAGGGTTTCTCCCCAGCTTCTTTGTGTAAGCCCACTTACGTCTTGCGCCATCTATCAGCCTCGAAGCACTATTCTCGCCAAGGTGCATCCCTACTTAAGGGACCGGTGGATCGAGGGGAATTGTGATCGACGTCATGCTTGATGTCAATAATGCTTTGTCTGACTGCATGGTATGGACGATTCGCCCTTGTTCGTGCTCATGTGGTCGATCAGTCAGGTAAGCATTCATGCACGGGATAAAGTCGAGTTTGAGCCATTCATCTGAGCCGACATAACGCGAGGATCGACGTCGGCAACGTTCGGGTAACCCTTCTCGGTAGTGCGAATCTTGGCTCGGTGTACTGCTTAGTTTGTCCACTCCGGTTGATGTGCGATTTCGCCTGCGCGGATTGTTTTGAATTTGCCCGACCCAATGGACCGATGAGACTCATGCTGAAACCGTGGCAACTGTGTCTGCAAAGGGTGGCCAGTTGGGTTGCTCGATAGCATCAATGAAAAAAATGTCTGAAAGTACCACCGGCTGTCATGAAACAGTAATTGGGCAACAAGCGAATGAAAAATTTCGGCACCCAGAGCTGAAAATCGCTGAGCGAGTAAGGGGGCTCAGACGGTACACCTTGCACAATACGGAACCTTGTTCACGCCCGACACAATGCTGCGTTGGTTCCGTCAACTGGTGGCCAACAAGTGGAACGACGCCAATCGCAAAGATTTGAAGCCACTGCGACCAGGGGTCTGCAAACTGGTCGTCGACGTAACGGTGCCGCGCGGTAAGAAGATCCCATCTGTGGTCTTGCACGGATTCAAGTCGAGCCTGCCAAGGTAGGCATTGATCCATGCGGGAAGTATGACCGTCGCAAAATCGACGTTGCCATAATCGATCACCTTGAAAAGCTCAGTTTAAAAACGATCTGAAAACTTTGTGTCCATTTTGGCTCCGAATTTTTTAATGTCTTGGGTGATAGCATTCAAAAATCGTCTCCAAACGTTTTGTACGACGCCGGTGCGATCAATCGGCAGAGGATCAGAAATGCCGCAGCCCAGGAATCGATTTACGGAGTGCCGCCTTCCCCTGAACGGTTACCTGCGTGTCATCTAAAAAGACGCGTTTTAATTTGTTCAGACCCTCAAGGTGAATCAGGCCTTCATCGGTAATTGCAGTTTTGTTGAGGTTGAAGTCTTCGAGGCTAGTCAGTGTCGAGAGAAACTGCATGCCGGCGTCCGTCACCCGCGTACCGCTAAGCGAAAGGCGGCGGAGATTAGGGAGCTTTGTGACTGAAGCGAGTCCCGCGTCGGTAACGTCGCTATTGCTGAGGTCAAGTCCTTCGATCTCTGGAATGCCCTCAATTAAGCTAAGCTCTTCGTCTGTGCCTTGTGTGCCAGTAAGGTTCAGGAATGAATCCTTGCGCCAACGTGCCCTGCCACCCGTGGATGTATCGGTTCCTCCGAAGTACAGGTATTTCAGTTCGTCTAAAGATACAAGTGCGGCTAAACCCTTGTTAGTAATGTTGGTGTTCTCAATGTTCAGGATGTTAAGTTTGCTGAGAGCAGTGAGCGTATTCATTCCTTTGTCTGTAATGACCGTGTCTTTAAGATATAGTTCTGTTAAGGATTGCATTTGCGTCAGGATTTCCAGAGATGCATCTGTGATAGCCGTTCCATTCAGGTAGAGAGCGTTCAGGGTTTTGATGCCAGTCAGTTTTTTCATACCATGATCAGTGACTTGCGTGCCACTAAGAAACAACGTTTGCAAATTGGGTAACTCAGTGAGGGCGGCGAGTCCGTCATCGGTGACCTGCGTGCCTTCCAAATTCAGAACGTTAAGCGACTTGAACTTACTTAATGAGAGTGTTGCTGCATCTGTAAGTTGCGTGTTTACAAGTTCCAACTGATTGATTTTAGTGAGCTGAGTAAGGTGTTGCAGGCCGGCGTCGGTTATTTGTGTGTTGTTGAGGGTGAGCATCCTCAATTCTGTCAGGTTAGAGAGGTGCTGTAAGCCAGTGTCTGTTGTTTTTGTATTGTCCAAGGATAATGTCAGCAGGCTCGTCATTCCATCGATTTGAGATAAGTTGACGTCATTCGCATATTGGTTGAATCTGAGATAGATCGTGTCGCCAACACGGTTTCTGTGCCTCCTCGATATGACCTCATCCGGCAGACTGTCGCAGCCCGCGATCAAAAACAGCAAAAGCGTCGTGGCGACAGATTGGAACTGGAATGAGTAGTGCATCATGAAACCAAGTACAAGTTGGTACACACCGGATGAACGGTGGGAGTGACTGCGGAACGATTGAACTGGACATGCATTGTCGATGCTCGGTTGCCGTTTGACCAGAGCAAAGCGAGAAGACAAGGCAGGGAATGGAGGAATCAACTTGCGGCTGTCGGTGCATACTGGCCACGCATTTTGGTTCGTACGCGGTGAGCCGTGGGTTTGTTTGTGAGATTCAGTTCGGTGCGTTCAGTAATTTTTCCGGTCAGCGAGAGTTCTTGTGCCATCCGGGGTGATTAGATTGACGCCCGGTTGCTGATCGCAGCGAAATTTCACCAACATTCGCTGAGCAGACGGTGTTTGTGGAATCTGCAAGTAGCCGGACGGAGAGCAAAATGGTGTTTGATTGCGGCATCGGGCTATTTTTAAATTGCTCGATGCGGCCGAGAATGGCTGGTATCCTATCGGGGGTGTT
>JAPKCI010000458.1 GCA_028823035.1 Rubripirellula sp.
GCGGACTTACAGCACCTTGGATGAAGTCAATGTACGCACGGCAATGGGTGCCAAAGTGCCGGAATCACCGCGGACTTACAGCACCCTGGATGAAATCAATGTACGCAAGGCAATGGGTGCCAAAGTGCCGAAATCACCGCGGACTTACAGTACCTTGGATGAAATCAATGTACGCAAGGCAATTGAAAATAAAACCCGTGTTTCGGCAGTGCCCACGTGGGTCATGGAAACGGCTGATGAATCACCGGGGCAGCGGTCTGGATACGCCGGCCAAGATTCTGCCTCTAGTGTGGCTCCCGCGCTGGAGCTGGCAAATCGTCCTGGTTATTCGGTCGATAACGTCATTCGTCAGCCAGACATTCAGCGGTAAGCGAGCCAGCAGTCGGATGCCGGTGCGGTGGCGTGCAAACAGATGCCAGACCAACGTTTGGTGTTCAGAAGGGTTGTGTTTGTTTTTGCCTTGAACACCGCCGATACGCGGGTGAGACCTTTTCTGCCAGTCCTTGAGTGATCTTTACCAGTTGCCATTGGCAATTCGGCAGCACGCTGGCAAGATATCGCTCCGTTGCTGGGCTGAGTCAAGCCCCGGACGATGGATGAGTCTGCTGGAAAACAGTTCCAGCTGAAGAGTCGAACCCGATCAACAACCTCTTTTAAATCACGGCCCGCGAAAATCGAGCGGGAGAACGGAGCTGAATTGCGATGCAACGTACATTGGTACTGCTAAAACCTGATTGTGTGCAACGTCGCCTGATGGGCGCAATCATCAAGCGTTTCGAGGATAAGGGCCTCAACATTGTGGCCATGAAAATGATGCGGGTGACCCCTGAGTTGTCGCAGCAGCATTACGCCGAGCACGTCGAAAGACATTTCTACGCCAGCCTCGAGGAGTTCATCACTTCGGCGCCGGTCGTGGCGATGGCGATCGAAGGATTGGAGGTGATCACGGTGGTTCGCGACATGTTGGGCGCTACCAGTGGCCTGAAAGCAGCATCCGGAACCATCCGTGGTGATTTCAGCAGTAGCAAACAAATGAATCTTGTACACGCCAGCGACAGCGAAGCTTCTGCAACAAGGGAATTGGACCTTTATTTCCGCGAGGAAGAGCTGTGCGGCTACGATCCGGTTGCCACTGCTTTCGTGCGTGCCTGTGACGAATAGCTTGGAAACGGCTCACGAAGTTGCGCAGCGGTAACCTGGCAGGCTAGGCCCGCACACGAACTGGCGACATCGATGATGCCGCCAAAGTACGGGCGAGTTTCGAACTCGTTGAACGAGTTCGGGAAAGCCAATTACTATTACTCGCGATTGAGCTGCTCTTCAGCTCGCGCGGCCTGCAAGGCTGCTGCTTCACGCGAGAGCTTGAACTCCGGTCCGGCAGGGAAGTACTGAACGTCATCCTGCAGGTAATAGGGGCTGGGCAGGGTCTGGCCGTTGAGTGACACCTGACAACCTGTTGCGGCTACAAGGCATAATCCGACCGCCAGCGTCAGAAAGATGCTTTTGGTTGCACGTTGATTGATTACTTTGCAGTTCATCTGGTTGCCTTCGAGTCCAGGCGAGTTCTGGGAGGAACGCTGTCCAACAGAGCAGCATGTGTGGCTACTCCTCGTCACAACCGGTATCGGCCTGACAACCGTTACATCTTTACCTTCCTGCATGGGAAATCCGAAAAAGACCAAGCAGACGCCGCGTGTAAGAAATCGCAATGCCCAAAAAACACTGTAAAAACGCGGTTTCTGGCATCAGAATGATTCTGGAATTCGCTTGCGTGGTAATGGCTCAGGCGTCTCGTGATGGCCCTGACGTTGAAAATAGTTGAGTTTCACGCTCTTGGGATTGTGGTGAAATGTTCGGGCAAGCGGTAACCTCCATGGTTGCTCACCGTGCTATTTGACAGGCAGTTCAATTTTGTCGATCGTGCGACGATTTTTGAAACGGCGAATCGTTGGGGCGACTGTAACCAGACCGCTATGTTGGCCCAGGACCGGGCCAGATGTCTGGTGTTCACGCGAACCACCCCACGCAGATTCCCGCTGGCGTCCAAGTCAGCACGGTCAACGATGACAGTTGAGGAGTGGCGGCTTGGACCGATATTTCGACTGGGTGCGGTGAAAAACGGTTGGGTTATCCCACGTGTTTCGCCGGAGACCGTTCGTGCGAGATGAGCCTGTAGTGGCGGTGGCGACCGTCCACGATAGGAAGTTCCCAATGTATCTATTTAGACTATCAATCGCCGTGTAAGGCGCACACAAAGTTTATTCTTACGGACCAGCATGCAGCGACGATGTGCTTGTTATTCGACCGAGAACCCTTCGGGGTTGGCTACCAGACATTCACCTCTCCCAAATTGGGGATGGCTGCGAGAGTCCGAGCGTCGACGTACTTCAGTCCTGATCTACCCACAGTGGAAACCTCCTCCCTCGGTTACCGCTGTTCTGAAATTGCGTCTCCGCTCTGCACTCTTGTGCCAAATTTGTCTCGCCAAAGCTTGTGTCGGATCCTCCAAACCCATCCATGCTGACTCCTCCCGAGGCACTTATGGCTAAGAAAGACACCTTTCGAATTGTCACACGTGGCAGTGACGGATCTTTGTTGATCCGAGATTACCCAACCTGCGATCCGCTGCTTGATATGCATCTGCAGATCGGAACCGATGACTGCAGCACCGATCTTGAAATTCGCGGAATGCCCGTTTTTCGAGGACTCATCGGGCCCATTCCCGAAGGCAAAACGATCGTCCGCTACGAATCCCCTGAAGTCTTTGAGACGCTCACCAAAGAGTGGATTAACAAGGCACCCAAACGGCGGCGTCGGCGTAGTTCCAAAGACGAGGTGACTGCCAACGAGACAGCGGTAGTCGAGGCTGAATTTACCGCAAGCTAGCATTTCCGTTGAAGGATCAGCTTGGTTCCAACTGAGTGTCAGCTTCTCCCGTCGTTTCCCGTATGATGAACGATCCACGGCGAAACGGCTTGCGTCAAAGCAATCAGGGGTGCATCCGTTGCCCGGCCAACGTGCATCCGTTGCCCGGCTAACGTGCATCCGTTGCCCGGCTAACGTG
>JAPKCI010000459.1 GCA_028823035.1 Rubripirellula sp.
ACTATCCGAAATCGCCGTGGGATCAATGTTGGCGATGGTTGCATCGATGTCGGCTCCAGATTCACCCTCTTCTTCGATTTCCTCTGGCCCATCGACATCAGCAACTGTCCCATGACCTTGATCACTGTCATCACCATCCGAAATCGCCGTGGGATCAATGTTGGCACTGGTTGCATCTATGTCGTCCCCTTCATCTCCATCTTCGAACACTGCCGAAGCCGGTAGATCCCCCACCGTTCCGCTGCCGGGTTCTTCTTCACCTGACTTGGATTCATCCGTTTTGTCACCCAACGCGCGCATTGCTTCTGCATCAGGGTTACCACCAACCGGCACTGACTCAAGCGGTGATTGCTTGTCCTCGCCATTGTTCGCGGAAGGAACCGGCTTGGACTCATCGTCTCGATTAATATTATTCTTGGCCATTGCAATTCATTAGATCGCAGTGATCTAAGTACTCTCTGAATCGTGTAAATTCAAAAACTCTGTTCTTCGGACTGCAAATCTTGCGGCCCTTGACAGCCTCTTCCTCTCCAAATTCTGACGCCGCCTTTGCAACGCAGTCGTTAATACGACACCAACTGACAATGCCGGCAAACCGGACAAATCTACGCCCCTGTCCTTCTCCAAATTCACTGTACGTGACTCCCCCGGATCAACTTCTTCCTCGAACGCGTTTTCTTCCTCCAACGCGTTGATTTTCACCTTGCCGTTCGGTTCGACCACACCTTCAGCTGATTCTGGTGCGACTGTTTCGCTTACAGTTTCACCACTGTAAATAACGACAGAATCCTGGCTCGGATCAATGATGATCGCGACACCCGCCTCTGACTGGGGTGCAAAAAGCGTCTGATCATTGGCCTCCGGATGTTCTTTGGCCTCCGGCATTCCCTTTACCTCCGGCATCTCCTTCAACAGCAATTCACCTTCATCAAGAACATCCTCAGGAATGATGGGTTCACCATTTCTGACATCGAACCGCAGAATAACTCGGCTAAAGGTGTCACCCAAAACATATTCGATCTCATAACGACCGTCAGGCAATGACCGCTGTAATTGCAGCAGTTTATCACCCGTCATAATGTCGTCTGTCAGACGGAAAACACCGTAGGGCTCAGCATTCTGGTCAGGGCGGAGGGCCCGCAGTTGGAAGTATTCATCTCTCGCGACTGATACAAAACCACTCGCTGTGCTGGAACTTACAGCAGCCTCGATCGCGACGAAATTCGGCTCAACAATCGGAAGGAAAGCTGCAACAGAGAAAACCGGGATCACTTCACGCTCCGGAATGAACGGAACAGAAAACTCCGGGACATTCGGAATCAGGAAACGATGATGTCCACTCTCCAAACCAAACGTGCTCCCTGGAGGAGTCGCTGGATCGTCTGTTGAACTCACGACTCCACCCGATACTGGCTCAGAAGCCGTGATACCTTGCTGTACAACCCCTGCCTCAATGAAGATTGACTCGTGATGTCGTACTGCGAAACGCACTTCCAGAGGACTAGTCACCGAACTTCGACCATTCTCTCTGCTAAAAAAAATATCGATATCTGTGTAATAATGTTCCACGTCCAAAGCTCCTGAACCGGCTACCACGCCCGGAGCTAACGGTTGTCCGGATGTACTAACGCCTACACTGGTGTCCGAATCAGCAGAAAGACCATTCAGTTGCTGGTAACGCAGAGTCTCCGCTCCCCAGTCGATGTCGACCGTCAAACCACGCTCACCTGCATTCCCTATATCAATGAACAGAGTACCGGATAAATTCCGCTGACCTGCTTGCGTTATCGCGGAAGTGGAAACCGTTGACGCATCATAAAAAGCTGACTCTGCCGGAAACGGATCGTTCACCGGGCTAGTAGATCCGTTGTCATTAACGATGTACTCGACAGGTCGAGCAGAAAAGAGTCGGGCAGTACCCTGATCCAAGCCCGTGAAGAGTTCCACATCTGCACCAAACATGATTGAATCAGACGCTAAGTAAATCGCCCGATCCTGTTGCGACAGTCCAGAAACTAACGGCATTGGTCGAGTCGAGGGCGATGAGTACTCAGCGGTGATCTTTTCCGCATGGAACTGTACATTGTCCCCCAATTCAATGACACCTGATGCACCGATAGCACGCACGTCAATTCGCCCCAAAACCCCACTCGCTAGAACTTCTGGGTCATCCTTTAAGTTTAGACCGTCGTTACCCACACCATCAATAAATGTCAGATTCCCACCATCAACAACAAGTTCAATCTCACCATTGACATTGGTCACCAAATCTTCCAGAGCGGCAACACTTCCCGATTCAGCGGGAACCGCGTCCGTAGTTCCGTTAAACTCACTTCTCAACACACCCGCAATGCTAATACTCTGACTCAATACATTCCCAACCACCAAGTCCAATCCAGATGCCATCTGATGCAGATGTATCCCAAAGGAACTTTCTGCGGCAACCCTGTCAACGGCGAGGTCCAGTGCCTGAACATTCGTGCTGGCATCACCACCGCCAGTACTTCCAATTTCACCACCAGCCCAAAGAGAAACAACCGTATCAGCGACAGAACTGGACTCCTGAATGTTGGCGTCACCAAGATTTCCATCAAGAATATCCACAACCGCTTCAAGACCGACATGATTCTGCACAGCGTCGCTCATGATCACCCGGCCAAGAATAATTGTTCCCCCGGAAGAACCGAGCAACTGTGATCCATCAACTGTCGCAGTCGCGTTACCAACCATCGTCCAGTCATCACCTGTTTTCACAAGCAAATTTCCACCACTGGCAACAGAACTCGTCGACCCTTGAACCAGATTATTGCCGGCGATCAACCCAACATCACCAGCGACGCTTTGTATCACGCCCGTCTGGCTAAAGTCACGAACAACGTCAACCAGAAGATCACCATTGGCATTGTTTAAAGAACCAGAGACTGTAGCATCATTTCCTGCGGTTGCGTAAATAGTACCCGCTCCGCCAGTCGTCACAGCAGCGTTCACAGCCAGATCGTTGCCAGCATCCAGAGTGATGTTGCCAGTTCCACTGACCACATCAGCGTTGGTGATGA
>JAPKCI010000162.1 GCA_028823035.1 Rubripirellula sp.
GCTACGAAGAACCAATACAGGCGTTGATCCGCGATTACATTTCTCCCTTCGCTCAGGACGTTCGCGTTGATGTACACGGAAATCTGATTGCATCTGTCGGAAACCCAAAAGGGCCTCGGCTGATGTATGCCGGTCATTGCGATCAGATTGGGATGCTTGTTTCGTACATTGATGAGAATGGCTTCGTCTACGCCCAGACGATAGGCGGCTGGGATCCTCAACAGCTGATTGGGCAAGCGATGACGATATGGACTCGCTCGGGCGCCATTCCGGCTGTCATTAGCCGCAAACCGATTCACTTGCTTAGACCCGAGGAGCGAAAGAAGGTGGTAGATCTGAGTGATCTGTGGCTGGACGTTGGCGCCGCGGATGGGGAAGCAGCCTCGGAGAGAATTAGGATCGGGGATCCCGTTACACTTACCCTCAGGTATCAACCTTTGATGGGGGATTTGGTCTCTGGCCCCGGGATGGACAACAAGTCCGGGATGTGGACGGTGATGGAGGCGTTGCGACGTGCTCAGACCGATTCGCAGGATTTACAATGTCATCTACACAGCGTTTCTACGGTCCAAGAAGAAATTGGCTTGCGAGGAGCCAAGACGGCAGCGGGCAGCATTCGGCCGGATGTTGCCATCGCAGTGGATGTTACCCACGCATCTGACTGCCCGACCATCGACAAGCAAAAACAAGGGCGGATATCGATCGGCGACGGCCCCGTGATCTTCCGGGGGCCAAATATCAATCCCAAGGTGGCTCAGAGATTGATGGATGTTTGCGAGCAATATTCCATCCCATTCCAGTTGGCCGCCATCGGACGTGCTACTCCCAATGATGCCAACGTGTTGCAAATCCATGGCGGCGGCGTGGCTACCGGGCTTGTAGCCATTCCGAATCGTTACATGCACTCCGCAGTCGAGGTGATCTCACTCGCGGACATTCACCACGTGGCCCAACTGCTGTCAGAATTTTCCCTCGCCTTGTCACCTGAGGACGACTTCACACCGAGCGTTTAGTTCCGATTCGGACGTTTTGGCAACGCTGTATCCACCCCAAGGGAAGGTGTGAATCACAGGCTTGGCGGTGAGTGCGACCGTCGAGCCGCAGTCGATGTCGATTGTTCGCCACCACACGGCGGACGGCATTTGGTAATCGACCCGTTGGTCGGCAACTCAGCAGACAAGAGATAGATGCCCGGTTTTGTCCGCGCTTTTCTGGGCTGTACGTGTGAAAACACACTTTCACTCTAGGAAATGATACGATAGGCGTGGTAAGTAAGACATTCGTTTTAGGATCCACCAACGTGGCAAGCGGAGCACCATGGCGGAAATACTGCTTGTGCAAGACAGCCCGGCGCGAGCTGTCGAACTCCGGATATTGCTTGAGCAGAGATCTCATCGGGTCAAGCATGCTGGGAACGGCAAGGATGCGCTTTCAATTCTCCAGAAACACCCCATCGATTTGGTTTTAGCTGACCTTCATCTCAAGGAGATGAACGGGGCCGAGTTAGTCGAGGCTGTTCAGGCTCAATTTCCTGACGTCGTCGTGATTTTGATTACGCCCTCTCATGCCGAAACATTGGCGGACCAAGCATTGCGAGCGGGAGCTGCTGGTTTCATTCCCCAGAATCATCTGCAGATGCTGCTGAACGACACTGTTGAAACTGCACTGCGGGTTCTTGCCAGCGACGAGTCGTTCGGTGAACTCGTCGGCTCGCTGCAAGAAAATTCCTTCGTTTTTGACCTTCCCAACGACTCTCGGTTGATCTTACCGCTTGTTGGACTTTTGATGCAGATGGCCGCTGGCATGCGTTTGCTGCCAGCATCAGAACGCGTCAGACTTGGTACTGCTCTTCAACACGCACTCGTGAATGCCATGTACCGAGGGAATCTTGGCCTCGGTCCCTCCGTTACGCCTGGTCACTATGCTATCGTCCATCGGAATGCCACCACGGATCTGATCGAGAAGCGTAAACAGGAAGAACCGTATAAAAATCGGCGGACTCATGTCAAAGCTACTGCCAGCAAGTCAGAGTTGCGAATTACGGTTATTGATGGTGGCCACGGATTCAATGTAGAGAATTTCTTTGATGCCCAAACACACGTTCGCTTTGACAAAGAAGCGGGCCATGGTCTCGTTTTGATGGAACGCCTGACTGACGAACTCGAGTTCAATCTGTCCGGTAACGAAGTCACGCTTGTGAAAAACGCTCGTCCTTTTTGATGTCGCCGATCAACACTTCGTGGCCCTCAGTAGTCCGCGTTTTGATCGTCAACGCGAACAATAACCGGCGATGCAATTGCGACGTACTGGCAAACCGATGTTCTTTCCACTCCCTCATGGGTGTTGAGTCAGCGGTTGCTCACAGCGCCTAGGTTAGGCGAATGTTGTGCCCAAGAGTCTGGATCACCGTGATATCGGCCAGGATGGAATTTGTGGCACCGCTGGGACACTTGGCCTAGACAACTGATTCGAATGGATTCGGAGGAAATGGTTTTTTAATGCGTCATGAACTGCAAAATCTGGGAATACGATGAGCGATCACCAATTTAAAAAACGAATGGCCGCAACATCGAGTTGTTGACTGAGAGCCATTTGAGATCTGTTTCGACCTAAACTGCGTATAACCAATGATCTACAGTGGTTGGCAGGCAAGCGTATGCGAGCTTGGCTTGGAACCGATGTTGGGGATCAATCTCGAACCGGAAAGCTCAGGTTTTAACAATTTCTCGATTATTCATCCGCTTGGACTCGCTCACCAGAAAAACTCGCGTCCACCTGACATACTTATGTAACTTCCGCGACTGAAACCACTGCACGCAGGAGACCCATGTATGAATGCTTCCAACCACGCATCGGACGAATCACGCCGCATCACTGCCAACCTGACGATTGGCGGCTATTTGATTCAGCGACTCCGCGATTATGGGATCCATGATTTGTTTGGAATCCCTGGTGACTATGTCCTTTCATTTTACAGCGAGTTGGAAAAGAGTCCCATCAACGTAGTCGGCTGCACACGAGAAGATTGTGCTGGATTCGCCGCCGATGCGTATGCTCGGATCAACGGCATGGGCGCCGTGTGTGTTACGTATTGTGTGGGCGGGTTGAGTGTTTCAAATTCCATTGCCGGTGCCTACGCAGAAAAATCACCTGTTGTGGTGATTTCAGGTTCACCGGGCTTGAGTGAGAGAAAAGGCGGAGCCCTGCTGCATCACATGGTACGAGACTTTCGAACTCAAATTGAAGTGTTCGAGAAGTTTACGATTGCCGGGGCTGAACTGAGCGATCCGTTGACAGCGTTCTCCGAGATTGATCGTGTCCTGGATGCCTGTGACAGATATAAGCGGCCGGTTTACATCGAATTGCCGCGAGACATGGTTCATGTCGTTCCACCGGTGGCACACGGGTATGTGAGACCTGTCTACGAAAGCAATGAGGAAGCCACAGCAGAAGCCGTCGGGGAAACACGCGATCGCATTGAAACTGCAAAGAAGCCAGTCATTCTGGCCGGGGTAGAGATCCACCGTTTTGGATTGCAGGACCAACTCTTGAAATTGGCTGAATCAACCAACATCCCGATCTCGACCACGATACTGGGGAAGAGTGTGGTCAGTGAACGTCACCCGCTTTTCATTGGTTTGTACGAAGGGGCAATCGGTAACGAGGAAGTGACGAAGTTTGTTGAAGACAGTGATTTGGTGTTGATGTTCGGTGCATTCCTCAGTGATATCAACCTCGGGATCTTCACTGCCAAACTCGATCCGGATCGATGCGTGTATGCCACGAGTGAAGAGTTGAAAATTTCTCACCACCACTATCACAATGTCGATTTGGGGAATTATATCAATGGTCTCAACGAATCGGGTTTGACGGTTGCCACGCGTGCCATACCAGCGCCGCTGAAGGCTTCCCGCACGGTGGCAATCGATGACCAGACAGACGGCAGCCGTCCACTTCGAACCAGCAAAATGATGGCGGTGCTTAATCGTCTCATCGACTCAGACACAATCGTCATTGCCGACGTAGGGGATTCGCTTTTTGCAGCAACCGAATTGAGAATTCACGACCGTGGTGAATTTCTGAGTCCGGCATACTACACGTCCATGGGCTTTAGTATCCCGGCGGCATTAGGTGCTGCTACTGCTCGTCCCGAACACCGGGTTGTCGTGCTGGTCGGAGACGGAGCATTTCAGATGACTGGTCAAGAACTCAGCACGCTGATCGCCAACGGCCATTCCCCAATCATCATCCTGCTGGACAATCACGGTTATGGAACCGAACGGTATCTGCATGCGGGTGATTGGAAATATAATGAAATCAATCCGTGGAATTATTCCGAACTTCTGAAAGTCTATGGTGGCGGGATCGGACACTGCGTTTCAACTGAAGGGGAATTCAGCAACGCGCTTGAAGTCGCCTGGAACGATCGCGTCCAAACGCACATGATTCACGCAAAACTGCTCGAGAATGACGCCAGCCAAACGCTCAAGAAACTGGCGGCGCGAATGGGTGAGCACCTTGGCTAAAAGTCAGCGTAGCGACCAACTGAAGCCTGGCGGAGAGTGCTGTTGCTATCTCTCCGTTGAAGTTTTCGGGTTACCATCGTTTTGCGGTTGCCAAGTCAGCAACCAGAGAATCAATTTGCTTGATGATATGACGTGCCTGTAGTGGCTCAATCTGTTTTTGGCATTCCACCGCCTGAGTTGACCTGGTCGAATCTTCTGAAAAACGCTTGATCAAGGCGACTGCATCAGCAAGTGACTGATACCGGCAAGCTGAAGGAATTAATTCCTGATAGCTCAAGCGATCGGGGACCACGGGAACTGCACCGGCCCAAATCGCTTCACAAATGGCGATGCCAAAGAATTCGTGAGCCGCCGTAGAGATCACGATGTCCATGTTGCCGAGCAGCGTCCAGTAATGATCCCGATTCTCGGCAAAACCATCGTGGACGATTCGTGCTCCATGCGTGTTCCGTATCTGCTGCAACGCTGAAACCTCTGCGTGGGGACGCTGCCCAAGCAGGATGACTTCAAAATCCACTTCGATGTCGGTTAGTAAATCCAATAATTCAGCAAACTGATTTGGGCATTTGTCGTATTCCCACCTCGAAACCCAGCCCAATGTAAGACGCTTGCTTGGGTTTCGCGACGCTGTGACGTCTGGGCAGAAAGCGGCTTGTGGTGGAGAGAACCCGGGATGGACCACGCGAGATTTTTGTTCCAACGTCTCAAGCTCATGCGGACGGCGTGTATCGGGCATGCGTCTCAGAAACGCCTGACTCGCGGAAAGAAAATCATTCAGGTGATACTGAGAATTGAACCAGATTTCATCTGCCGCAATGGCAGACAACAGATTTGTGTATCCAAAATGATTGTCGACTCTGGCTGACGGCGAAACAGGGTAACTCCATTGGTTCTCATGAAAGTAAATCACCGTTGGTGTCGTCAGAATACGGGGGTCCCTCAGCAAACCCCGGAAAACTGGTAGATCAAGCATGTCGCTGCAGAACAGCAGATCGGGATAGCCGACTTTGCCAATGAAGTCAGACGACCTTTGTGCCAAATCCAGTGGTGCGGACCGCATACGCCACTTCCAATGCACCGGTTTACCAGAGATGACGTTCCATTGATGGCGACTTGCCTGCACAACACCGTCAATAAAATGACGATGGCTGCCGCCATGAAAAGGATCCAACGCCAAGACATTGAATTCGCATGAATCATTGGATTGAGACATGATTCCCCTGATGCCTGGTTGCTGTGATGTTTACAGAACGCACTCAGGTTTTGCGAATCTTTTCACGGTTCGACTGAACCGTGGTCGTGGCATTTCGCGTGTCGATGACAAGAGGAGCGTATTGGACGATCAAATCGTAATCGAAAGCGGTGTGATCGGTCGCTATTAGAATTGCATCAAGCGACTGCAGGTAATCGGGGGTGAGTGTCTGACTTTCCATCGCAGGCAGATCAAAATGCCGCATTGACGGTAAGGTTGGCACATGCGGATCACTGTAACTCATTTCTGCACCGAGATTGATGAACAACTCCAGCAAGTCAAAGGACGGAGACTCTCGTGGATCATCAACATCTTTTTTGTATGCAACTCCGGCGAGGCAGATTTTGCTACCACGGACTGGTTTCGAGAACTCGTTCAGAAACTCGGTTGTGCGTGAGACAACGTATTCTGGCATGGCTCGATTGACCTCGCCTGCCAACTCGATGAAGCGTGCGTTCAAGCCTTGCTTCCTGGCTAGCCAGGAAAGGTAGAACGGATCGATCGGGATGCAATGCCCGCCCAGTCCAGGTCCGGGATAAAACGCCTGAAACCCAAATGGTTTGGTTTTTGCGGCATTGATAACCTCCCAGATGTCGATGCCCATCGAGTCGAACAGAACTTTCAATTCATTCACCAAGGCAATGTTGACTGCACGGTAAACGTTCTCCAGCACCTTTGCTGCCTCGGCAACTTCACAATTGCTAACTGGTATCACGCCCGCAACCGCGGCTTCGTAGAGCTTGCTGGCGCATTTCAGGCTGTCTTCATTGATTGCGCCGACAACTTTTGGGATTCCAGCTGCTGAATATTCCGGGTTACCTGGATCTTCACGTTCGGGGCTGTAGGCAACGAAGAAATCTTCACCTGCAGTTAGACCTCCTTGTTCCAGAATCGGAACCATCACATCACGCGTTGTTGTTGGGTAGGTCGTACTTTCCAGCACGACCAATTGCCCCGCCCTAAGAACCGAAGCAATGTACTCGCAAGTTCCAATCACGTACTTCAAATCGGGATCGCGGGCGGCATCCAAAGGCGTCGGAACACAAATCAACAAAGTATCTGGTTCGCTCAGTCGCTGCATGTCAGTGGTGGCATCAAACAGATCCTTACCCAACCAGTTTCCTATCTTGTCATCTGCAATGTGTTTGATGTAGCTCTTGCCCTGCTTTAATGAGTTTACCTTCGCCTCATCAATGTCGAATCCTAGGCATCTGTAGCCAGCGGCCGTGAAGGCATCGATTAAAGGTAGTCCCACATAGCCCAATCCAATGATGCCCACCGTGCAGGTCTGGTTGCTGATGGAGGAAAGCAGGTTACGACAGTGTTCAGAAGTCACGAGAAGGGCACTCTTTAAAAAGAACAGAGAATCGTAAAGTCAATTCTGATTCAAAAAATATGAAATTCGACCAGCCGAGATCTTTTCGTATCGATTGACAACTCAACTCGCAGATTTGTGGCTGTGTGATTCAGCCTCCCAAATACGCTCAGTCATTTTCTTAATACCGTCGAACGCGAGCAACCAGCACCGTACCTATCATCACCAGAATCGCATTCCCCATCCAAACGCCATAGGGCGGTAGATTACCATCCTTTGCCTGTTCGAGCCCTAAGATGAACAAAGGGTAATAAACGAGCAGCGTTGGCAGAAAACAGATCCCAAACGTTGACCAATAGTCACTGGTCTTGGCAATCATAGCCAGCGGAGCCCCGACGAACACGAAGAAAAAACAACTAAAACCCCATGCCCAACGCCGCCATGGCTCCGTTTGCAATCGAACGAGACGTTTTCGGTTGCTACGCAAAACACCTTCTCGGTGCTGACCCTGCCCGCCTGCGATTTCATCAAGCCGGCAAGTCAAAATACTGAAGCCGGTGTGTGCGGCAACCTCACCCACTGCGATGTGGTTACGATTATCCTGCGCGACACTTTCCTTTCCCAGAATATTCAGTGGTAATTCGCTGGGACTTTGCTCGCTGATGCTTCTGCCAGTCAGGGCCTCCGCCAAGGGGATGGGAAATTCTCCTTTCCGCGGAATGATGCCATGGAAATCGTTTCCCGCTTCAATTTGAGTGTCGACCACATAGAGCACCAATTCTTGCGTCTCTGGGTTCAGACGCAACTCTCCCTCACGCGCAGAGAGTTTGATCGGGACCGTCTGTCGGTGATTCTGAATGCTCACGGAAGGTCGGATCATCTTCCGGCCCACAACATCCTGCACGTGAATCGAGAACCCGTGGCCTGAGTCGTAATAACGCTCGTTTTCCAAAAATCGGTAGGCAATGTCTTCAATCGACATCAAAACGACCTGATTGATACCGGGCCGTCCCCATGAGACGGCCAAATCAGACACATACACGGCCACCGGGCTCAGCAAAGCTGCGAACACGAATGCTGGTTGCAATAACTTTAAAGGCGAAATTCCTGATGCCTTGACTGTCGCAATCTCTCCGTCGGCTGCCATCCGTCCATACACACAGCAAACTGAAAACAGAGCCGTGGCGGGAAACGCAAACTGCAAGGAAATCGGCAACACGTAGGGCAGAAGTTGGATGATCGCTACCATTCCCAAACCACGACGCAGCAACTCGCGACCAACCCCGACAAAGAGGATCAGCATTGTCAGCGCAATCAAGGAGACCAGAAATATTTTTAGAATCTCGATCAGCACGTACCGCGTCAGGAGAGTCGGCATGAAGTCCAGCGGGCGTCGGAGAAGCGGGGAAGCGGGGAATTTGCGAATTCCAGTGTCAGAACCCGTAAAGATTCTGTACCAAAGCAACCCTGCCGTGGGGAGACGAAAACAGGGGCCTTTCGCCCTCAGTGCGTTAAATCCGGCTCACAAGGGCTCGCCGGAGAATGACTGCGTAAGGCGGGAAAGATGTGTAAAATGCGGAAGCTTGTGATGGCAGCCCACTCCGGTCCTTTTGGACGTAGGCAATGCTTGCTAAACTCGCGTCGAATCTAGTCATACCCCCACTGAGAGCTGTTATGTCCGATAGAAAGGGATCTGATTTCGCAGGATTGTCGGTCGCCATCATTACCCCCTTCGCCGATGGAGAGGTGGACTACGGGCGGCTTCGCGAACAGGTTGAATTTCAAATTGCTGCCGGAACGACGTGCATCGTCCCGGTCGGTACCACTGGTGAGTCGCCAACACTCACGCATGACGAACATGATCGAGTGATCACTGAAGTGATCCAATGTGTCGCCGGTCGCGCAAACGTCATGGCCGGAACGGGAAGCAATAGCACGGCGGAAGCACTACGTTTGACCCGCCGCGCTGCGTCCGAAGGAGCAGACGCTACGCTGCAGGTTGCTCCCTATTACAACAAACCCACTCAGGAAGGTTTCTATCAGCACTTCAAGGCTGTTGCCGAAGAAGTCGACATTCCTGTTTGCGTTTACAACATTCCTGGCCGCACGGGCAAAGAAATCGAGGTAGGGACGATTCAACGTCTGAGCGACTTGGATGGCATCACGATGGTCAAAGAGGCCACGGGCAAACTGGACCAATGCTCTGCTATCGTCGGAACAACAAACCTGACGGTGCTCAGTGGAGACGACTCATTGACCCTGCCGATGATGAGCGTCGGAGCAGAAGGTGTCGTTTCAGTTGTGGGTAACCTTGTGCCTGCACCCATGATCGAACTTGTAGCTGCCGCGGCGGCCGGTGACTTTGCCAAGGCACAGCACCTGCACCACCGACTATTCGCACTTTGCAGTAAAATGCTGGGGCTTGCGACCAATCCAATTCCTGTAAAGACGGCAATGCAAATGGTTGGGCGCGATAGTGGTGACTTGCGGTTGCCGATGACGCCTCTTGATGCAGCTGAAGCAGATCAGTTGCGAGAGACGCTGTTTGCATTTGGGATCCAAGAGGCGAGTGCGGTCTCCTGATTCGGAGAATTTCTTAACTCGCGATGCAAGATTTGATCGCCTTGGCAGTGCCATGCATGGTTTTTTGGCAACCGAGGCGTCGATTCATGGATCGCTTCTGTTTGGTCCGAGTCGCGAGCACGGTAACAGGATCACGGATCGGCAAAAGTCGAGGCTCTTGAGTCTCATTTGAAGGCATATCACCCCTGCTCTGGTTTGCGGATGCACGCTCGGTTGTCCCCGAAATCCACGTTTTCTTAGGTGTACCGGTTCTGGGGCACTGTATTTCTGGCGGGATTTTTTAAATACCGCCTGCTCAGCAATTGCCGGTTGTCAGTTTGGTGCAAATTTCCTGCTGTAGCATGAATGCGTTGCCCTCTGCCGTGTTGGAGACCGCTATAGTGAGGATTCAGAAGAATATCCCACCGCGTTTTCTGTTGGCGGCCTCGACAACACCACCAGCCGGCTGGTTTGCACGAGCGTTAGACTTCGATATATGCAGAGGTCTTGGCCATCCCGTTTTGCTGGCAGCACCAGCGACAATTCAGAACCAAAACTCATTGGAGCAGCAAGATGCCTGTCTCTCGGCTCGCAATCGTACCCGCGATTCTATGTATGCTGATCGTAAATGCTTGGGCGGAATGGCCAACCTATTTAAATGGCAATGACCGGGCAGGTTACACCGGCACTCAACTCGAGATGCCATTGCAAATGGTTTGGCAGTACAAGACGCCTGCCAAACCGCAGATGGCATGGGAGGGGCCCCGGGACGCTCCCATCGAGGGTCATGAGATGCGGCATCGTGTCGACTTCGACGATGCCATGCAAACGGTTATTTCTGAGGGACGTGTCTATTTCGGCAGCACCGTCGACCACCGCATGTACTGCGTCGATAGTGGCACCGGTGAGGTCATTTGGACCTATTACACTGAGGGGCCTATTCGCTTAGCGCCTACGCTTGCGCATGGGAACATCTATTTCGGATCAGACGATGGCAAGGTTTACTGTCTCAGTGCAAAAACGGGGAAACCTGTTTGGGTGATTCGTGTTGGGCCCAAGGATGATCGGCTTCTGTCTCGCGGTGAGATGATCTCACGATGGCCGGTGCGGACCGGTGTCCTTGTTGACGGCAACACTGCCTATTTCGGTGCCGGTGTTTTTCCACACGAGATGATCTATCTGTGTTCGGTAGACGCGCTTACGGGGACGGTGATTTGGCGCAATGACACGATCAGCGAAGAAAATGCAGGTCGCAATGACCTAACACCCCAAGGCTACCTGCTGTGCAACGAGGACAACCTGTTCGTTCCCTCTGGTCGTTCTTTACCGGTGGCCGTTTCCAAACGGGACGGCAAGATTGTTTTTCAGGAAACCTATTCATGGCGAACCGATGCCGGTGGGGTCGTTGGTGGCACGAAGGCATTGCTGGGTGACGGCCAGGTTTTTGCTGGCGGTCCTCACCACTTTCTTGCCATGGATCAACGCAATGGTGATGTCGGCGAGGCTTATATCAACGGGCGTCAAATGGTGCTCGCGGATGATCAGGCCTTCATTCTGACGGGTGAAAAACTCATTTGCGTGGATCGCGCAAAGCATTCAGAGGCAAGCAAGAAGAAACAGGAGTGGTTTCTAAAGGCTCGTTCAGCTGGTCGCGATCCCGCCAAGCTCGCTGAAGCAAAGCAGAAAATGAAGGAGTTTGCAGAAATTGGAATCTTGTGGGAGCATCCGACAACCTTTGATGCCGTACTGATCGCCACTCAGAACATTGTCGTCGCAGGGGGAATGAATGAGCTTGTTGCCTTGGATCGAAAGACAGGAAAGCAGCTCTGGACACAGAAAGTGGTTGGCAACGTCCGCGGTCTGGCGGTCGATGATGGCATCATGACCGTCAGTACGGACGAGGGACACATTTATGCTTTTTGCCCGACAGCCAATTTTCCTGCAAACGCTACCGCAACAACAGTCAGGATGTGGCCAGCGGCGTTCGAGAATCCCTATCAAGCCAGCAGTGACAAGGGGCGGTATCAAAAAGCGGCAGCCGAAATATTGGCCCGCAGTGGCCAATCGACGGGCTATTGCCTTGTTCTGGGCAGTGAGCAGGGGCAACTTGCCTATGAACTGGCCAGGCAGAGCAAACTGACTGTTATCGGTGTCGAACCTGACAAAGCAAAAGCAGATTCTTCCCGCGCATTACTTGAAAAAGCGGGGCTACACGGGACACGTGTGACAATCGTCAACGCGGCCTTGGACAAGATCCCATTCAGCAATTATTTCGCGACATTGATCGTGTCAGATACGACATTGCAGTCGGGTTCCATTCCCTGCGCACCCGCGGATGTCTCGCGATTCCTGAAGCCGTGTGGCGGCGTTGCCATGCTTGGCTGTCCAAACTCTGAATCAAGGGACAAAACGGATGCGACAGTCGCCGCATGGTTGACCGAATTGTTTCACCAGGATGAAGGTGAACTAACCAGTGATGCACCATGGTATTTGCTTCGGCGCGGAAAGCTGCCAGGTGCAGGGCAATGGTCTCATCAATATGGAAACGCAGCCAATACTTCCTACACGCCTGACCATCGAATTCGCGATGGCTTGGGAGTCCTGTGGTACGGTGACCCAGGTCCGAGCGCCATGCTCAACCGACATGAAGCGTCCGGAGCCCCATTGTCGACCAACGGCCGAATGTTCATTCAGGGCTCCGACAAGATCATGGCCTATGACGCTTACAACGGAACATTTTTGTGGGAGTACAAAAATCCGGGCGCTATCCGCACCGGTGTTTTTAATAATCGCGAAACACACAATCTGGCAGCCAGCGACGATTATCTCTATGCGGCAGCCGGCAATAAGTGCGTTGCCATCGATGCTGCATCGGGTGTCGTCGCAGCTGAGTATGTGACTCCTGAATCGAGTGATGGGGTTCCAAGGTCGTGGGCCTATCTGGCCTACGACGATGGGCAATTGTTTGGCACCAGCTCCATTCGTGAGGAACTCGAAGCCCGGATTCGGCGGCGGGGTCTGACAGTCAAAAGTCAAACGGATGCAATTTTTGCGGTGGACACGAAGACCGGAAAAAGAGCGTGGACCTACCGAGGCGACAATATCCTTCACACGACCATCGCAGTCGGACCCGAACGCGTTTACTTCATCGATTCGTCAATCAGTCCCGAGGAACGCCAGCAACTGTACCTGCGCGACAAAGCCGAGTTTAAGTCATTGACCGGTGAAGCAGCTCTCGAAGCTGAAGCTGAGATTAAAAAACTGGATCTGCGTTTGGCGGTTGCGATTGACCGCCGCACCGGTCAGAAAATCTGGGCGAAACCAGTGAACGTCACTGACACAACGAATGTCAGTGCGGGGGGGGGAAGCCTGACGCTGATGTACGCTAATGGACATGTCGTTTTGTGCGGTGCAAACGCCAACGGGCATTATTGGAAACAGTTTTTGTCGGGTGAATTCGACCAGCGAAAGATTGTGGTGCTTGATGCGAATGATGGACGCGAGCTTTGGGCCAAAAATGCCAACTACATGAATCGCCCTGCCATCATCGGTGACGAGGTTTACGCGGAACCATGGGCCTTTAATCTGCACACCGGTCAACCCAAAACGAGCGCTCATCCGCTGACCGGAGAAGAAACGCAGTGGCGTTTCAGTCGACCGGGACATCATTGTGGTGTGATTACGGCCACGCCCAACATGATGTTCTTTCGCTCTGGATTCATCGGTTACTACGACTTGTACAACGACAGCGGTACCCGCCATTTTGCCGGGCAACGGCTTGGATGTTGGATCAATGCCATTCCCGGTAACGGTTTGGTGATGATCCCGGAAGCAAGTGCTGGATGCGTTTGCCAGTTTTCCATCGCCTCAACGGTCGTCATGGAACCCAAAACCGAAAATAAGTCATGGGGCATCTTCAGTGCCGTCGGGCCAACCACCCCTGTCAAACGGATGGGCATCAATCTGGGAGCACCGGGGGATCGCAAAGACGAATCAGGACAGGAGTGGTTCGGGTATCCACGCCCAAGTTCGCGTGGGCGACTGGAATTTGTGTTCAACCTCAAGCACCAGTTGGTTGCGGGAGGTAAGTGGTTCAGCCGAAATGCTGAAGCGATCGACTTGGGAACGACCCAAACACCGTGGCTGTACACGTCGGGTACCAGTGGGATGAAAAGCCTGGAGATCCCATTGCGAGCCAAGGACGACGGGGCGGCCAGCTACACCGTGCGGATTTACCTTTCCTCGCTCAAGCAGCAATCAGCGGGGCTTTTTGATCTGTCTTTGCAGGGTCAAACCGTCGCGAAAGGAATCGGTTTCAACACAGCAACGGACGCAGGAGTGAATCGTGTCGTGGTCAAAGAATTCAACAAGATTCCGGTGGACCAGACATTGAAGGTCGAATTGACTCATCATGACGATCAACACCCCGGTGCGATCTCGGCGATCGAATTGATTCGCGAGTGAAACGGCAGGGCGGGAACAAGTCGCCCGTTTACACGACCGGTCCACGCCTCACGAGAGGCGACATCACTGGTTGGAAGCGTTGCTAGTTGGAAGCGTTGCTGGTTGGAAGCGTTGCTGGTTGGAAGCGTTGCTGGTTGGAAGCGTTGCTGGTTGGAA
>JAPKCI010000020.1 GCA_028823035.1 Rubripirellula sp.
TGATGGAGACACTGGCTACTTCGAATGGTGCGACCGGACGATCGCGACTTCCACTCACCGTGTCAGCACTCTGTAGCGTTCCCGTGTAATGAATCTCTGCAAGCGAAGCTAGCCCCGTAACGAAGTCGCTATGTGGGTTTCGGTGCACCCATCGCCCAAACCCAAGGTTAAAGTGAATCAAGGTTTGATCATTGTAGTCACCGTAGTCACCCTCTATGCCAAGTCCATCGAGTCCGATGAACCTTACTGCATTGCCCGATGTTGGTGTTGTGACTTGTAGAAATGAATGCGCAAATACACATTTGTTGGGTGCGTACATCAATGCCAGAAACGGGGAAAGGTACACCGCTTCGTTTTCCAACTCGTATCGGGTGGCACCCACGTCGAGCGATGCGTCATTGCCGGTGGGCAACTCCAGCGCAAGTCCCATGGAATAAACAGTGGTGCACGACTCTCTAAAAATATGCTTGAAAACCAAAGTCAGGTTACCGACCTCGCTCCCATCGCTGACCACATTCGCGTGAGGCGATGCGACTGTCGCGGGGATATTGATGTTTTGCATTCCGAAAAATGGCAACCGTGCTTCGAGGGACGAACGGCCATCGAACAGCGTTTTTTCGTAACCCAGCATGTACTTGTGCAAGGCTGAGGAATTTGAATAGCTTGCGGGTTCTGCCCCGTCCACCAGTGTGGTCTGATGCACCGGCTTGCGATATTGGTTGTAGTTGAAGTAGATCCGATCAGTCGGTAACGCCCGATTGTTTTCAGCCACGAGCGTCCCTCGCAACCCACCCGGACCCGGAATGCCAGCAGTCGTCAACACACCGGGACCAGGGATACCAGTCAGTGTTTCACTGGCTGTGATCTGACCACCCCGCAGCATCAGGTCGCCAAACATATCGGGGACACTTGCGAATCGAAGCTGCGAGATAGAGTTGCGTGTCGAGGAAAAGCTCCTCCTGGTACGGACAAGCCGTCTGGCTTGACGTTCCTGAAGGGAGGGTCGGCGGTTGTTCCCTACGGTAGGGGCTCGGCTCTCTGCCTCGGATGCTGCTGCTTCAGCACTTCCGCTGATGTCCTGTTCCTGAGCTGATGCCATCATGCATGTCAGCAGAGTCAAAATGAATGAAAGTACACCGAGGGGTACTGATTTGGACAAAAGAACCATGGCGCCCGTTTCCTGTATTGTCAGACGAAACCCTATCTATGGGATCGGTCGTCGAACGCGAAATCTGGCGGACTTTCAGGAAGAAAACGGTGACATTCGCGGAGTTGGGACTACTGGATGTCGCCCTCTTCAAGAAATGACAGCAAATCATTGAGGAAGTCACACGAGAGCAAATGCTCTTCCCGATAGGCGGGGTTTGTGGGGTCTTCGGCGAGTAGTTGCTCAAATTGGCGGACCGCCTCCGTGAGGTGTTCCCGAGCCAATTGGCTCGATTTGCCACTCTCATAAAGGACGACGCCAAGCTCCCTGTTGGCAACGGCAAGATCACGGCGAGCGCAGGGACTCTCGGCATCGGTCAGTTTGTTCAGCACTTCAATGGCACTGAGAAACACCTCCTCGGCGTCCGCATAATGCTGCTGTTTGCTTTCCATGACTCCCAGATCGATGAGCGTTCCCGCATACTCATTTTGGAACGCGATCACGGTTGGATTTTCGTTAGCGAGACGTTGGATAATGTCGAGGGAGTTGTGGAAAAAGTAGAGGGCATTTTCCTCGGGTATACCTGATACTAAAGTCAATCTCGATGAATTCCGGGTCGTTCCGGAAGGCGTTTTCAGCACCACCAGATGCCCAAGCCGGCGATAGCAAATGGAGAGGCGATGCTGATTCTTCAGGTCATCAGGCGATTCTTTTTTGAGCTGCTCAAAGATGGGAATTGCTTCGTCAAGGTATCGGATGGATTCACCGAAATTGTTTTCATCCTGTGCGTAATTGGCGAGATTAAAGAAACCCATGGCTGAATCCCGCAACAATTCCCGATTGCTGAGATGATGTTCGAGTAAAGCATCTCTCATCGTCGTGGCATCGGTAAAGTATTGACTCGCTGCTTCCATGTTGCCTTGTGCACGTGTAACAACGCCCAGATTCATCAGGCTGTTGGCGTACATCCTCTGGTCATCCACGGTTGCCGGATCCGCAGGCATTGCATTGGCGATCAGTGTTTGCCTGAAACTCTTCGATTGCTGAAATGCAGCTTCAGCCTGTTGCCATTCTTTCTGCCGACCGTAAAGTCCACCCATCGCGTTCAGGGTTAGCGCCAGACTTCGAACGTCTTCTGCTTGCTCAGGCAACTGTTTCATAATTTTCTGTTGAATATCCACCGCATTTTGAAACGCAGTTGCGGCGTCATCCATCAGTCCAAGTTCCGTACAGATGCACCCAACTCGATAGTTCGCCATTCCAACTTCAGTGAGGGTTCGGTTGTCGGCGCTGCGTTGTGCAAGCAAACGCTGGTAGTGTTCCAACGCATGCCTGAGTAAATCCTCACGGAGGGGCTGCATGCCGGGACGATCGAGCAAGACATTTTCACTCACCTGAGTGAAAAAATAGTTGATGGTTTTGCGTGACTCGCGATGGCTTGCAAGGGATTCATCCAACGCGGCGGTGACGGTAACGTACCCGTACACGAGCGACCCGAGTGCAAGGAACAAACAGGCGGCAGCCGAGAAGACAGCCGCTGAGATCAGGGGATTCCGCCGGCACCATCGCCCAACGCGTTCTGACACGCCAACGGGGCGTGCCAGAATGGGGCGGTCATCAAGATATCGTTGCAGGTCATCCGCAAGGTCAGCGCACGTGGAGTATCTTTTTTCAGGTTCTTTTCGGAGACATTTCAGGCAGATCGTCTGCAGATCGAGATCGATATCCGGGTTCAGCGATTTCGGCGAAACGGGTGTTTGTTGTACGACCTGTCGCAAGGTTTCGATGGGTGTAGCGGCCTGAAACGGAGGTCTCGCACCGATCAAATGGTACAGGGTAGCACCGAGTGAATAGACATCGCTTGTTTGGGACACCTTGCTTGAATCGACGGCTTGTTCGGGGGACATGTAGGACGGAGTCCCCATGATCTCACCTGCCTTGGTCAACTCAGGGCCGCAATCCAGAAGTTTCGCAAGACCAAAGTCAGCCACCAGCACGCGGTCGGTACTGCGGTGGAGCATGATGTTGTGCGGTTTGATATCGCGGTGCAGAATGCCTGCCTGGTGGGCTTCATGGACAGCACTCGCCGCTGACAAAACGTAGGCCGCAGCTCGCCGGCAATCCAGGGGGCCACCGGAGACGACACCCATCAGACTGGGGCCGTCAACAAAACTCATCGTGTAGTACGCATATCCCCGATGCTCGCCAACATCATAGACCGTCACAATATGGTCATGTTCGAGATTCGCAGTGATCGAAGCCTCGGTTTTGAAGCGTTCCAGTTCGACAGTCAATCCAGCTTGATTGGTAGGGATGATCGGCTTGGCTCGAATCACCTTGAGTGCCACGATTCGTTTGATGTTCCGTTGGCGTGCACGGAAGACGACTCCCATCCCCCCTCGTCCGATTTCTTCCAGCAGTTCGTACTCCCCAAAACTGCCCAATTGAGGTTCCCTTTCGTCACCGCCACGGGCACGCTCGATTTCTTCGCGACTGCCTGCCGACAGCGCGAGATCTGTCTCTGTCAATGATGCACCGCTGATCTCCAGATCTGGAAAACGCTCGTGATATTCCTCAAATCCAGGCTCCTTGGCAAATCGAGCCCGAACCCAAAACTCCTGCTGCAGCAACTGCAACAAGATCTCTGGCGTATTCAGATCGGAGAAATCTTTCAGATAGTCCTCAACCAGAGGCGGATTCGTCAACTCATCGGCAGCAATGGTGGTGTCGTGTTGCGACGTTTTCCGCGACCGATTCTTCCACTGAAATTCAAGGTCAATGCCGACCAATTCTACGAGGGTTGGCAGGAAGGACTCACTGTCTTCAGGGGGCAAGCAGGTCGCAATATCGCGAGGTTGTTGGTTGACCCATGCCTGTTCAAACCTTTGACGGAGAGCCTGATCGATGTCGGATTTTGACATGAGCTGTTCGTTGGGTACAGGAAGATACGTTTCGCTCTGAATGACGTGTTTGGAATGTCGACAGCACCACATGAACCGATGAACGACGCAGGATGCATCTTGATCAGGCGATTGCCTGCATCACCGCATCCTCCAGTGTAGCTTGGACCCGCTTGATCTTTCTGCGAACCGTTCGTTCGGCGCAACCCATCTGTTCAGCGATATTGGCATTCGTGTATTGTTCGAGTTTCAGTTGAACGATTTGTTGCGATTCTGCGTCAAAACTAGCCATCAGGTGCAGGAATTGATCTCGAAAATCGATAATCTCTTCCGGCGAGGGGCTTTTACTTGCCACTAATTCAACGATGGGCCGTCTTGCCGTCCCATCTCCAGCATGGATCGATCTCTCACGTTGGATCCCCCGTTTTTGGGCAAAATGATATCTGGCGTATGCACTCGTTTTTGCAAGTGTAATGGTACACATCAAACGCCAAAGACTTTCGCTATCGGGCAGATCAAAATGACCCGATTTTGCTCTGCGCAGAAAAGTACGACAAGCGGAGTTGGCAATGTCGTCAGGTTCGACTCGGCGATGCAAGTTCCCCGTCAGATTTTTGTCGGCGAGAGCCCGAATACGAGAGCCGAAGAGGTTCCAAAACTCAGTCGCTACATCCTCATCTCCTTCCGCGAGTTGGCGTACCCATGCAACCCAATGGGCTCGGTCAGATTCGGACACGGGCCATTCCTTTCGGTTTCCGGAGGCATTCTTGATCGTGCAAGCTGAAACGGCTGACCGGATTGTAAGCGACTCAGTCCTCAGCACACAACAGAACTGGCAAATCACTCATCTTTGCACTGTGGGACAAGCAGATTTCTTCCATCCATGCAAATGGTCTGCCACGTGGATTGAGTCATGAACGCAAAAAAAACGGTCGCCCCTGAGTGGAGCGACCGTCTTTTGAAGTGATCCAGTTTTGCGATCCAATGGAACGGTTTGTTTACAGATTGGTATCGAAAAAGGCTGAGCTGTACCATGGCAATCCCATATCCCAATACATAACTTGCAGTTTCGCATGCACGTCAAAAGCAAGGTCCACGCCGTGTGGACGACCATCCACCTTGATGACGCGGTTTGTCTGGTAACCTTCCTTGACTTGGTCATTGATCACCTGCCATTTATCAGCGACGTTGACCGTCATTCCGTCAGATGCTGCGTCATGATGGTAGTCGCTGGAAAAGTCAGTGACTGGAAAAATTCCCGTTCCACCGCGGTTGAGGACCCCCGGCCAGGTTCCGTCTTCCTCCCAGGCCCCGGCAAAAAGTTGAAAAGTCTTTGCTCCCAGGATGTAGGCTTTGCATCCAATCAACCATGATTCACCGTCCGACAGATCGTTGTGGATCCGCGGCGTTTCTGAGATGACTTCCTGGTTCGCTATTTTGTATTTGGCGAACATTTGAAAGTCGAGTTCACCTTCGCCTTTCGAAAATCCATCTCCATCCTTGATGACATGAATCTTCCAAAAATCGATTACCGTGCCTCGTGAACGTGTGGAAAACCTGAACTCCAGGGGGCGCAACGCATCGACAAGCGAACCCCATACAAGCGATCCATGACTGTTTTTGTCGTCAAGCGCGAAGATCAAGCCGTGGTAGGTGGTGTTGGGCTTTAGGCCTGTGATCAAGATGCAATGGTTCTTTGCCGGCCCGCAGGTGGAGTACTCGACTCTTTCAATATTCGCTTGGTTGTCCGGGCCGACGATTACTTTGATTGGCTTATCGGGTAGATTTGGGTCAGGTAACTCGGTCTCATCGAACTTGGTGCCGATGTACTTCTCTCCGATTGCGGCCACAGGGAAGCAGGTCGTTGCACTTGAAAACACGATGCGCATCCACGTTCCGCCACGTTCGACATAGTGGTCTTTGAATCCCATTGTGATAATGTTAGGAACCGGTTCACGCGGTTCTCGACTTTCCGTACTTTCTTCTTCCGGGTGTGGAAAGTGGCAATCGTGATCAGACAGGTTTGATTCACGGGTGAAAAGAAACTGTTCGAAGGTGGCTTCGGTCCTCAACGACGAATCGGATGTTTCCGCATCAACGGATTCAACGTCTTCCGCTTCGCTTTCCGTAACACGGCTTGTTGACGTGCGTTGCCGTTCTTCGGCAAAACAGGCATTCGATGGAATGCAAGCGATCACGATCCCTGCGAATAACAGGATCCACATGCAATTCGCGACACTACGGTTCGTAGCCAGGATTCCGAAAGGATTGACTGACATGAGGTATTGAAATGTCAGTTTTCGGTTGGGGACCCGCATTGGGAACTCTGTACCCGAGGTACGTGGACAAACATCGGGCTTCCCGACGTTCCTGATCAGGTCACAGTGTGCTGCGTTTCCAGAAGTTTTTATTTCGGTTGTCATCTTCAATGGAATATTCATGTTCTGTCGCCCTCTCGTGCGTTTGAAATCCTGTTCGGTCCGCGTTCTAACTGAAAGAACGCTGCTCTGATTCGTATATTGCGAATGCTCGTGGAAGGCGGACAGAAATGTCAGAGATTCCGGGAATAAATTTCCGAGCATGACGCAAGGGTCCCAGGCATCAACGAGATTACCGGAAGCAAAAGTAGTGATTTCCGGCAGTTTGGCGTCCACACCGCCGTTTCGTTACCGAAATGTTTTGCCGGGTGTGCCGTTTCGGTACCTCGGTAAAAACATCGAAAAAAGAGGCGCCGGTCATACAGTGCGTTTGACGGCCCTTGGGAAGTAGAGTTTTCAGAATGTGAGGTCGTCCACGAGGGACACCATGCCATTCCCGTTTCTGAACTCAATTGATGAAAGAAAGCCACCCAAAATGCTTCAAAATCCCAGCTCTAACCTTGCTTTCGTGACGGCCTTTTCAACGGACTTCAGCTTGTGATTCCCAGCGAAACCGTGAACTCTTGTCAGCGACACGATCCAGATCGATCAGCGCACCCGCTGAATTGACGGCGATTTGGTAGTAGCTGTGCGAGTCAGTATCGAGTTCGATCTCGATGGCGTCGCCATACCAGATCGACTGATCCTCGTTTTTCGTCGTCGCGATGTTCAACGGCTCGCCGGGGCGGTGCTCGCAGCGAATACCGAAATAGAGATGCGGCCTGGTTCGATCTCAGCCGACCTTGATCGTTGTGCCAAAGATCGGTTAGGCGCCGGTCTGCAACTCGCGCAAACGCTCGGTCGAGGCGCTGAGACAGTCTCGCCAATAAGGTTCGTCAAACTTGCCGTCGATAACGATCGGCTTTGCGAGACTGAGTGCACAGAAATTGAAAGCGCAGAGACTAAACAGACAAACAAGAGTTGAGTTGATCTTCAATCAACAACGGATGCAAACTGGTGTTATGGCAGATTCCTACGAAAAAAACCTCCTCGAACGAGCGTTCAATCGAGCAGCTCGTGGCGTGCTGCGATAAAAACCTGCGCTAGACAAAGAGCTCACTCATTGGGATGCCGGTGCTGTCTCCAAACCTCTCGATCGGAACGTCCATCGAATTAGCGATTCTGACAAAAAGGTTGGACAAGGCATTTTCTTTTTCGTTGTAGGTGACAAACTGCCCAGCTTTGTGTCCCATCTTCTTCCCTCCGGCAAGAACAAGCGGAAAGTTCGTGTTGTCGTGAACCTTGGATGTCGCCGCCCCTTGAAAGACAAGACATCGATCCAGAAGAGAGCCGTCTCCCTCTTTTGTGTCCTTTAATCGCTTAATGAAATAAGCTAGCTGTCGGGCAACGAATTGATCCCACAGGCCCCAGCTTTTGAAACCGTCCTCATTCTTCGCTGCGGAATGGCTCAATTGGTGCAAATCTTTGGCAATGCCAATGCGTTTGGAAAGATTATTGGTGGGCGCGGTCCCACCCTCGGACGCCAGTTGATAAGTCGCGACACGTGTGATATCCGACTTGAAGGCGAGGTACATTAAGTCGTACATCGTCCGAATGTAGTTTTCCACATCGGTGAATTCGATATTCAGATTCATCTCAGGAGGTGCCGACTGAGCTCCCTTGTCAGCCCACAACTTGTCGTTTGCGACTTTTCTCTCTAGCTCGGTGATGGATTCGAGATACTCATCGAGTGTCGCTTGATCATCTTGCCCTAGATTTCGTTTGAGGTCCTTGGCATCCCGATAGATTTCGTTGAGTAAATGTGTTTTTTCACGCAATCTGGCCTTGGCAGCAGGACTGCTCGCGACATACATCCTTTCGTAAATTTCTTTTAAGTTCGACCAAGCGGGAATCCCCTGACCGTTCTTATCGAAGGACAACGTATAGGTTCTTGTTAAATTGCCAACTCCTCCCACCGTTGAGAGCGGCATGGAAGCCAACTGTGTTTGACCTCCATAAAAATTGCTGATGACCTGGTCGATGGAAATTGAATTGAAGGTGGTTTTTCCTTTCACGATATCTTTCGACGTCATGAATCCGGTGGGATTAACGTGTGCGTCCCCGCTGTTTCGGTTTTGCGGATGAGAGAGTCCGGAAATGACTGAGATATCTTCACGATACGGATTCAGCGACGCCTGACTCGTTCTGAACTCGTAGTTCTTTCCCTCTCCTTTGGGAAACCAGTACCAATCCTCGTGCTGTGGATCTTTTTCCGGTGGAAGACTCACTCCATTGGGAAAAAAAATGAAGGCCGCTCGCTTTGGCAAACTTTCGAGTGCCTGCTGCTCTCCACCCGAGGCCATCGCGTTCATGAACGGCAGAGTCAGAGAGACACCTGCACCCCTGAGAAATGTTCTTCGCTGTAAATGCCAGGACTTGACTGCCATTGTCTTAATATCCTCTGAGGAATTGTTCGCTTTGAACAATTTCGCGAATGAGTATCGGTACCGAATAGTTGTTTTTTTCAAAACGGTCGACTAAGTGATTCACCAGATCTTCGTCATGATAATCGATGTCCCGTGAGAGCGCATAAGCTACGAGTCTTTCCGTAAGACCTCTAAGAAACTCGTGTTTTCGATGGTTGACGAGATGTTCTTTCAGTTCACCGATACCGTCGATGGTTACTTCGTCTGGCAAGGTTGATTCTCGATCAATAGCCACATAGTTTTTCTCGAAGACTGGCTTTTTCGTCTTCTTCGGTTGGTCAGCGGCTTTAGAAACGACAAGGACCTTTTCTCGCCAAGCACCGCTGGCGTCGTAGTTTTCAAATGGGATGCCCCAAGGGTCTATTTTTTGATGACAATTCCTGCAAGCCGCATTGTTGCGATGGGCAAACAGTTTTGCATTGAGGGTCATGTTTTCGAAACCCAGAATCCTGTCGTCCAAAGGAGGTACGTTCTTCGGTGGTTCCGGCGGTGGATCGTTGAGGATCACATCGGCTAACCAGACACCACGAAGGATGGCGTGAGAATTCATTCCATCCGAGTTACCAACGAGAAAAGTCCCCTGTGTTAACAATCCACCGCGATTGTCTTTTTTATCAACAGCAACTTTCTTGAAGTCCCCTCCTCTCACACCCTTGATCTTATAGAACGCGGCCAACGTTTGATTTACAAAAACATGGTCGGCCTTCAAAAGATCGAGTGCTGAGGAACCGTTTCGGAAGACATCATTGACCGCCTCAATCGTTTCCTGACGCATCAACTCTTTCAAGGAGTCTTTGAATTTGGGATAGTAGTACTTATCCACAGCGACATTGAACAGTTTCGACGTCTGAAGCCATTGATCGGCAAAGTTCTCGACCCATCTTGTCGACTTCTCATCGCGGAGCATACGCTCGACGTTCGAGGCAAGCACGGACGGTGTCGTCAATTCTCCCGCCGACGCCGCTTTCAGCAAGTGTTCATCAGGAACTGAACACCACAGAAAAATTGCCAATCTTTCAGCTAACTTGTAGTTCCGTCTCTGTTCATCAGAGAGGTCACCTGGAAGACCTAGATAGAAGAAATTAGGTGAACAGAGAATTTCTTTATAGGTACTCAAAAGGGCGGCAATCGCATTCTCTTTCTCGGTGTACGCCTGATAGATTCCATAATACCTTTCAAACTCTGCGTCGGTTGGCGATCTTCGAAACGCTTTCTCAATGAACGCAACAATCGTCTGGCGTATATGATTTTCGACGTCGGACTCTGCGAGGTCTGCGGGAATAAGCGTCGAAGTCAACTCAGTGTTAACGTTTCCCTTGTAGTCAAACGCTTCCAGATATAGCCGCTCTGTGCTTCGATTGGTGATGCGAATGAAAAACGGACGATCCAAAGCACGCGTCATTTCCGTGGAAAGAGTTGCTGGATAGGAGTTTAGCGAGTACGTCCGCAAGTCGTCACTCTTCTCAATTTCAATGACTCCAAGATCCGCAACCTTCTGGCGTGGGTCGACTTCAGAGTGTGTGAAACCGATGGCAACTTGAAATTTCCCTGGGCCATCCGCTTTCGCCGTAAGAGATGTTTGAAACATGTACTTGGAAATGGAGCGAATTCTCAGGTCGATGTAGCCCGCCGGATTAACAAACACACCTTTTCCGGCACGTTCCACTTTGCCAACGGGCGGCTTGTTCTTCCGTCCTTCTGATGCAAAAGTGGTCGCTGGATCGGTATCCAAATTCTCGATATCGACACTCTCGCCGTTTGGCTCAAATGCTGCAATCTCCTTCATCTTATTGATGACGGACAGAACGACATTCAAATAGGATTCGAGGTGAGGACCGCTAATCATGAGCAGCCGAGAGCTATTCTTTAATCCGGTTTCCAGGCTCGTTCCCTCTTCGGGAAGCGCGTTCACTTCCTCCTTAACCGTAATCTTCAATAGATCTTCGAGCGCGTACCGCAACTCATAACGAGTCAGGCGACGTACACTGCCTCTCTTGTTTGGATTTCCATATTGCTTCGCCTTTTTGAACTCCGCATCCAGCCAGCCTGTGATCACGGATCGCTCGGCATCCGTCGGTTGACGCTCTTTTTCAGGAGGCATTTCACCGGAGTTGAACGCTTCCCGAGTGTCTTCCCACTTCCCGAAATGTTCACCCTTAATGATATCCGGATCGATGTTATCAAACCGCATCTTGCCTTCGGAATGTTGCCGACCGTGGCACTCTACACAGTATTTCTGAAGGAGAGGTTTCACCTGTTGATGGAACGTACTCAGATCAGGCTGAAGATCGCCACGTGCGAAATCTGACGTGCACGCCAGCAAAACCCAACAGAGAAACAAATTCAAGGTCGGCAACGAGGTAAATGGCATTCTTTGAATCATGCGGTTAATTGATCATCGATGGCACTGCATATTCGTCGCAGCATGATACCGCGGCTTTGCTCGCTGCTGCAATGACCTTGATCTCCGCTGCGTCACCAAGAGTGATCACACGGCGGAGAGCAAATGTGGTGAGTTGAGCGTCCCTTGAACGACGACACAGCACTCAATTGCACACGGATGCGGTACAACCCGTACGCCCGAATATCGATATTTCCGTAGCGGAGACCGGAGTAGATCAGCCAACGATCAGGAGTAGCGACGGTATCTCGAGGCTTCGACGGTTGCCGCCGTTGAGTGTGGAACGCTTGTGAGTGTGGAACGCTTGTGAGTGTGGAACGCTTGTGAGTGTGGAATGCTTGTGAGTGTGGAATGCTTGTGAGTGTGGAACGCCGTTGAGTGGGGAACGCCGTTGAGTTCAGCAAAGTCAGCTGGCCGAGCGTCCATCAGCTCGACTGAAAGCGACAAAAACATGCAGAACAGTATCTTCATCATTGCATGAACACGATTGTCCAACAGAAATTCACTCGGCATGCGTTTGTCGACAGATGGTGCTGCTCTCGATTTTTATGGTTTTGGTTTCGCGCCGGAATTCTTCATGCGCACGCTGTAAAGTGAAGTACGAGCCGTGATAAACAAGGTTTTGAAATCGTCGCCACCAAAGCAGACATTAGCAGGACCTTCAGGCACATCAATGTCCTCCAGTTTTTTTCCATCCGCATCATAGATGTACACTTTGCCTCCGTGAGTTGTGTACAGGTTACCCTTGGTATCAACTGCCATCCCATCGCTGCCGGCATTGATGTGGAACAGTTTTTTTTCGAGCTTGCCGTCGTCACTAATCTCGTAACACTGAATGCTGGCGGGCATGTCATGAAACGCGGAGTCCGGGTGCCGTTGATGGCCGCCAGTGTCGGCGATGTAGATCCGCGTTTCGTCCGGTGAAAAAACAATCCCATTTGGCATGGCCAGATACTTATAAACGACATCCACCTTGCCAGTCTTCGGATCCAGCTTGTAAACCCAGTGACCCGGAATTTCATGGGGTCCGGTCAAACCCCATGGCGGATCGGTAAACCAAAGCGTTCCGTCGGATCGCACCGCCACGTCATTCGGTGAATTGAAACGCTTCCCTTCAAACCTGTCTGCCAGAACCGTTGTACTGCCGTCTTTCTCAATTCGAATCAGGTTACGAGCGCCATGCTGACAGGAAATAATCCGGCCCTCGAGATCGAGGATATTCCCGTTGGCATTCTTGCTTTCGCGAAAGACAGACAATCCGTCTTGCTCACTCCACTGCATCAGCTTGCTATTGGGAATGTCTGAAAAGACAAGTTTCTTCTCGTTGGGCAACCATACCGGGCCCTCGGTGAATTTCATATCGCCAGCTAGCTTTGTCACTTTTTCGTTGGACGCGACAAGTGAATCGCCGTCTTCGGCCAGAGCAATGCTTGCGAACGCCATCACGGCAGCCAGCAACCCTGTTGCAACTCGGTTCATACTCATCTCCAGTGGTTGTGATATCAGTAAATGTAAGTAATCATTAAGACAGCACCAGCATCGCGCCGCGTTTCTGTTCTTCTTGTGATGTAATCCGTTCTTCTGGCGACATCGATACGAATTTCCAACGATCGCATTTGACGCGGACACAACCACCAGTCGCGTAGCCGGCAAGTAGGTAGATGAAAACACTGCGTCGTGGCTGGTAGGTTTGCTCGGCAACGACCAGAGACTTCATTCAGTTGAACAATGGAAGCGTCAGGGAAACCCCCATACCACGTGACGCGATTCACAAGCCGATTCTGCGAAAGAAAATGAGCCACGGAAATATTACAATTCTACAAAGGATCGATCGTCAACCAATTATATGTAAAGCCAATGCTCAAGTGGTCACTAATCGTGGGCGTGAACTCAGTGTTGAAACAGAAACTCTTTTGTATGAGCCAGAGCACAACCGATATTTCCCAGCGTCTTTGTCAGGCAATACGTTCCGTCGTGCCCATCAACGCTCGGCTCCAAAATCACCTCTATCTTGGGTTTTCCTGCACAACTCGCTTTGATCGCATCTCGAGCATGCTCCAGAGGGCCAAACGGTTTTCTCCGGCCGGAATTAGCGTCATTACCGTTCGTGGCGACAAGGAACTCAGCAACTCTGTGGAATGCCAGCGGCGCGAGTACGAGTGCGGTGAGAAGCGTTTGTGAGGATCACGACTGAATGATTTCTCCCGAACACATCGGATGACCATCCCAACCCAGAGCTAAACGTTAAAATGAACGTTGGCAAGCCACAGGAAACAGGCTCGCGAATTAAGCATGAGGACATGAAATTGACAGACGCCGGAAGATTCTACGCTCTCTTACGATTCGAGGAGGCGTCGCTCGCTCTGCGGGCTGTTTTGCGCATGGGCCTCGTGGATCAGTTGCGAGATCGCTCGCTCTCGCGAGATGAACTACGCGATGAATTGGGCTTTACGGTGCAGGCCGCTCGTACATTTTTTGCGTTGCTTCAGGTCATGCAGATACTGGAAATTCGTGACGGCAGATATTGCGTGACAACGCACGCAGATCATTGTCTGGCCACTGGTACTCCGACCAGCCGTAAACCGTACCTTTCCATGGGAACGGGCGACGACGTTGACGCACTGCTCGATCTGCTGAAGGGCACCAATCCAGAAAAGGCAATTCCGCTCTACAGCGGTGAAAATGCGGGCGAAACAATCATGGATGATGCACCCGTTGCGCGTGAGATCGCTCTCGGGCTCTCATCACGCGCCCGTAACTTCGCCGATCCGCTCGCCGAGGCTGTGGCCGGCCATGCGTCAAACGCAAAGACACTCGCCGACATTGGCGCAGGCTCGCCCTACGTTGCACAAGCCTGCCTGCGGGCCCTGCCAAACCTTGATCAAGCGATTCTGGTGGACCGCGCGAACGGAATGCGATTCGCCCATGAAATCATCCGGAACGAGCAGATGGACAGCAGCCGACTGGAGTTCCACGAAGGAGATTTCTTCGATGCCGTACCGACTGCGGACATCTATCTTTTGTCAAATACCGCACACGACTGGCGGCCACCGGAATACTCCACCATCGCCGACAATATTCGGAACAGCATGCCCGACGACGGGCTCATCTGCATCCACGAGCCAATTCTGATGACCTCATGGAACGACGACACCGAGTGGATACGTGCGTTGTGGATGGCCTGCTATGCACTGACGCTGCTCCGGTTCACGCTCGGGGAAGGCACCTGTTACTCCATCGAGGAACATGATGAGATTCTTTCCAAGAGTGGCTTTGTCTCGACCGGCCCGCCTGTCTCGACCGCCGATGGATGCACAGCTTTGTTCTTTCGAAAGAAAAACTGATACGGTCGATCTCACAGGCCTGCATCCTGCCCCTGTACGCAATCTCACAATCGGAAACGATGATGAATAGAAACCGTATCGGTCGAGTCGTCTTCTGACGCTGGCATTTTCGATCACACATTGCAGAGGCGACCAGCCATCCGGAAAAATCAAGAACATCTTCTTGATCATGCCCGATGATCTTAAGGCCAGCGTGCTACCCGCCTATGGAAACATTGTCTGTAAAATACCCAACCTCGACCGGCTTGCAGCATCCGGGATGGTTTTCGAAAGTGCCTACTGCCAAGGATTGGCGTGTGCGCCGGCGACGCAGATTGGGAATTTTTGCAAGTGGTTCGTCTTCGACATACAACATCCAACTGCGATGGGTCCGCGTGAATCGAGCGATCCCCGCAACGACCTTGCGATCGTAAGGTTTGTTGACATTCAGGATCAGAACAACTTCGCGTTTCGTCATTGGATCAACCGGTACAGTTGGCGGCTCGTTAGCTTCAGGAGCCTGAAGGAACACAGGACTCGCCTGTTCAAAGCGACTACAAAAGGAGCTTTGATAATGCGTTACCCGGTTTCTCGACACCGATCAGCCTTTGACCGTGACGAAAAACCAGACGATCAGGATCGAGCCCCATCAACCGAAGAATCATTGCAGGGAGATCATACAAGAGAACTTTGTCTGCGACCGCTCGGAAGCCGAAATCGTCAGTAGTGCCAATTGCTTGGCCGCCGCGCACTCCAATCTGACAACCACATCACGACCGATTTGGAGGCACTGGAATGAATGAGCCATGGTGTCCGTACCGTTCGAAAACCCACCACGCAGTTCCTTGCCTTGTTCGTCGAGCGTCTTGACTTTGTCCGCAATTATTACATTCCGCTGCTGGCCATTGGCGAACACAACCGCAACACCTTGTTCCCCATTGATCTCTCGTACGATCGCCGCGACCTCAAAAGCGAGCGTCTGACTTATCAGAGTAGTACTGAGCAGCAAGAAAATGACTGCAGAACGAAAACACATTGTGGCACACCTGCTCAGGTTCGGTTGATGGACCAGAAAAGGACATCTGAAGGTAGCATTTCCTGCGTCTCTTGTATTCGACGGATGTCAAACTAATCTCAAATCACGCGCCCTTACGATTGTTTGCAATGCGTTTACAATATCCCGCAATTGAGCCCGCACCTCATGATGGTACAGTGGAGGTCCCAAACGAAGGATGGAATTTCAGTTCGTCGTCTTTTCATGACGGACTTTAAATGTCGTCCTCCATTCTGAACACCATCTACCCAACGCAACAGGAACTTCTTCATGCCTCGTCTTCTTTCTGGTGTTACCACGCTGCTGTTGCTCTCCATGGTTTCAACCACCGCAGCTCAAGACACTAAGTGGGTTTCGCTGTTTGACGGCAAAACGCTCAGCGGATGGGAAAGAATCGGTAACGAAAAGAGTGTTTGGGAAGTTAAGGATGGAACAATCAGTGGGTCGGGACCAGCCTCGATGTTGGTCAACACTTCTGGTCCGTACAAGAATTTTCGTTATCGGGCCGAAATCAAAATCAATGACGGTGGCAATTCGGGGATGTACTTTCGCACCACGCGGAACCCCGGTTTCAGTGATGGCTATGAAGCCCAAATCGATAGCACACATACTGACCCGATTCGCACAGGATCAATTTACGGGATGTGCCACGTTTACCAGCAGCACGTCAAGCCCAACACCTGGTTCAATTACGAAATTGAAGTTCGCGATGATGTTTGGCGTGGGCGTAAAATAACGCGAATCAAAGTCACGATCGATGACAATGAATTGTACGAGTACCTCGACTTTGATTTGACTTTCAAAGAAGGACACTTTGCCTTCCAACACCACGATCCGGGCAGCATCGTCAGTATCCGCAAGGTCGAAGTATTGCCGCTTCCGTAGAACAGTTGCAACGCGTGACGGACTTCAAGTCCGTCTTCCATTCTTACCACACCAAAAACCATGCGACCCATCGTTCAAATTTCTCTCGATCTGACCAACATCGATGAAGCAATCGAAACAGCGCATCTGGCCATGCGAGCCGGTGTCGATTGGCTTGAAGCCGGTACACCGCTGATTTTGGCCGAAGGACTGCATGGCGTTCGCGCCCTACGGGCCGAGTTCCCGGAAACCCCTATCGTCGCCGATCTGAAAACGATGGACGGGGGCTATCTGGAAGCTGAAATGATGGCCAAGGCTGGCGCAACGCACGTCGTCGTGATGGCTCGTGCCCACGAGGAAACGATTCGCTGCGTTGTCAAAGCGGGTGCCGACTTCGGCTGTAAAGTCATGGGCGACAACATGGTCTGCGAGGACATGGTCGCTGGCGCGAAGTGGCTTGAAGACCTTGGCTGCGATTTTGTGATTCATCACATCGGTTACGATGAGCGTCGCGGCATCGCGGCTCGGGGAGAGCGGATGCCCAGCCCGTTGGACGAACTTCGCGAAGTGGTCAACGCGGTGAAAATTCCGGTGCAAGCTGTTGGAGGTCTATCGCTGGAACAGGCGATTGAGTGCCCGAAATATGGAGCCCCATTAGTTGTGCTCGGTGCTCCACTCACAATCGATGCCGACGCCTTTAAAACTGCCGATGGCGATCTGGAAGGATCTCTTCGACTGATTTGCGATGCCGTGCATTCGCAAACCGTTTTATAACAACTTATGGGAAGCCGTAATGCAGGGCGGACTTCCAATCCGTCACAAGTATTTTCAAGACTGCGGACCGGAAGTCCGTCCTACTTGTATCAGAACCATGAAATCAGCCGCCGTTGTTAACTTTTCCCCGGAAAAGGGATCCGTAGAGATCCGTGAGATTGAGAAGCCATCGATCGGGCATGAGGATGTCCTGTTGCAGGTCGCAAATGTCGGTGTTTGCGGCAGCGACTTACACCAATGGACGGCAGATCATTCGTGGCCTGTCAACTATCCAGTGGTGCTGGGACACGAATTCGGTGGACACATCATCGAAATGGGTGCAAGCGTAAAAGGCTGGAAGGAAGGTGATCGCGTCGTTAGCGAGACAGCTGCAATCATCGACCAGCAAAACCCGATGACACGTCGAGGTCTATACAACCTGGACCCGACTCGCAAGGGATTTGGTTACGGCGTTGATGGAGCCATGACAAAATACGTTTGTGTACCGTCACGTATTCTCCACACCGTTCCCGACTCGCTGCCTTTTGAACATGCCTGCCTTACCGAACCATGCTGTGTGGCCTACAACGCCGTCGTCCGCAATGCACGGATTGAGCCGGGCGATCGAGTCGTTGTCTTGGGCCCCGGCACGATCGGCATTCTGTGCGCAGCGATGGCAAGACTTTGTGGAGCAGAAGTCGCATTGGTTGGGCTGGAATCGGACCGGCACCGACTGCAGATTGCGAAAGAGCATTACGGCTGCGAAGGAATCATTGGCGATGCCAGTCAGTGGGCACTTCAACGAGACGGTCTGGGTTGCGACGGTGTGATTGACGCGGCCGGTGCCAGTGCCACGTTGAAGATTGCCATCGATCTGGTCAGACCTGCTGGCTGGATCAGCAAAGTCGGCTGGGGACCACAACCACTTGAGTTCAACCTTGATCCGTTAGTGCAAAAGAATGTCACGCTGCAAGGCAGTTTCAGTCACAACTGGCCAATTTGGGAACGTGTTTTGGCGTTGCTGACCAGCGGTCAACTGAAGGTCGCTCCTATCATTGGCGGAGTTTGGCCAATCGAACAGTGGCACGATGCGTTTGAAAAAATGCACAGCGGCGAAGTTGTGAAGTCGGTACTGCAACCGAACTGAGAAACAGATGCGTCTGCAAGATAAAGGTATCATTGTAACGGTAAGCTGTACTGGCATTGGAAAGGCGATCGCTCGCCGTTGCGTTACCGAAGGTGCTGCGGTGGTTATCCACGGATTGCAGCAGCAGCTTGGTGAAGAACTGATCACGGAACTCGGTAAAAACAAAGCTGTTCTGCACATCGAAGACCTCGCAAGTGATGGCTGTCAACAGCGGCCCGTTGAGTTGGCCGTGCGTTCGGCAAACTTGATGACGTTGTGCACAATGCCGCGTCGACCGAGCGAGGCGATGCACACACGACCGATTCAGCGTTATTCGCAAGACTTTTCGACAACAACACATTGGCTCCGTTTCGACTCGTTCAAGCCGCACTCCCACAGCGTCGCCAAACCGGCGACTGCGTTCATAACATCAGCAGTGTCAACGTATACTGCGGTGAACCGAATTCATTACCGTACAACGTCTCCAAAGATGCATTGATGACCCTGAGCCGAAACCTAGAAAACACACTGATGCGCAAAGACGGTGTTCGGGTAAATCAAATCAATCCCTGCTGGCCCCAGACAGAAACGGAACAGCAATTGAAAATCGCCGACGGCATCGACGAACAATGGCACGAATATTTATCTGAAGTTTGTGCGCCCTCAGGTCGCATTCAGTGGCCCAGAGAAGTCGCCGCGACCGCCATTGATTGACTGGCTGACGAGAGTGGTCAGATCGTCGATATTGGGCAATATACCTTCGTCGATTGAAACCCGCCAAAGAACAGTTACACCATCAAAACGAAGCAAACGATCCCATGCCGAAACTAGCAGCATTTCCCAAAGCCTACATGCAAGCACTGTGTAAAGACGGTTCGATGACACTTGCTCAGTGGTTCGAATTGGCAACCACACTTGATATCGATGGTCTGGAATTCTATGCCGGTTTTCTTGAGTTGGAAGACAAGTCCCTGTGGCCTGTTTTTCGCCAACAGGTTGAAGACCTCGGCATGACTATCCCGATGCTCTGCTGCTCGCCAGATTTCACGCACCCTGACGCTGACTTTCGCGATGTGGAAATCGCCAAGCAGAAAGGCTGGATCGAGATGACACACGCGTTGGGCGGCAGATATTGCCGAGTGCTCAGCGGTCAACGAAGGCCCGAGCTAACGATCAACGAAGGCGTCAAACTGGCAGCTGACAGTATCGACGCCTGCTTGCCGTATGCGCAGGAACGTGGCATCACATTGATCCTTGAAAATCACTACAAAGACGACTTCTGGGAATACCCCGAGTTCGCGCAGGCCATGGATGTGTTCTGTGATCTTGTTGCCGCCATCGACCATCCGAACTTTGGCGTCAATTACGATCCCAGCAATGCGTTTCTTGCCGGCGATGACCCGATCGAATTATTGAAACGAGTCTCCGATCGTGTCGTCACAATGCACGCCAGCGATCGCTATCTGCTAGAGGGAACGATCGAAGACCTGCGGCGTGAGGAAAGTGGATCACTGGGATACGCGAAACGATTAAGTCATGGCGAAGTCGGTAAGGGCTTAAACGACTACGACGCAATCTTCAGCGAATTGAAGCTGAAAGGCTTTGATAGTTGGATCAGCATCGAAGATGGCGTCGACGGTATCGACCAATTGCGCCGTAGCGCCGACTTCCTGCGTAAAAAGATTGCCTTGCACTGGTCCTAACAGAACGAATTTTCCGTCTGTCCAACAAGCCAAACTTTAAATGTGGAGAAGCTGTGAACACTTCAAGCCGCAGGCTCGATACAGATTCGAGTTACTAGTTACTCGAATTTGAACCGCATTTACAGCGATGAATCATCCTGCTGGCCGTCCGAAAAGTCGCGGCTCGTTACCACGCCATATGCCTCAGCCCCGCTGAATCAGACGGCTGACCTTGAATAAATTTCAATCAGCGTCCGGATTCACGTCATCGATCCTACCTGATCAAATGGGGTTCGCTGCGGTTATATTGGCGTATCAATAATGCACATTAATCACCGAGGAACTGATCATGCTGCACAAACGAATCTTAATGCTCTTCATCGTGATCTGCTGTACCACCCCAAACTTTGCGATAGCCAACGAAATAGTCTCTCCATTCAATGGAAAAGATCTCAGTGGTTGGACCACCAAAGAACCCAAAGACCGCAGCCACTGGCAGGTCGGCAAAGCATCCCTGAAAGCAGACACCCCACAACAAATCATCAATCGTGGCGACGGAAAATCTTTGATCAATATCCAAAGTCAAGGAGTTGACATTTACACGGAGTCTAAATTCACTGACGTCCGGATCGAATTGGAAGTCATGGTTCCCAAGGGCTCAAATTCTGGCATCTATGTGATGGGCGAATACGAGGTTCAAGTTTTTGACAGTTTCGGTAAAGAGAAATTAGGTGGTGGCGACATGGGCGCTATCTACGGGGCCACACCAGCGAGAGTCAATGCACAGACCGAACCGGGAACGTGGAATGAATACATGATTGAGTTTCGCGCCCCACGTTTTGACGCTGAAGGCAAACGGACCGAAAAGGCCAAATTTATCAAGGTTAAACTAAACGGAAAGACGATTCACGAGAACGTAGAAATGAATGGGCCGACCCCTTCTGGTGTCACTGGCAAGGAAAGTCCCGAAGGTGGGCCGCTGATGTTCCAGGGCGACCACGGCCCCGTTGCCTTTCGCAACATCAAGATACACGTCGTAAAAATCCCATAGTCGATGCTGTTATAATTTCTGAGTCACTTACATCTCGGCCTCCATAGCACCTCACCATGATTACAAGATCACTCATTTTTTTTCTCTGTCTCGGCACGCTCTCAGTACAGGCCCAAAATCGCCGTCAGTTGCCAAATATCATCTTTGTGATGGCTGATGACCTTGGGATTGGCGACCTGCAACCGACCAATCCAGACTGCAAGATCAAGACACCAAATTTGCAACAGATGGCAGATCAGGGAATTACCTTTTTGGATGCGCATTCATCCAGTTCAGTGTGTACGCCAACCCGATATGGTGTACTCACCGGCCGTTACAACTGGCGTTCCCGTCTGGCCAAAGGCGTTCTCAGCGGCACCAGTACTCACCTCATTCCTGCAGAACGGGCGACTGTCGCCCACTTGATGCGTAGTGCCGGCTATCACACTCAGATGATCGGAAAGTGGCATCTGGGCTGGGACTGGGCCAAGGTCGATGGCAAGACTGGAAAAGGCCAGAAAATTGACTTCACTCAACCGGTCAAAAACGGTCCTGATATCAATGGCTTTGATGGCTACTACGGCCACTGTGGTTCTCTCGATATGCCACCCTACGTCTGGGTGGACACCGGCAAAATCACAGCCGTGCCACAAAGAGAAGAAGGAGTCACCAGCAAAGAAGATGCATATGGCTGGTATCGCAAGGGACCAATCAGCCCTGATTTCAAGATCGTCGACGTCTTACCTCATCTGTTTCAAAAGAGTCTCGATCACGTTAGGACTCGAGCCGCGGAAGCAAAGAATGGACAACCATTCTTTCTTTACCTACCCCTGCCAGCACCGCATACCCCCATCGTTCCAGTTCCGCCATTCAAAGACGCCAGTGGAATGAATCCTTACGCGGACTTTGTGATGCAAGTCGATCATCACATGGGCGAACTCATGGCCACTTTGAAAGAGTCGGGGATCGATGACAACACACTTGTCTTTTTCACGAGCGACAACGGCTGTTCGCCTCAAGGCAATTTTGATGTCCTCAAAAAACACGGGCATGATCCCAGTGCCGGATACCGGGGACACAAAGCCGACATCTACGAAGGCGGACACCGGGTACCATTGATTGCCCGTTGGCCATCAGGCATCAAGCCCGGGCAAACAACAAATGCCTTGGTATGTCTGACCGATCTTTATGCCACGATGCGTGAGATCACAGGAAAAACCACCGATGATCATGGTGGTGAGGATTCATTCAGCCTCATGCCAGCCTTTAAGGGCAATGCAAAAACCGACCGACGAAGTCTTATCAGCCATTCCATTGGTGGTTCATTTTCGATCCGCGAAGGAGACTGGAAGCTGTGCCTGTCATCCGGAAGCGGTGGTTGGAGTTCGCCTCGCGAACCCGACGCCAAGAAACAGGGTTTGCCTCCCATCCAACTCTTCAACTTGAAAACCGATCGCAGCGAGAGAGAGAATCTGGTGGAGTCGAAACCAGAGCGTGTCGCTTCACTCATGACACTGCTAAGCAAAGAAGTAACTCAAGGTCGCTGCACACCTGGAACCCCTGCTACCAATGACCGCGAGGTAACCTTTTTGCCCAAGGGAGTTTCTCTTCCTGTCGCCAATTGAGCAACCAGGAAGAACGATCCTGTATGACTCGCAAGCAAACCGGAATGGCCAGACCCCAGCTTCACGTGCTGCAGTCGCTACGATTGGCCGCTCTGTGCCTATTCATGGCGACTGGCAGTGGGTCGGCTTGTGCTGATGAACCAGCCACCGACGAAGGTCAGGCCGTTGCCCCGGTGCTGGCAAAACGGGGAAAGTTGATCCTTGAGGACGATGGATCACTGGAACGCGGGGGAAAGACCGTTGGGAAATTCGCCGGGACGACAAGACTACGAGCCGGGGCCGGCCTGTGGAACAGGGCGGTGGATCCCAAAATCTGGCGATCCACCTGGAACAAGGGACTGGGTCATACTCCCGTCGCATCCTACCAAGGCTTCAATGCAGATAGTTTGATCATCGAAGTCACCTTTCGCTACGGTGTAATCAGTGAGCCATGGCACACGCAGTGCTTTCGGATCGCTGTCGATGATCGCCCAAATGTCACCGGGCACATTGTCTCTGCATGGGCCAATCCAAACAACGATTTCATCGAATCAGGTTTCCTGCTTCAGCACATCCGCAAGCAGAAGGACAAAACCATCATCGAAGACATGCTACTCGACCAGCAACCCGTCTCGATTCAACCCGAGGTGTGGTACACCGCAACGCTCGAAGTCGTCGGTGATGAAGCACTGTTTCGCATGGGAAATCATGTCGCCTACGCCAAGGCTGAACAAATTCGCATGCCGAAGAACCTTGTCTCGTTGACCATGGGTACAACATGGCATGAGATCAAGCGGGTTCGCATCTGGCGTGCCGAGGCAAACCCTTCATGGCCTGCACAGAAATCAAAAGTCTTGGAATCCCGAAAAAAATTTACTCCAACCGTCCACAACCACAAGAAGATCGACAACACTGAACGTTGAATCGGAAACTGCTTGCGTTGATGCCCTGCAACAGTGCTCACCGAAATCCCCCACATCATAGAAGCATGACGGAAATGAATAATCTCATACGCTGGTGCACCACCTCTCATGTACTCTTCGCGAATCTCATGCTGATGGCATGCGCAACGGTCAATGCGGCGGAGCGTCCAAATATTTTGATTGTGTTCACGGATGATCAAGGCTTTGCAGACATTGGCTGCTATGGAAGTCCTACGAACAAAACGCCGCGGTTGGATCAACTCGCTGCAGAGGGAACCCGATTCACTTCGTTTTATTCCCAAACTGTTTGTGGACCCTCTCGTTCGGCGTTGCTGACAGGTCGACATCCGATTCGCAGCAAGGGTTGGGGAATGCCGGCATCGGAGATCACCTTTGCCGAAACATTGCGCACCGCCGGCTACCAAACAGCTTGCATCGGAAAATGGGATGTATCCAATCGCAAGCCGATCATTGAACGCATGCCAAATTCGCAGGGTTTTGATTACTACTATGGGACACTGGGAGCGAACGATGGCGGCGGCGTCACTTTCCACGAGAACAACCAAAAATCAGGGTCGACACGGGACATGGGCAGCCTGACAACGCTCTACACCGACAAGGCGATCGACTACCTCAAGAATCGACGTGATCCAAAAAAACCGTTTGCCCTGTACGTGGCTCACACCATGATGCACACCATCATCAATGCATCTGAACGTTTCCGCGGTACTTCAGCTGGTGACCTGTATGGTGATGTGGTCGAGGAATTCGATTATGAGACGGGGCGTCTCCTGGATGTGGTCGATGAACTCGGCCTGCGCAGTAATACGCTGGTCATCTACACCAGCGACAATGGCCCGTGGAATCAGGACAAGTACACGAAAAAGAAAAAAGGGCACCCGGAGGGGTCGATTTTCTGGGGTAATGCTGGACCTCTGCGTAATGGGAAAGGTTCTCCCTACGAGGGAGGTTATCGACTGCCCTGCATCGTACGGTGGCCTGAAAAGGTCCCGGCAGGCAGAACCTCGGACGCCATCTTTGCAACGATTGACTTCATGCCAACGTTTGCAACATTGGCTGGTTACACAGTGCCAGGCGATCGGCACATTGACGGCATGGACCAGACAGATCTCCTGCTGGGTAAACGCGAAACAGGCAGAGAGCACTTCTATTTCCAGGGGGCCGGGATACGTGTTGGTAAGTGGAAATATTTGAAACCTGCATCCTTCTTTTATGGTTACGCCATCGAAGATGATCGCGAAAAGGTTGATGAACTCTATGATCTGGACGTCGACATCGGCGAACGAAACAACCTTGCCTCGACACATCCACAGAAGATGGCCGAACTCAGGGAACTTATGATGTCAGTGGAAGGAACGGATAGACTCGGTCCTGCGGACAACAAACGCTGAAGCCAGCTGACCAATCATTGCATGGATTTTCGATGCAGCGACCTCTCGTTAATCCTCACCCTGCATTCTGAATGCATGGACGATGGACAACGTTTCTGTGTTCTCAACCGAGCAGGCGTCCTGCACTTCACATCAAAGACTATCGGAATCGGCAACATCCCGACAAAGGAACGCATCAGACATCAGCGGTGAAGTCAACAGAGCCGTCCTTCTGCCATCGGTAGAAGTCGAGGACTCGAAATCGCAGTTGTCGATATGAGTCGCTTCCCGAAGCCGACTACTACCGCTTCTTTTCACACATGTCTGGGACTGCGTGGTGGCCTACAATGAGCACGAAAAATCGAGGATTCAAACCATGAAACCGTTTTCCAAACAAAGTGAATCACGTTGGTACGGCATCGACCGACGCGATTTCATGCAATACATCGCAGCCGTCTCAGCCATTCCCGCAGTGGCGGCAAGTGCGGAAGAAGCACCCGGCAAGAGCCACCGATTCAGTGACTATCCATTCACACTCGGCGTTGCCTCTGGTGATCCAGAACCGGATGGCGTCGTACTGTGGACTCGACTGTCTCCATCGCCACTCACCGGTGGCGGCATGCCAACGACAGCTGTGCCAACGGTTTGGGAAGTTGCCACCGATGAATCATTCACCAACGTCGTCCGCAGCGGCAAAACCAACGCCATGCCACAACTCGGACATTCTGTTCATGTTGAGGTTACAGGACTTGAACCACACCGTTGGTACTTCTATCGATTCCATGCCGGCAAGGAAACAAGCCCCACCGGACGGACCCGTACTGCACCTGCAACCCAGGTGATGCCTGATCAATTACGATTCGCATTCACAAGCTGCCAACATTATGAGAGTGGATACTTCAACGGTTACCCGCACATGCAGCAGGAGGACCTTGATCTTGTCGTTCACTTGGGCGACTACATTTACGAATACGGGGGTCAGGACAATCGTCCCCGCAAACACCTGGGTAGCGAAATTGAAACTCTGGCAGACTACCGGACCCGTTATTCCCAGTACCGGCTGGACACGATGCTGCAGGAAACACATCGATTGTTTCCATGGGTCGTAACGTGGGACGATCATGAATTTGATAACAACTACGCGAACCTCGTCTCAGAAGAGCAGGGCATCTCTCCCGAAGCCTTCCTGGCACGTCGCAAGAATGCATATCAGGCTTACTATGAGTTCATGCCGTTGCGACGCAGGTCATTTCCTCAAGGCCCGAACATGACGCTGTACCGTGGTTGCCAATACGGACAACTGGCAAACTTTCATGTACTCGATACCAGACAATATCGGACTGACCAACCTAACGGCGACCATCAGAAACCGATGACTGGCAAGGTGTTTGACCCCAAGGCAACCATGCTGGGCAAACCACAGGAAGATTGGCTGATGTCAAACTTGTTGCAATCCAATGCCACTTGGAATGTACTGGCCCAGCAGGTGATGATGGCCCCGCTGAACCGTGGACAGGGCGATGACCGACGGTACAGCATGGATCAGTGGCCGGGCTACGAACTCAGTCGCCGCCGTCTGTTAAAGTTTTTCCATGACCGTCAGATTTCCAATCCCGTCGTCCTCACCGGCGACATCCACGTTAACTGGGTCAACGACCTGCAACTCGATTTTGAAAACCCCGAGTCACCTGTCGTCGGTACCGAACTGGTAGGCACGTCGATGACCTCCGGCGGCAACGGGGGTAAACCGATCCAGGAATACGAACGTGCTGCTAGCCAGAATGACTTTGTTCGCTGGCACAACACAAATCGCGGATATGTTTCCTGCGAACTCACACCTCAACATTGGACAACCCATTTCCGAGTTACACCGCAGGTTGAAAAATCGGAATCTTCTCTCCTGACACCTGCCTCATTTGTGATTGAGGAAGGAAAAGCAGGTGCCAAACAAGCCTGAGGCGGCCGATCGGTTGAATTGAAAACAGCCGCTGTCACAAGGGCCGATCAATCCATCCTCACGCCAATGTGCAGCAGAATGTTGGCGTACCGCTGTTGATCTGCCGTCTGGATGGTCAAGACATGATCAGGAGTGCTGACCGCTTCATAAAACTTCCATTTGTCAATCGACTCCAATTTCAGATCAACACCGGCATCCTTGATGGTCTTGCGATAGTCATCCCAGACGGGAGGATCGCCATCGAGAGCGTAGGGGCCACTGGTCTCGGTTTCCATGGTCTGAATCGATTCCACCGGCACCGCAGACAAGATCGCTTCCAGCACCTGATCACAGGTGGGAACGCCCGGCATCAGGTTCAGGCTGATCAGTTCGGCACGGGGACCGCGTTTGCTGGCAGCTGGATAGTTTCCATCAGCGATCAGCACGGCACTGTGATGGCCAGATGCGGCCAAAACGGCGGTGATTTGTGGGTGAATCAGCTTATGACGTAGCATTCCAAGCACACTCTTGGGGCAGGTGAATAAGAAGGGCGAAAGACCGCATATCGTTTCATTTGATGTTTCCGCTACGATGATAGCGACTTGCGTTCGTTTGCAGTTAGCGATTTCTGGAATCGCATTGTGACGGAGACGCCTTTTATCGGAAAGTGTGTTGAATCGAAGACTAAAACTAGGAACGTTTCTGGGGATCGGACTTTACATCCACTGGTCCTTTTCATTGATGATCGCCTACATCGCGTTAAGTGCGTATGGAGACGGCACCTTGGGCGTCCTGTATGCCATCTCGCAACTGATGGGCGTGTACTTCTGCGTGACGTTGCATGAGTATGGCCACGTTCTGGCAGCCAGGCGATTCGGCATTGGAACCGTTGACATTACCTTGCTGCCGATTGGGGGTGTCGCCCGACTGAAATCAATGCCTCGGATTCCCTGGCAGGAACTGGTGGTCGCTGTCGCGGGTCCGGCCGTGAATGTCGTGATCGTGATCCTGCTACTTGCTGGCTTCTTTGCCTTCTCGAGCGAGGCTGTGCTCTACGCCTTTCAGGGCTCGATTACTTCAGCGATATCGGGTCAGGGCATGGACGAGGACATGCTACAGACGATGGATGCGATCCTGATGCGTCCATCGTTCACTGGTTATGCAATGATGTTGGTAGGCGTCAATTTAATGCTGGTCATTTTCAACATGCTGCCAGCATTTCCCATGGACGGTGGCCGTGTTTTTCGTAGCCTTCTGGCGATGATCATCAACTACCGCAAAGCGACATGGATCGCATCGCGGGTTGGACTGCTTTGTGCCGCTGGCATGGCGTTCATCGCGTTGAACGCCAGTCCCATGCAACCAATTCCGGTCTTGATTGCCATTTTCATTGGATACGCGGGCCTTGCCGAAGCAAAACAGGTCGACATGATGGAATCTGTGCGTGGCCTGAATGTCAGACAGGCGATGGTGAGAACCGGTGACTGCATCCTGATGGATACACCACTGTCGCAAATCTTTCGAGCATGGCAGGCAAGTCCAATGCAGTCCCTGCCCGTTGTCAGCGATCACGGTATGGTCGTTGGCATGCTGCACCTTCGTGATGTCCAGCAGGCGATCAAGGCCGGCAAGGACCCACTGACACCTGCCAGTGAATTGATTGACAACAAGAATTACCTGGGTGGCGTTGGAATCGACGAACAACTTGAAACGGCGATCCAGCGGGGTGGGCGGCAATCCCGACAAATCCCGGTTGTCGATGCTGACGGTTACCTGTTGGGAATCCTCGACCTGGACTCGATGCTGATGCGAGCACAATTATCTAGACACGAACAACGCTCGTTGAACGAGTCTCCGTTCCCGCTAAACCGTATCATGCAGCCGGAAATGCTGGGTCAGGGTACTTCGTCAAACCCGCCGCATGGCTTCAAACGCTTTGATCAAACTAACTGATGAAGCAATACCCGGTTGTGCCGAGATCCGTGACGCAACCGCCCATACAGCCAGATCCTAGAGTGATCCATCTTCGGCTTGCCCACAATCAGTTGCGCTGATCGATCTTTCGATCTGAATCGTGGTGTGATTGATGTCAAAGCGTGCGTGTAACATTTCACATGCCTCTCTGAGCATCGCATCATCATTCTCAAGATCGGGACGAACAATATGCACAGTCAATGCGATCTCAGTCGTGCTGATGGCCCAAACATGCAGGTCGTGCACCTCCGTGACGTTTGGCAACTCCAAGAGTGCAACTTGAACCTCATCAAACTCGATTCCCGGTGGCACCGCTTGCAATGCCAGATGAACAGAGTCCTTCAATAAACCCCATGTCCCAATGAATATGACGACAGCAATCACCAGACTCGAAACCGGATCCACCCACAACCAATGAGTCCACATGATCACAAAACCAGCAACAACCACACCGAGAGAAAGCAGAGCATCGGCAGCCATGTGCAGATAGGCTCCGCGAATATTGAGGTCACTGTGACGTCCACGGACAAATAACAACGCGGTGCCTGTATTAATCACAACACCCACCATGGCAACTGAAATCACGATGCCTGCGGGAACCTCCGTTGGAGTGGACAAACGCCCAACCGCCTCCCAAGCAATGCCTCCCACCGCAACCAACAACAACAAACCGTTGAACACCGCCCCCAGGATCGTCGAACTGCGCCAACCGTATGTGCGTTGAGGGCTCGGTGGCAGTTTCGCAAGAGCATATCCGCCCCATGCCACCAGCAAGCCAAGCACATCACTCAAATTATGGCCAGCGTCGGCCAACAGTGCGAGGGAACCGGAATACCAGCCAAAGGAACCTTCCACCACTACGAAGGCAAGATTCAGCGTGACTCCCGTTGCAAAAACCCAACCGTAAGACTGATCAGACGAGTGATTGTGAGTGCATTGATGCATGAGCAACGGTCGTAACGGGAACGATTGAACAGAACCAGGCTTCGTTGATAAAACAGTGGCCCAATCAGGAAAGTATGGCACAGACGATTGGGCTGAGCGACTTCATCAATTACCTCACCCCGTTCATCATCAACCACACGCATTAGATGGGCTTAGCTGCATCGCTGTAGGCTCCGAAAACGAACGAGGCTATGCGAAAGATCATGAAAACGAGCAGCAACATTACCGTGACAAAGATGATTGTCGACACGGTTCGCGAAATGATTTTAAGTGCCCCCTTGGCTCGCTCATCGTATTCAGTCGCGAGATGAGCCATGGATTCGGCGTCAGTCCCGGAATGCTCTGCGATTTCGATTCTGCCGATGAAGTCGGACGGAAAAATATTCATTGCCTCCAATGCACCTGCCAAGGTAGCACCAGCCAGAATCGCTTGCTGCGAATCGGCTGCCGCGGCACGGTAGTAATCACTATCCGTGCTGTCCAAAGCCAGAGAGATCGCCAAGGTTGGCTCTAATCCTGAACCCAAGCCAATCGACAACCCCCGACAAAATCTTGCAATGGTAATTGTCTGTAGAGAAGATCCAATCACCGGGACCATATAGACCAGCGGAATCAAATTGTGTACGCCAGCCACATTCTTGAAGAAGCACAAGATGCAGGCACCAATGCTGCCAAAAATCAGGAACAGGTACATCCAGAAAATGAGAACTCCCTGAGAGCCACGCAATCCGAATCCCAGAATATCGGCCATTTCACCGCCAGTAGCCGGCACCAAAACCCCAAGCAAATAAATCAGTCCCGAGATCACAAGAATACCGAAGAGCAACTGCAGGACCGGGAGAATGATCACCGAAATAAAACTGCGACGTAGTTGAAGTTGCTGCTGGTAGTGTTCGCTGAGCAGCAACAGCAGGTATTCCAATTTCCCGGTTGTTTCGCCAACCCGGACCATCACGGTCATCAGTGTTGGGAAAAATTTGTTTTGGCCCATCAGAACATGGAGTTGCTCACCTTTTTTCACTCCCTCGATAAGGCCCTCCATCGCCCGGTGTTGGCTGGCTGAGCCCATCTTTGCCTCACTCTTCAACAGCACCAAAATATCGGCACCGGCATGAAGTCCCGTACCAAAGCGATGGCAGAATGAGGCTGCTGCAGAGAAGGACATTCGCTTAGAGAACACGCTGGAAACGCCTCAATTCAACTTGGATGTTCAAGGTAACCGACGCTCCATTGTGGCCAAATTACACCCTCTGGGTATAGAGGCTACCTGTTTCACGCCGCCTGTTTCCCATGATCTTTTGAGATCTTACTTTGTGAAGCCTGCATGGTGACATTGCGCAACTCCATGCGGTGGTAAGTATTGAGTGTCTCTTCAACCTGCTGAAGCTGCTCTGAAGCTGTTTGCGACAGATCGACAAACAGGGTGAGAACACCTGCAATCACACACCACGAGGCCTGCTCGTCATCCAGCACTTCCATTCTCACTTTGAAGCCGATGCCTCGCGCCTCGTGCAACGTCTGTCGAAGCCTGGAAACGACGTCATTGGCTGCCAAATCATCTTTTTCTGTTTGGAAGTAAAGCGATTTTCCCTTCGCAATCATCTGACATCCTGTGAACTGACGGACGAAACAGCGCAGCTACTGCAAGCAAAACAAATTACCCACTCATTGAGGTCGATGGGGGACGTGGCAATCTATGCGGGGAGGATAGTTCGGCCTGTAGCAAATGAAATACCTTCGACGATAGGTCAAGATAAGTACAGGGCAATTTCGCGTTGTATCAGTCCCAAGTTTCGGTCCGGCCTAGTCAACATGCAGTCGCAGCAGTCATCCAACACCAGTCACTCACCACCGAGCCAGGTTCCAACACCCGCAGCTCCGGCTAACGTGGTGGATCCGCAGCGGCAAATTCAGTACCTGAAAAGTGAGCTTCGCAAAACACAGGCTCTAGCGGCACTTGGCGAACTGACAAGTACAGCCACTCATGAATTCAACAACGTGTTGATGACAATCATCAACTACGCAAAATTGGGGATTCGCAATCGGGACGATGCGAGTCGCGATAAAGCTTTGGGAAAAATTCTGGATGCCTCGGAACGGGCAGCAAAAATCACAGCAACCATCCTCGCTCAGGCCAAAAACCGCAGCGAGAGCATGGAACCCACCGATCTTGCTGCCATCATCACCGACTCGCTGGTGCTGCTCGAACGGGAAATGCGAAAATACCGCATCGCAGTGGAAACCGAACTGGATCCGAAAACACCTAAAGCAATGGCCAGTGGTAACCAAATTCAGCGTGTACTGCTGAATCTGTTGATCAACGGTCGACAATCCATGCCCGAAGGCGGCACGATCCTGATTCGACTGAAACCCAGTGCCGACAGTAAATTTGTCGAACTGGTTGTCCGCGATTCAGGCTCCGGTATCCCGCGAGCAACCCTGCCTCACATCTTTGACGCCTTTTACACCACCAAGGATGGCCCGGATGAATCGGGAAAGGGCGGAACGGGACTCGGTCTGGCTGCCTGCAAAGAGATTATCGACACTCATCATGGACGCATTCGCGTCGAGAGCTCAGTCGGTCGTGGGACCGCCTTTATCATTCGCTTGCCGGTCAGCAAAGACGCGCAGTTTATCGCCTGACCTCGCCATCTGATTACACCTGATCGACTGACCAAGGTAGAACCCGGTCAGTTGTATCGATTGTGTTTCGCGGCAAACCGCAGTCACCCATCCATTGCCTACCCGCCACATTCAAGTAGCGCAAAATCTGTGGTGTTGTTTTAACGCAGTTGGTTTGGCCTACGTTGATGTTGCGATTGCCATGGACGACCGCGTGTCGGCTTGCGGCATGGGTCAGGACCTGCAAGTTCCACGTGAGATGATTTTTGAGCACGCTCGTCTCAAGGACTGGGTGCGGATCTGAACCTATTCACTCACTGAGTGAATCGATAGATCCGACCGCCACCCGACATCGTGCTCATCAAAACCTCACCGTCATCGGTTTGCCCAAACGTGAACACAGGCAAATTGTCCCAGGCAATCGGGCGGTTCTCGGTGACGGTTGCCGTAGCAGCGTCGTACTTCAATGCCCAAAGACGCCCGCTGACGTAGTCACCATAAAGGTAATACCCATCCAACACGGGATTGCTGCTGCCACGGTAAACAGCACCACCAGTGATCGACTTTCCCCAAGGATCGGTATGCGGATACTCAACCAAAGGCTCGATCAAATCAGGACGTGGTCCGGCACCTGCATTGCCACCGAGCTTGAATGCGTGTGCCGCCTCTCGTAGATTCCAACCGTAATTTCCGCCACGGCGAATCAAGTTGACCTCTTCCCACTCATTCTGGCCCACATCCGCAGCCCAGAGATCACCTGTCTTGGGATCGAATGCCATCCGCCAGATGTTCCGGATGCCGAATGCATAGATTTCTGGCCGCGCCTCGCCGTTCACAAAGGGGTTGTCCTTCGGGATGGAATAGGGCTGCTCTTCTGAGGGTCGATCAACGTCGATACGCAAGATGGAACCAAGCAGGGTACCCAAGTCCTGACCGCTGCCAAGCGGATCATTGGCTTTGCCTCCGTCACCCAGTGCAACATACAGCAAGCCATCAGGTCCAAACGTAATGGTCCCACCATTGTGATTCCAGAATGGCTGCTGTATCTCCATCAACTTCAGTTCACTGTTGGGATCACCATGATCTTTATCCAATGCGGAAAAGCGGCTGACCACCGAAACATGAGGTCGTTCGGAAGAAGTGTAGTAGACATAAAAATAACCGTTGAGATCGAATTTGGGATGAAAATCGAGTCCCAACAAGCCTTCTTCATTCTCACGGTCTTTGTAGGCCACCCGCTTCGAAAGGTCGATGTACAAATCGGCGCGTTCCACATCATGATCAGACGCATCGATGAAAAAAATCTTTCCCCGTTGCCCGGCGATGAAAAGGCGACCACTCCCATCGCCGGCCCCTGTGAGCACGATTGGACGCGAAAGTCGCAAGCGGGGATAGGCTTCAACAACCTTGGCTGGCATTGGCGAAGTATTCAAAGAACGCGGTGGTTGAGCAAGATTGATCGTCGTCTGTGCCGACAATTCCCCGCTGCAACCAACACCCAAACCAATCACCAGAATGACACACGATAGCTTGATCATGAAACCAATGGAAAAAGGAAAAAATGACGTTCCCGACCTTGAGTGGTCTCTGCACACATCGCCTGTTACTTGCTGGCGACCGTTGGCGCAATCTTCGGTAACTGACGGACAATGAATCTTGGAAGCAGCATCAATGCCCGATCACTTGCATCGTCAATTGCCAAGCGATAGTTCTGGGGCGACGCGCCAGCCATGATTTTATTGATTCGCTCAACGAACGCTGCCCGCGAGTCGCCCAGAGGCGCTGTCCAAACCAAAATGGGTAAACGATCGTAGGTCGCCTCAGTCCCTACCCACCAGTGATTGAGGTCTACTTGACGCACTTGTAGACCCAAAGGCGCAAGAGCGTTTTCCAGTGTACTGCCGGCGTTATCTTTCGTATGAGGCAGAATCAATCGCTCGGGCGAAGCGCCACGGCGAACGGCATCTTGCCAGTTCAATACGCACGTCGCCTGATTCAACCTGGCCATGCGTCGCAGAAATCCAGCAACGGTAATGGGTGCGTCGACTTGCGGACCAGCCTCGCCACCCGTCAGGACCGCCCATTCCACATCAGCATCGGTGACGGCTCGCGCCCAGCGTCCAAAACGTTCCTTGTCCATCTTCGGCGTAATATTGCGCATTCGCCGCAACGCCTCGGTCGCGAGGGATGCCAACTGTGTGTTCTGTCTTGAACCAGCAGCATCGTCAAGTCCCGTCAAAAATTCCTTCAAAAACTGGGCAGCCGAGATGCTGCCGTCACCAAAGTCATCGACAGCCATCATATTGCTTGCTGCCACATCAAAGACTTCGTCTCGCAATGTCATGATCAGCAGAGTTGGTTTCTCCCTGATTTCCGCCTGCAAAGCCGACGCTGTCTCATCGATTAAATCCTTGGCAGAACGCCAATCCTTTGTGGTCGGCACCCGTTGCTCAATATCCATTCCGGCCATATCAAACGACAACCAATCCACCTGAATGGGAACACCGCTGACTTGACTGACCAACAGCATCAGGTCACTCGCTGGATAGCCATCTGACGCGAGCGCAAGACGAATTGCAAGATCGGCTTTCAGATCCAAGTTTCTGGGCGTGATGGGTATCCGCAGGTTCTGATTGTCCTCCTCTGCAGCTGCTTCGACCTTGACTTCTTCCATGGTCGGAGGCGCCTTCAGCGTCGGTTTTGCCTGACCCCCGTCATCAAGCAGGAATTGCGTGTACTTCAACAATTCAGGTGGTAAGTCCTGCATCCCCGGGGCAGCATCACGATCATCACTGCCGGCAGAATCAGCGAGTGGATCGAGCGCAGAAGGGGGCAGTAAATCGCTCGGAATTGAACTTGCCACCCCTGCATCAGGCGGACTCGTGACCGGTACCGTAGTATCGCCTACTGGATCAGTCTGAAGATCTGAACCTGTTCCAGAACCACCGTTGGGTTCCCCGGTCAAGTTTGTCGTCTCTGTTGACTGACTTTTTTGAACCTCGCTGTCCCCGTCACTCGGCCCATCATCGTCTATTGAACTGGTTGTTCCCTCGGTCAGATGATCCTCGGCAACGGTTTGGTCGGAGCCGATGGTTGAGTCGCTGTTGGTTTGATCAATCGCAGCCAACTCAGACGGACCACTTGCGGCTTGCTGGGCCTCTTGCTGCCCCCACGAATAGACAAACCAGCCAAAGAACATCACCGCGGCCATGAGTCCAATGGCTAAAAGAGCAATCACCAGTGCAATTTGTCGGGAACGTTGCGTCTTGGCACTTTGCCAGTCAGGAGGGATTGCACCTGCCATGCTCTCAGCATGATCTGGAGCAACCGATTCGGATCCTGCAAACCCCTCTGGAGGAACTTGCGGTGTCTGACTTCGGGAAATACGAGCATCCGCCGAAATAGCCTCCTCAGTGATGGCTTGGCTATCGACGCCCGACCGACCAATTTCCATTTGGCCGTCCGGGCGATTGATCTGCACCATCGAGCCACACTTCGGACATGCAGCAATGGTTCCCTCGATCGCAGGATCGGAAACTCGAAGCTGACTCCCGCAGGTCAGGCACTGAACTGCAAACGGCTGAAAAGGCAATGGAGTCTCGTGTGAAAAAGGTTTCGAAACATTCAATCCAGCAGAATCGAGATCTGTATTCCAGATGCAAACGGGCGGAATAGGACGAACCGTCAGTTGCGGACTTGGCCCCAGTTCCAGAGCCGAACCCCGGTTGCAGCATCAAACCGCAATCCTTCAATTCTACGGCTCAACGACCCATCATGCATCTAAAACTATCATCCCCCGGCAAAGGAATCGTCGAAAGCCTGGATGCAAATTGGCAATCTGTACCGGTCCCATACGCTCTTTAGAGCGCAAAAAAAGTCGGACTGACCCAACAAGATCAGCCCGACTGTTATTTCAAAAATCGTCAATTCGGGCCAAATCAGCCCCAGATTCCATCGACGTCACCAGCCAGCAGATTCAGGACTTCATCGTCATCATCGTCCCTTGAATCGCTATCGGCACCGGCGGTAGACGGAACCAACACTTCGGGAGCCTTTGGACAATCAGTGATCGCGATCTTCTCTGTTGAGCTCAAGTCACCGGTTCCCAAATCAGCGAATACTGCATCCGTTGACCCCGAAACGAATCTATCCTCATCTTCCAAATTCGGAACCAGCTGTTCGCCTGAAGCATTGTGATTATTCTGACCCAGTCGGTTGACGACCAGAAGAGCGTCAATGGCGGTGACTTTGAAATCACCATTCACATCGGGATAGTTCTTGTTGCCCGAACCATTATTGGAATTCTCTCCCTCGCCAGACATCGCCAAATCGTTGATCACGATCAACGCATCAATCGGTGACACAAATCCATCGCCGTTGACGTCATAGTTATTATCTTGATTCTGCTCTCCCGATCCAGGCGTACTGACCGTGATCGTCAAAACGTCGAGGCGAATCAATTCACTGCTCACTGGACTATTATCAGTGAAAACCAGTGTGTCATGCTGAGGCATCAAGTCTGCAGGTGAACCAGCGAAACGTGCGGTTCCTGCTGCATTCACATCAAAGTAGATCGTTACCAAAGTCGCTGGATCGTCGGACGTATATGGGAAGCTAAAACTTGTATTCGACCGCAAGCTGCCGATCTCATCGATAATCCCTGGCACTGCCGCAGTACCCGAACCTGATGCCTCGCTAAACTGAGAACCAAACTCGAGATCGAAGTTGTAGTTACCTGACAGGGGATCAACCGGCGACAGAATACCGGCATCATAAAGCACGTCGAGAAATCCAGCATATACCAGCGTTCCGCCGTCGCCAAAGAGTTTGAGATCATCAGCAGTAACCCGCAAGCCAATCTCGTCCCCGACCATTACCTCGGACGGATTCACCGGATCACCAGCTCGATCAACAAGCGAGAAGTCAAACGCAACTCTGGCATCATTATTCTGGCTGCCAAGAGCGATGGTCACATCCGCCGAGGTCATCACGCCCTCACTGGTCACCACAAAGTAGCTGAATTCTTCCAACCCCGTTTCGGCAAAATTGGGCCGGTAGCTTACGTAATCGTCTGCAAAGTTGCTCGGCGTACCGTTGTCTTCAATGATCGCGATGCCTTTCGTAGGCTGGTTAACCAAACCAAACTCAGTGATGGTTCCGGTGACGCCCAGATTGTCATTCTGAAGCACGAACAGCCGACTGCGAGCTGGCGAACTATTGATGATCACATTCCCGTCAGAATCCAGACCATCAGGGAAAGAATCATCAACTGCGACTGTCAGGTAATCGGACGTGGGCAGGATCGTCAACTCGGTTTGACCAAAACGCAACTGCTCTACAAGCAGGGCATCATCCTCCAGGATGAGGACAGTTTCAGCCGGTGCGGTATTCGCCGGATCACCCATGAATTGAGCGATGCCAGCGGCATTTGCCCGCATCGTCACGTCAAAGAGTTTCGTCTTGCCAGAATGCTCTGTCAGATTGTTCACATCCTGAGTACTGCCCACCTCATTCAACAATCCGGGAACAGATGCATCGCCCAGCTGGAAGGAACCACCACTGAAGAGCGGGCCAAAGTCGATGTCAAAGTTGAATTGATCGTTGGGATTACTATCGACGGTTGATACCAAAGCCGAGGTGTAAAGCAGATCAAGGAACGCGGACGCAACACCATTGGGAACCCCCGGACGCAGATCGTCCACCGATACACGTACAGTGAACTCATCCCCAACCTGCACATGATCGATGACATCGCCGTTCACTGCATCAACGATTTCGATCGAATACTCAGCAAGATCATCGTTCAGAGAACCCGGCATCATGTTTACTGTCACCGTGGCAGTGCTTACCAATCCCACTCCGTCCTGAATCGTGTACACGAACTGTTCTGTCCCAGCAAAACCTGCTTGTGGTGTATAGCTAATCGATTGACCACCCGCGATAACGGAGATGATGCCGCCTTCGGTACCCGCGCTGACACTCGCAATTCCAATTCCACCATTGATGCTGGTAACATCATTGTTCAGCACAGCCAAAGGACGGTTCACTGAATTCTCAGGAACACTGTAGATGTCATCAATGGCAATTGGGACATTCGACTGAAACTTGACATCAATGATGACCGAAGCAGTCGCCTGATTGCCAAACGTGTCGACAACCGTGTAGCTGAACGAATCCATACCGATGAAACCATTCGGTGGTGTATAAAAGATCTGATTGACGGTTGGGGAAGCAACGAGTCCCTTGGTTCCAACCGTATTCAGACTGTCGATAACCAACGGGTTACCCGCCAACTGGAAATCATTCTCCAAAACATCCAATAGAACGCTGACTGAGTTTCTCGGTATTTCAAAGTAGTCATCGTTCGCAAGCTCGGAACTGGTCGCAATTCCAACCTGGTGATCTTGAACTTCGCCGGTCGAGGCAAAGCCGGTCGGCCCCACCCGATCCGTACTGAGTCGCCAACGCATGTAAGTTGTTCCGGTAGCAGCATCATAGGGAACATAAACATCTACCATGTGTGTGGTATTGGTTTGCCCCGTATTAATGGTTCGATTATGCAAAAACTGCTCGCCGGCATCGGTGAAAACACCATTTTTATTCAAGTCGATGAAGCCTTGAAGATAGGCGGTTTGCCCGTACGTGTTTGTGACAGTTACTTCAAATTCCGCAGTTGCGTTGGGTGCGAGTGGTGATTTCTGCACGACGCCCACTTCATCATTAGGGACGGCGTTGTTGTCATCACCCGTCGCGCTGGACCCGGGTATCCCGTCGTCTTCCCGATCAGGTTGAACACTTCCTATCCTTAAGTTTTCAACAATTCCGTGTCGTGCTCCGTCACTATCCAGCGTGGTCCCGTAAGTGTCGGGGGCATCCCCAAAGTCCAATGTTGACCGGAAGCCAAAATTGTATTCGTTCGCGGCTATCGATCCGTCGTAGGAAATATTGTGTTCACCACCTATCGGATATGACACTTGATAACCGAGGGGCGCCACTGCACGAGCGATGTAGTTGCCCGCAATTTGCAAATTCAAGACATAGCTTCCATCATCTTTTGACCTGGCATTCAGTTCGCCCAAGTCAGGAGAATTGTCATGGTCCGTATCCACATAGATGTAAACGCCTTCCAAAACGGGTTCGCCGATGTCGTGAAATCCATCACCGTCAAAATCATCAAAGGCAGTTCCTGTCTTGAAGCCGTTTACAAATCCGAAACCGAACTCCACGCCGAAGGCCGTTCCCGAGTTCGGAATATTCACCGAAACGACGTTTGAAGTCGTTGCAATGTGAGTCGCTGGTGCGGTGGCATAGAGATTGACCGTGCCAGCGTTGACGCTCAAAGAGAAGACTCCATCGAGTCCAGTCGTAGTGATTGGTTCACCGTTTGTGTGAACACCATCGCCATTGACATCAGCGAAGACAGTTGCCCCAAGGAGACCACCATCACCAATGCTACTGCCATCCAGATTCGCATCCAAGAAGACCCGACCGCTGACAGAACCGCCGCCCTTTGTTCCAGTAGACAACAACTGAGCCAACGTATTTGTGATCTCATTCTTCCCGATAAAGCCTTCGGCCAGGCTGTAAAAGTCGTCGGCGAAAACAGGAAGCACATCATCAGATGTTCCGTAGATCCCGTCTGGTCCAAGCGATTGCATATACGAGATGGAGTTCGCAGATCCTCCCTCGTCAGAAACCGTAACGGTAAAGTTGTCACCGTCGGTGTGAGCCATGCCCAAAGTGTGCCCAGCTTCGTGCGCGACCACCGCCGCCAAAAAATCACCGATAAAGTCGACTTGGCTGTTGTTTGGACTGATTCCACCATCGATTGCGTCCTGCGCGTCTGCACCAAACAAATCCAGTGCGAAGAATCCGTACTGGGACAGATCGAAGTTGCCCAAATCAACGCTTTGAGCATACCCGTAGGCGTCGTCTCTATTGATATCCGTTCCGCTGCCTCCGATCATCATCCGTGTCAGGCGTGGATCATTCATGGATATCTGGCCTGCATGATCTCGGCTATTAAGAATGCGCACCGCATACTCGCCGGGTACTGACGACTCCGTGTAATCGCCGTTTTCGCCAGTTTGAGTCAAATCCTCAAAGATACGGACAGTGCCGTCGATCACCTTCTCCATGATGTTGTTGGCCGCAGCGATATTGCCCGGTTCCAAGCCCAGAAGCGGCAGCGATTCGACCAAGCCCGGGAGCCTGACAAAACCTGGTAGGCCAACCAGATTTCCATCAATCACATCCCCGTTAAAGTCCAAATAGACAATCTGTGCATCACCGACTTCCAACTGTTCGGTGACCGGTCGATAAGCTCGTAAACCAATGGTGTAGTTGCTGTTGGGGATGTCGGCAGCAACCGTCAAATAGTAGCTACCTTCTCGCGGAATAACAAAGGTTCCAGTCGCATTTCCCACAGTCTGCCGAGGCGTGTTTATCGCAAAAGTCGCATCGCTGAAGAGAGTCCCAGAACTCCCGAAGACCAATTGCCCCTCTACATCGCGAATGATGAATTGGGTGGCTGCTCCCTGCACAGCAACATCGAGGATGTCGCCGCCTCTCATATTCATTTCAAAGGTGTCGAGGTCAGCCGAAAAACCAGTCTGGGTGTTATCGCCTCTTTGTGGGAAGAAACCATAGACGTCAACAGTGTCCTGCTGCCCAAAGCCAGTACCGATCGGGACCACATCCGCATTCGAGATCGAATCGTTTAGACCGCTCTCAAGAAAGCTCTCCGATTCATTGTATGTGTATGCCTGGACGGTACCCACATTTCGATTCAAGGTGTATTCGGGCAGGTCCGGAGCGGGCGAGGACGGCAGGCCTGTCATCACCGCCAACAATCGTCGCTCCTCCAGTCCCTCCATGTTCAAACGACGCCGTTTGCTCACGCGGGCCGAACGCTTCTTATCAGATCGTGTTTGTTTTGCTTGATTTCGTTTGATCATCGAGTGTCTCTACCAAATTCGCGACCTGAAGCTCTGCAGCAAGAGTCGGAACGGTTTATTAAGGATGAACAGGGTCACACATCGGCCAGCAGATCCCCTGAGATGGGTAAATACCCAATCTCATCGCATCCACCATGCGGCGCTTTGTCTAGCATCGGTAAAAAGATTCGCTAGCGTTTACCAAACACCCGGCAGCTCCCCATTCGCGAGTTAGGAGGAATAAACAACTTGGGGTGTATGGGAATGTAGCGTGTGCGATTCTAATTGCAGCCGTTAAGGTGTCAACGAAACGCACCTTATCGGACTCATTGCAGATGCCAAAGTTCCGACCTGTCACCCAAAATCCTACTAATCAGACCAAACGGATTCCCGCACAAACCCCTCTACGGGGTGGATTCAAGCGTCGATTCTACGGACAAAACAGCGGTTGATAGGGAATCATCGCATCTTTTGTGGGACCAAACACGAAAAAACCTGCCTTGGATTACCCAAAGGCAGGTTATTTCGTTGTCGTAGGACGGTTTTCGTCTGTTCGGCTACCAGTTGTATTCTGTACCGAACGAGATCCCCTGAATGACCAAGTCGTCAAGAACCCAAGCGGGCTGGACCACCCCCCCTGCATTTGAAAGACTCAGGTAAGTGTCTTTATCGACAGATCCGAAGCCGATACCTTCCGCAGCAATCGCGTAGTAGGCAGTCTTGAACTTCCAAGAGTGATTGATTTGCCAAATGAATTTGAGCTCGAACTCACCAAGCAACCTGCTGTCCCGCCGCGATTCTTTTATCGTTGTAGCGGCAAAGGAGCTGCCATCGACAGTCATCGAGCGATGAATCTCATTTTGAACCCACGCAGCTTTCAGTCCCATGCCAAGCCTGACGCCAGAGTGGATATTCCACCATCCATCACCGCCAACCTGTGCACCGAACATATTGTTCTTGACCCGGTCGTTCGAATTAAAGAAGTGGGGTGCAGCGCCTACGGATCCATAATACAAACTGTTGTCAAATTGCATGTACCGAAGTCCGACCAACCAAGATCCTTGAAAGCGACAATACGGTCCCATGGTTCTTCGGCGGTAATTCAACTCCACGCTTTCAAATTCACTTTCGACTCCGACTTGTTGCTTAGAGGCATTGTCGAGATCGCCAAGTGGGCCAGGGTTTGTGCCGAAATCCGTCACGAACGAGAACAGATCGCCTGCAGCTGAGTTTGCTTCTGCCAGTGCACTCCACTTGTTGCCGCCCATGTAGGTCGCCTCAACGTTGCCACCAACCCCACAGATCAGTGCCCCGGACAAGCGGACTCCAGCAGCAAGCTCATCGCCTCCGTTGGCATCGCCAATCGTCAACGCGACGTTTGGTGGTACGCCTAAGCCCCTACTCGTGAGGACCTGGTTACCCCCGCCCTGCGTGTGTCCGAGGAAGACGATTTCGGCGGACAGGTCATACCAACGAAGTCCGCAGATCTCGCCGTAAGGCTGACACGTCGCCAAGTTGCTACCCAAATGCTTCAAGCTGATAGACTTGCAAGCCAAGCAACCGCTGCCACGGCAAAACAGACAGTATTTAGATAGCGACGCAAGTTTCCCGTACAAACCGCAACCACAAAGTCCATCTCCGTTCATGTGGCCGCCGAGCAATCCACCGCGTGAGTTGCTGCAGCCCGTACCCGGGTCACATGAACCACAATTTCCATCGCACTGCCTGCCGGCGAGGTAACCAACGGGCATCACGCCGCCTTGATAGGCTGCCGATCCACCCTGAAGTCCGGCTGAGTACGCCATCCCCGCCGGTACAACTCCACCCTGATACATCGATGGGTGGGTCATTCCCGCCGGAATCACATAGCCGCTGGCATCGTAATCCGCATCGGCCATCGGCAATTGAGCGGCAACCGGCAAGGCGTAGAGCGCTGCACATACAGCGACTGCCTTGAGGCTAGGGAAGCGTGAAAAAAATCTTAATTGAGTCATTCGGTGCATCGCAAACGTCTCCGCGGCATTCGCCGCTTGGCTATGGGCCGATCATTCATTTGCGGGGAAACGCCATCGAAACCTTGAGTCGGTTCGAGTGCGAAATCAAAGCTGCTAGTCAGATCGCGTCGGCACAGCTTCGAGACTTTGCACGAACAAAACGACATCCGCTGCCGCTTCCCCGAACAAAGTCATCCCCCTTGGTTGTCTTTGCTAAGAAGCCGTCGCCCCAACCGACCACATCTCTCAGGTATAGCCCGATCGACCCGCTTGGACAGAACAACCACTTCACGCGTTTTTATCGGCACATTTGGTCAGTAGCATTTGGTTATTCCACTGGATCCACATGGGAAAACTTTGACCGCTCAGACCGAGGTGTGGCGTGCGTGCTGTTTTTCTTGCGACAAACGACACCTACAAACCCGCTGTTTACCGGGGTTTGGGCCATAAAACGTCAGCTCAGGCGATACCCAAACCGAGGTGACTTTTGCCAAAGTAATTTCCGCCAGGCCCGTTTTTTGACACACTCGTCAGCCTCGATGCACAAAATCCATGGCGACTCATCTGTAATGCTATCAACAGCGAGACTGGCAGCATGATGTATGGAAAGCAATCACCGGCAGCGGGAAGTCGACCAAGGTCACACGAGCAAATCCTCAAATCGGCGAAGAGTCACGCCAGCTTCTCGCTTTGTTAATACTGCTCCGACAGCAACTGCCCCGATGTAGCCGGGACGAGGTTCGATCGACATAAAACTCCATTCGGTATTCGATTCGAGGCTCTGATTGAGCATCCGAATACGGGGTCTTTCTGAATCGATCTCTTCAAAAGCAAAATCAGCCAATGGCGTCTGCAAGCCAGTTCCAATGGCTTTGATAAACGCCTCTTTAAGCGTCCAGATACGAAGAAACGCATTTCGCCGATCGGCATCCGATTGATAGTTTTCGAGGAATCGAATCTCGGGAGCTGAGAAATAGCGGTTTGCCAATCCGGGATCAGTCCTACGATCAAGTTTTTCAACGTCGATCCCCACTAGGTCATCGATTCGATTTCCTATTCCGCACATCACCAACCCATCCGTGTGCGCAACATTGAAAGGCAACTGAGCTTCGGCAGGTTCAGTGACATAGGGTTTTCCATATTTGGCAGCAGCAAAGCAGATGGCTTTGGGGTCAATGCGATCGCGACCAAGCAGGCGACGAGCCATACCCCGCCCGACGACATGCTGATTGCGACTGGTCGACTGTCGAAATCGATCCGCACGAATGCGTTCTTCTTGATTGAGCCAATTTTCGCAGCAGCGTTCAACCAGTCCTGGTACTGTCGATGAACTGCATGCATGCCAAACGCAAATGCTCGGGTGATCTTCCATGGCTGGCAATTTCAAAGGCTCAGGGATTTCTGGTTCGACGATGCTGGTTTGACCTTACAAAGCAAGAACGCGAGGCAAAACCGGAATAAATCAGAGTACCGGTAGAGTCAACACAGTGCGACCTGAAACAAAGGGTGTAGGGAAATCATACCTTCTGGATCGATACATCGGGATAACTGACAGTCTGTTACCACCCCCAAGAGACAAGAGTATGAGGCCGTCGAACCTGATTGCCGATGTCCCAGCGATGGCTAACATGCAAGCCGCCCAGTTTCTGATGGTGGGTGGCTTTGTGATGCTTGCTTGGGTTTTGGTTCGCCGCAGAATCAGAACAGGAAAACGATTTCATCAGGAGGCACGCGCGGCCAATAAAGTAATCAAGGGGATGCGACACCGAAAAGAACCATCCATTCCACTCAGCGACGCGCCGGCAGAAACGCAACGATGGCAAGCCGCCATGTTTGATCTACAACGTGAGTTGAAGGCGGAACTGGATACAAGGATCATGGTGGTCCAAACACTTCTCAATCAGGCGGACGATCGAATTGCCAAGTTGAACGGTGTGCAAGCGGGATTGACCCAGCCTTCCAAACCAGAGTCATCCCTGCGTCTGCAGATCAGGGAGTTACTGAACAGAGGGCATAATGCGAGAGAGATCGCGACCCAGATGGGCTTGCCCTTGGATGATGTCGAGCTAACGATCGCCAGCCTCTGAGCAACGTTGCTGGAAAGTGTTCCAATCTGCATCGCAAGCGAGTACTTCAAGCCACCTTTCCTACGGGGACGGGGACCGGCCCTCAATTCGACAAAAGCGACACGGACTCAACCCACCGCCTCGTTTCTGCGGCCAGAAAGAACGATCCGCAAATCACCAGAATGCCTCCTGGAGAGACCTTTTCTAGAGCAGCGCGGCAGGCATCAATCGGCTGCGCAATGATCTGAGCCTGACCGGACCATCCAGGTCGGAGCAGTGGCAGAAGATCACTGGGATCGACAAATCGCGAGTTGTCATGAAAACGGGTCAGTACCAATTCGTCAGCAATCTCCGAAAGTCGCTCCAACATCGGCTCCGCAGATTTGTCGACACTGGTACCAAACACGACAGCGATGGATCGCTCGGAAAATCGGTTTCGCAAACAGTCACACAAAGCTGTTATCGAATCCTCATTGTGAGCAACGTCAACCACAGCCAGGACACCATCGGGCAGATCAAATCGTTCAACACGACCAGGACACTTCAATCCAGCCAAACCTTCAACGATCGCTGAATCCGGCACGACGACTTTCTGCTGGTCGAGTGCCTCCAATGTTGCGATTGCAATCGCTGCATTTCGACTTTGATGCTTTCCCTCCAGCGGTAACACTGCCTGAATCCTACGTCCTGGATTCCCTAACCCTGTGTAGTCGATCCGCGAGCCCCAACTGGCACCAGCAGTACTCGTGACTTCAAAATCGCTACCCAGCTGAAAAAAGGCACTTTGCTGTTCGGCCGCTGTTGAACGGACAACTCTTTGAGCATCAGGGTCAACGACGCCGCTCACCACCGGGACACCGCTCTTAATAATTCCTGCTTTTTCGGCTGCGATCTGAACCACATCCTCACCAAGCACATGCTGATGATCGAGTCCGATTGAAGTCACGACCGATACACTCGGAGCACAGACATTGGTGCTGTCCAATCTGCCGCCCAAGCCAACTTCGAGAACGATGGCTTCACATTTCTCTCGCTCGAAATGCAAGAGAGCAAGGGCGGTAGTGAGTTCAAAGAACGAGGCATTGCCCTCACCAGAGGATGGATCGTTGCTCGAAGGAGGATCGACTGTTTGCCTGAGACGTTCCACCAACGGCACAAGTTGCTTGGGCGAGCAGATCTGCCCGTCGACCCGAAAACGCTCCTCCAACCTATGCAAATGGGGGGATGTATAGAGCCCGGTACGTAGACCACTGGCAGTCAAAATGGAGGCCGCCATTGCTGCCACGGAACCCTTTCCCTTCGTACCGGCAATGTGAATCAGGGGAACAGGCGGAACAGGGTGCGAGGAATGGAGAAAGCGGCCCAACCCCAGATCTGACAACAACTCGGACATCCGCCGCAGTCGGAATCGATAACAATTTGCCGTCAACCCTGTCATTTTTTCGTAGTTGATCTGCCGGTACAGAAAGCCCAACGCACTTTCGTACGCGTCACCCTGCGGTTGGATGGTCGAGTCGTTCAACGGAACGGGCAATCTGGGCGATGAGAAAAATGGCGAACAAAGTAAGGTCAATGCCTGAGCGCATTGATTGATGATTCTGCCATGATTTGCAAGCCCCATTGCTGAAATGAGAACCGTTTGTCTGTCCCCCGCCACGACCGTTAGCTGAGCCTCAGCCTGTGTCCTACAGTCCCCCTAACAGGCAAGATCAAATGCGATCTATCTCTCTGCAAACCATTTCTAACCTCAAACCGTACCAGTCCAATGGTAATGTTGGCCCGTTTGGGGTCCGATCACCGCTGGAAAGTCCCGGGTCACCGCTGGAAAGTCCCGGGTCACCGCTGGAAAGTCCCGGGTCACCGCTGGAAA
>JAPKCI010000163.1 GCA_028823035.1 Rubripirellula sp.
GCAGGCCTGGGCGATGTAATTGTCTGCAGTGTGAAAAGTGTGATCCCGGGCAGTGACGTTAAGAAAAAATCAATTGTGCGAGCAGTGATTGTTCGTATCAAGCAGCCGACGCGACGTTCCGACGGCAGTTACATAAGGTTCGATAGCAACGCTGTCGTGCTGATCGATAAAGATAAGACTCCTCGGGGGACACGCATTTTTGGTGCTGTCGCTCGCGAATTGCGTGATCGAAGCTTCATGAAGATCGTGAGTTTGGCCAGCGAGGTCGTTTGACTTGCACAGGGTGAAGTTCAACGTTCGAAACCATTTTATCTGAAACGAATAGAAGTCATGTTTTTCCGTATTGATGACCAAGTTATTGTGATTGCCGGTGCTAATAAAGGTAGCAAAGGCAAAATCCTGAAAGTCGACCGCAAGAACAATAAGGTCGTTGTTGAAGGAATTGCGCTTGTTTGGAAGCATGTGCGACGCAGTCAGAAGAATCCACAGGGAGGGCGTCTCAGCAAAGAAATGCCTCTGAATGCCAGTAATGTCATGCTGATCGATCCTTCGACCAACGATAAAACGAAGGTGGGTGTTCGATTCCTGGATGATGGCAGCAAGGAACGCTACGCCAAATCAAGCGGTGCAAGCTTGGGTAAAATTGCTCCGCCGCGTGAAAGACATGCCAGCAAGTGATCTGGCAAGCCCTTCGTGCTGGGCCAAAGTACGAACCATGAAGCGACCTACAGAACAACGAGAAAGCTGTTAGCAACCGCGAACGCGGAATAAAGAAATGGCAGAAACAAAACCACGACTGCAAACCCGCTACGAAGACGACGTCCGCAAGGCGTTGGCCGAAAAGAACGGGTATACCAATCCACACCAGATCCCTCGTGTTGATAAGATCACGTTGAATATGGGTGTTGGTCAGGCTATTGGTGACAAAAAAATTCTTGATCTTGCTTACGAGTGCATGACGGAGATTTCTGGCCAGAAGCCAGTGATCACGAATGCACGCAAGTCAATTGCAAACTTCCGACTTCGCGAGGGCGTGCCGATCGGATGCATGGTTACCCTGCGGCGTCGGCGAATGTACGAGTTTCTCGACCGAATGGTTTCGGTCGTGTTACCACGTGTTCGTGACTTCCGCGGCATTAGCCGCAAAGCATTTGATGGGCACGGTAACTACACGCTCGGTTTGAACGAGCAGTTGGTGTTTCCTGAATTGAATCCGGACAAGTTTACTCGCGCCCAGGGCATGAATATCACCATTGTGACCACCGCGAATACAAACGACGAAGCTCGTGACCTGCTTGAAAAGCTTGGAATGCCTTTCAGACAGGACAGCAGTAAGAAAGGTGCGGCGTAAGGTGGCTTACGACGCGACACAACATTCCACTTTCCAGCCAAGTAACTGAAAGTCACTCCGTGGCAAGCAAATCGAAGATAGCCAAGGCCAATCGAAAGCCAAAGTTTAGTAGCCGGAAAGAGAACCGCTGCAACTTTTGCGGTCGTCCACGTTCCGTTTACCGCAAGTTCGGACTTTGCCGGATTTGTTTTCGCGAAAACGCGAATCTCGGGCTGATCCCGGGTGTTCGTAAGGCCAGTTGGTGAGAATCGAAAGAGTGAAGGGGAGTATATAATATTATGATGACCGACCCAATTGCCGACATGCTCACTCGCATCCGTAATGCGGTACGCGTAGAGAAGCCATTTGTCGATATTCCATCCAGTCGTTTCAAACGCGGTATCGCCGACGTTTTGAAGCGTGAAGGTTTCATCTGGGACTGGAAGGAAGTGGATGAAGAGAACCCGACATCCACACTTAGATTAGAACTGAAATATGGGCCTAACGGAGAACGCGTGATCCAGTCGATCAAACGCGTCAGTAAGCCCGGACGTCGAATGTACACCCGTGGTAAAGAACTCAAGCCAGTGCTTGGTGGGCTGGGAATCAGCATCATCAGCAGCAGTCGTGGCGTGATCAGTGATCGCGAAGCTCGGCGCGAAAACATTGGTGGCGAGGTGCTTTGCGAAGTCGCCTGATTTCAGATGGGTTGATGACGAGAATTCTCGTCATCGACGCGATTTCGAGATCCTCATTTGCCAAGCAAAATACTTAGACTGAGATTGAAGCAACTGTTATGAGTCGCATTGGACAAAAACCCGTACCGATTGTATCTGGCACAAAAGTCAGCATCGCTGATCGCGTTGTTGATGTCGAAGGCCCCAAGGGAAAGCTCAGCTATGAGCACCGTCCTGAGGTTACGGTCAGCGTTAATGATGAAACGAATGCAGTTATCGTCGAGAGATCCGGGAACGAACGCTCCTCGCGTGAGTTCCACGGTTTGACCCGGGCTCTCATTGCCAACATGGTTGAGGGTGTGACCAAGGGTTACGAGAAGAAACTGGAAATAGTCGGTGTCGGTTACATCGCTGCGATTCAGGGTGATGTCCTGCAATTGCGGGTGGGGTACGCCAACGAATTGCACCGTAAAATTCCCAAAACCTTGACTGTTACCTGTCCTGACCAGACGCACATCGTGGTGCAGGGTTGCGACAAGCAGCAGGTAGGACAATTCGCGGCCGAGGTTCGGTCGCTCAGAAAGCCTGAGCCCTACAAGGGCAAAGGGATTCGTTATGAGGGCGAGCAGGTCAAAATTAAACCTGGTAAGTCCGCAACCAAATAGAACCATACCTTGTAAGACTGCCCGTTCAACCGACGCGTTGGATCTGGCTCGAGTGGTAATCAGATGGATAAGAATAAGAAACTACAGAAGAAACGACTGCGACGCCGCCAACATGTTCGTAATAAACTGCGGGGCACGTCGGAACAACCCAGAATGTGCATCAACCGGACACTGAAGCACTTCAGTTGTCAGGTGGTGGATGACCTTTCTGGCAAAACGCTGGTCAGTGCCAGTACCCACGACAAGGCTTTGAGTTCAGGTGGTACGGGTGGCAACTGCAATGCTGCCGAGGTCGTCGGAAAAGCGATTGCTGAAAAAGCTTCCGCAGCAGGTATCAAGCGTGTCCGGCTCGATCGCGGTCACAACAAGTACCACGGTCGGGTCAAGGCTTTCGCCGAGGCAGCCCGCGAGGGTGGCCTCGAATTCTAGTATTACGAAACAATCAGATAACACCTCCTGACGGGGATTGAACCATTAGTAACGCACCACGAAAGCAACGAAACAAAGAAAAAGACGGCTTAGCCGACGGCTTGCTTGACCGTGTCGTCAAGATTAAACGCTGTGCCGCGGTGGTCAAAGGTGGTCGCCGATTCAGTTTCGCCGCAATGGTCGTTGTTGGAGACGGCAGCGGAAAAGTTGGCTGGGGCTATGGCAAAGCAAACGAAGTTCCGCCAAGCGTCCAGAAAGCTCAAAAACAAGCCAGTCGCAGTTTGATCGACGTGCCGCTGGTCGAGGGTAGTATCCCTCATCAGGTTTGGGGTCACTACGGTGCTGCAAAGGTGCTGTTGATTCCTGCTGGGGCAGGTACGGGAATCATCGCTGGTCAGGCGGTTCGTGCCGTTTGCGAGGCAACTGGCATTCATGATATTTTGACGAAGTCGTATGGAACCAACAATCCAGTGACTCTCGTCAAGGCAACGGTTGATGCGCTTTCCAAGTTGCGAACCGTGGAACAGGTAGCGGCATTGCGGGGCCTCGAAGCCGCAGAACTGGCTACTTGAAATCGGTAGTCCGATCTTTAGTACGATCAAATAGAATCAAGCTCAAATAGAATCACAGAGATAAGGTTAGAACGGGTTTCACCATGAACCTCAACGATGTCCATCGCGGTATACAGAAAAATCGCAAACGGAAGCGAATCGGTCGTGGACCTGGTAGCGGTCACGGCAAAACTGCTGGGCGAGGCCACAAAGGTCACAAGAGCCGTAGCGGCTATAGCCGTAAGCCAAACTTCCAGGGTGGGGCGATGCCGATGTTTCGGCGCGTTCCCAAGCGAGGTTTCAACAATCGCTGGGCCGTGACTGTTTTTGCTGTCAACGTGGGCCGAATCAATGAGGCCTTTCAGGACGGTGAGGAAGTCACCTTGGCAAGTCTTGCCGCCAAGGATTTGGCCAAGGGAACTTTTGACGAAGTAAAAGTACTCGGTGATGGAGAAGTCACCAAAAAGTTGACAATTTGTGCTCACCGGTTCAGTAAGTCAGCAGAGGAAAAAATCACTGCTGCCGGAGGAACCATCACTAAATTGGTCAGCAAGCGGACGCCCGATGAGCGTGTGAGTGCTCTGAAGGACGGAAACACCAAATCCTAGGTCATGCTTGATGCACACCAGCCCGATTTTCGTCTCCTTGAGGAAGTGCCTCGCTGACGTAATCGGGCTTGTTTTGCGATGGTCTGATCGTTGTTGGTACAACCGGGCGGGACTGTTTCCTCTCGCTCTGGCTGAACCAAGTCGGTAGACTTCAAGCCGTTAACTCGCCGCTCAACTGGACAGTCACTGAACTGACTAGTTGCGTCGCTACCACGATTACATTTCAATCATTCGAACCAACCTGCCGCGTGCCACCACAGAATCGCGACGGCACGAATCCAAGACGGACCTGACGCATGTTTGAAAAGCTGCGCATCATTTTTTCGATTCCCGAACTTCGTAAGAAGGTCCTGCTGACCATTGGTCTGTTGGCCGTCTACCGAATCGGTTTCCATATTCCACTGCCGATGATCGCCACGAACTTGGCTGATTCGGGCGGAACGGCATCCGAGTTCTTCGAGAAAATCACCGTGTTTGCCGCCAGCGACCTTCGGCAGGCGACTATCTTCGGTTTGGGTATCATGCCCTACATTTCTGCTTCGATCATTTTTCAGTTGCTTGGCAGCGTTTACAAGCCACTGGAAGAACTGAAAAAAGAAGGTGAAGCAGGTCGAAAGAAACTCAACGAGTACACCCGTTACCTGACCGTGGCGATTTGCTTGGTCCAGAGTTACATGTACCTGAAGTTCATGCTGATGTCGGGAGGGTCTACGGGGTACGGGAATATTAACCCGAATTTCCTTAACGCAGATTTGACCGGTCTCTACTTCGGGTGGCAGATGGTCGCGGTGCTGGTGATGACCAGCGGCACGGTGTTCCTGATGTGGCTGGGTGAGCAGATCGATGAATACGGAATCGGCAACGGCATCAGTTTGCTGATCATGGCCGGGATTCTGGCCCAGATGCCAAAAGCACTTTACGAGCTAGTTCGCAACATGAAGACTGAGTTGACCGGACTCAGTCGTGGTCAGATCGGTATCGAAACACTTGTGTTGCTGATTGTGCTGTTTGTGGGCGTTGTTTTTGGAGTGGTGTTTATCACGCTGGGGCAGCGGAAAATTCCCACCCAATCTGCCAAATTCACACGTGGACGGCGGGTTTACGGAGGCACGCGGCAGTTTCTGCCACTGCGAATCAATCAGGCTGGTGTGATGCCAATCATTTTCGCCAGTAGCCTGTTGATGATTCCCGGTATGCTGATGGGTGGCTTGGCCAGTATGTTCGCAAGTGGCGGCACCATGTTCAATGCACTGAACTACATGGGGCTGACACTGAATGATCAGGCTTCGTTCGTTTTTAACCTGTTGTACGTCGTCTTGATTTTCTTCTTCTGCTACTTCTGGACGGCGATCACGTTCAACCCCAAGGAAATGTCGGACAACCTTCGGGATAGTGGAACCTTCATTCCAGGCTATCGTCCCGGTAAGCGGACAACCGACTATCTCGAAAAGGTGATGGTGCGGATTACCTATGTGGGTGCTGCATTCCTTTCAGTGGTCGCGATTGTTCCAACGATCGTGTACGGATCGCTTGGTGTGCCTTACTCCATCGCTGGATTCTATGGTGGTACCGGCTTGCTGATTGCAGTCAGTGTCGCCTTTGATCTGGTTCAAAAAATTGATAGTCACTTGGTGATGAGGAATTACCGCGGATTGTTGGAAGGTGCCGGTGGCGGCGTCTCGCCAGTGGTATGATTGAACTGCCCTCGATGATTGAACTGCCCTCGATGATTGAACTGCCCTAGGAAGGGCGATTGCACAAATTTTTTCCTGCTCGCACCGTCCTGCAGGAAAGACGAGAGGGGAACAAAGCAGACGCACGCTTCATGTTCTCTGCTTCATGTTCTCTGCTTCATGTTCTCTGCTTGATGTTCTCTGCTTGATGTTCTCTGTTCCCACCTGTCAACAAGTGACGAGCGTTCGTCGTCGTTGTCGACACCCCGACGTCTGGTTTCTTCGTTGGCTGCCACTTATCACGGTTTGTTTCAATGTGGATTGTGTTCATTGGACCTCCAGGAGCAGGCAAAGGGACCCAATGCAGCAGGTTGGTCGAGACTCTGGGGATTCCCCACCTGTCGACAGGGGACATGCTGAGGAATACAGAACGGGAATCGGCGTTGGGAAAGGTTGTCGCCAGCTTCATTGATGTGGGCAGGCTTGCTCCCGACTACCTTGTCATGCCCATTGTGACGAAGCGTCTTTCTGAATTTGACTGCCAATCGGGTTGTCTTTTTGATGGTTTTCCTCGGACCGTCTATCAGGCCGAGCAACTGGATGCTTTTCTTGGGGAACGTGGCACTCGGATTGACGTTGTGCTGCATCTGGATGTCGGGGCGGATGAACTGCTGTGCCGTTTGTTAAAAAGGGCTGAGACCGAGAATCGAAATGACGACAATCGGGAGACGATTTCTGCCCGCCTCAATGTCTTTAAAACCCAGACGGCGCCTGTTCTGGAATACTATCGTGGACAGGGGAACGTGCTGGAAGTTGATGGTTCTCGGTCTCCGGATGCTGTTTTTGCCAACATCATGTCTGGGATGAACGAGCGAAACTAGGCTTGTCACTCGCCACGATTGTGGTTTGGCCCGTACAATAGCAAATGACCCTGATCGGTGCCCGTTGGCCCACCAGCGATTGGTCTCGGGTCTGGCATGGAGCTTTCCCTCTCTCCCTCAGGTCTTGCTGTGGTACGTAAACGAATCTCATCCGCGTTCACGCCAGTTCTTGTGGTCTCTGCATTAACGGCTGTTTCAGTCATGACTGGCCCGACGACCGCTTGGGGCCAGTTTCCGGGCTTTGGAACGAACACAAAGCAACTTCCGGGGCGTTTTGTCGAACCACCTCGTGCTTTGGAGCAACAGGTTCGCGAGGCAGAGAGTGCATTGCAGGAATCCCAGTACAGCGATGCAGTGGTTCGTTTGGGAGACCTGTTGGCGTTGGAAACGAGTGATTTCGCCGAGGATGATTTGTTGGGTCAGGACTTTTTTCTTGACTCCAAAAAGGCGCGTACTCGCGGTACTCCACTGAATGAGAGTTTCAAGAACAGCGTTCGCGACATGATCGGAAATCTGCCTGCTGCGGCACTGGAGACTTACGAGCTTCGCTATGGTCCGGCAGCCAGGAAAATGCTCGAAGAGGCAGCAGTATCGCGTGACTGGCAAAAGGTACGTGAGGTGCGACGCAAGTATTTCCACACCGATGCCGGGTACGACGCTTCTTGGTTGTTGGCGCAGCACGAAATGTTTACGGGGCATCCGATTGCGGCATCCGCTTTATTGGATGACGTTGTCAGCGTCCCACGTGCTGTCAATCGGTTGGGTAATGGAGTTATTGTTTTGCACGCCGCTGCGTGCGGATTGGCCAACCGCAAACTCCCCAGCGGTCTACTCGTTCCAGGCGGTGTGTTGGATCAAGGTGCTGAAGTGGAAATTGCCGGCGTCCCTAGGGCCGGGCCCAAAGACGGTGAGCTAACGGACTGGTTGAGCCAGTATTTTGGTGTCATCGATGAATTCAAGGCTGCACAGATCAAGGATTACTCGGTCTTCAATGCAAACGCGAGTCGTAACGGAGCATCGTCCGGACAGTTGCCACTGAGCAATTTACGTTGGGAATTGGATGCGACCGTCAGCCCCAGGCAGGAACGAGAAGTCAAGAAATTGTCCGAGGAGTTGATTTCGAGTGGCCAAGTGCCGCCGCCGAGTTGGGTGCCCCTGCGTGTGGGCGCACAGTTGTTGATGCGGACAACGGAATACCTTGTTGGGGTGGATTATCGAACCGGCAAGCGAATTTGGTTGCACCCCTGGGATGATAACGGCAGTGAAACCAAAAAGGATGAAGTGAGCATTCCGGGTGTTTCTGGCAAGTCCGGTTTGTCTGAACTGTTGCGGCAAAGGGTTTGGAACGACGTGCCGTATGGTCAGGTAACCAGCGATGGAGAGAGAGTGTATCTGTTGGAGGGGCTTAAGAAACTCAGCACTGCATCGCTTAGCCCCATGGGATTGCGGGGCAGAACGGCAACAACCAACGGGAACACTTTGGTCGCTTTGGATTTGGCATCGGAAGGAAAGTTGAAATGGGAACTTGGAACGCGATCGAGTATTGATTCTCCATTGTCCGACGCTTTCTTTCTTGGGCCGCCATTGCCCATCGATGGACGCTTGTATGTTTTGTTTGAGCTTGCCGGCGACATCTGCTTGAGTTGCCTGGAACCTGCCACCGGAAATGAAATCTGGCGGCAGCAATTAGTTGCAGTGGAATCAGGGACCATCAGTCGCGACTTGATTCGACGGGTGGCCGGTGCCATGCCAAGTTACCAAGAAGGAGTTTTGATTTGCCCCACCGGTGCCGGGGCGGTGGTGGCGGTTAACCTGGGAGATCGCACGCTAAGGTGGGGAGTAAACTATGACCGAAATAGTGCGATGACCCGGTTTGTGCAGGGGCGAGGCACCGTCGATACCAAGCAGTTGATGCAACGCTGGTTTACGGGGGTTGCCATTGTTTCGGACCAGTCGGTGTTGGTCACTCCGGTTGAGGCTGATCGTCTGTTCGGTTTCAATCTGCTGACCGGGAAGTCTCTGTTCACACAGAAAATTCGTTTGGACATGCGTTACCTCGCTGGGATCCGCGGGGATCGATTCTACGTGGTCGGGTCCAATGTGATGAAAGCTTACGATTTGGCCACGGGCAGTCAGGTTTGGAAAACAGGATCCGACGTTTTTGAGTCTGCTCAGCAAGTCTCGGGTCAGGGAGTATTTGGTGACGGATTCTATCTCTTGCCGACAACGTCCAAGGAAATTATCCGTGTCTCGCTTGATGACGGATCGGTCATGGACCGGCGGGTTACGAACTACGAGTTGGGGAATATGGTCGCCGTGAACGGTGAGATCATCACTCAGGGACCGACCAAGTTGAGCGTGGCGTTTGGTGAGGCGACGCTGGGACCGATAGTTAATCGGATGCTCGAAGAGAATCCAAATGACTTTGATGCCCTTGTCAGGAAATCAGAGTTGTTGATTCAAGAGGGACAGACTGCCGAAGCATTGGATTTACTTGCCAAAGCACGTCAGGTTCAGCCTCAGAATGACGAGGTCCGCATGCTAAGCGTTTCTGCGATGCTGGGACAGTTGCGAGAAAGTCGCGAAATCAATCGGGAATATGCGGAAGACATTGCGCAACTGATTGATCGGCCTTTCGAGCGAATTCAATTCAACGCACTGCTGGTCAGCGCTGCTCTGAACGGTGATCGGATGGAAGAAGCAGCCGAGTTGTTGCTGGAACTGTCGAATCTTGTCTTGGTGGAATCCATGGATGGAGAGTCGGCCGATCTTTTACTGCGGGATAACGCTCGGACTTGTACTTTGGACGCATGGCTCAATGGTCGAGTTCGGGAGTTCCGTGCCGACGCGAGCTCGGATGAGATAGACGCATTCAATACCAAATTGATCGCTCACCTCGAAGGTAAAAATCAGAGCTCAATCGATCTTCTGCGGCGGCTGCTGACACACTTCGATGGCATGGATGGAATTGCCACGCTAAGACAAGAACTCGCCATCCGCTTTTTGAACGATCGGCAACTGCGGTCGCTCGAGAGTGTTGCATTGGGGCATCAGAAACCCGACCAGCAGGGAATGCAGGAACTATCATCCGACCGGTTGATGATGCTCGCTGATGCTTATTCTCGCGGGAAAATGCCGCAGAATCTTTTGTTAGTGCTCGGCGAACTCGAGTCGCGTTCCAACGAATTGTCAGATGCTTCCAAAAGTCGCATCGATTTGATGCGTTCTGAAACTCTTGAACAGTTGGATACAAAAGAATGGCCGGCTAATGTGACGTACGAGTGGCAACCGCGGGTTTCTACTCGCACATCGAAAACCAGCCAACGATTTGATAATATCGAGGTTCTCGCTGGCGAGGACTTTCGTGATTGGGCCTTGCTATCGAGTGAACGCGCCAGCCTTACCCTTCGCGCTCCTGACGGTACGTTGAAACGGGTGAAGATCGAAGGTTGGAAGTTGAGTGAGAAGCAAAAGATAGGCTTCGTATCCGGCGGAGTGATGGTGGTTCAGACGGTTGCAGGACTGTTCGCAATTGATTTGTACAGCGTCCTGAACAATGAAGTTGATGCGATTCTGTGGCGTCGTGGGATTGGAGTCGCAGGGGGAAACGCTGCTAAACTTGAAGGGTTTTCAGCTCCCTTTGGTGAACAAATCAAACGCTACCTGATCGAATCCAACAACATGCGAGAGCGTCCCGAATTCAGAGTGGGAGCCATTCTGGGCGATCGTGTGATTGTGCTGCAGGGTGGAGAATTACTGGCGATCGATGTGTTCAGTGGCGAGACCATTTGGCGCAATAACAGGGCACCCAAGAGCGGAGCGGTAATCTGCAGTGGAGAACAGATTGCAGTCGTCTCGTCCAACCGCAGTGAAATGGTCTTGTTTGATCTTGTTGACGGACGTGAACTGGAAACAAGACCGTTCAAACATGGCGTAATCTGGAAGTCATCCGGAGAAAACCTGCTGTGTTATCAGCCAACAAAAGAAGACAACGTATACACCGTCAAACTGGTGAATCCTTTCACAGGTGAAACTTTTCTGACCCAAGAAGCTAATTCATCGAACACTCCCAATTTGAAGAGTGATGCGAGCGTCTTTGTAAGTCGAGTTTTTTCAAGTCATTACTTAGTGATGATGAGCGTTACCGGCGAAACCTTTGTTTGGGACTTGCGAGAGGGGCGTGAAATTGCTCGTGCAGAACTTCCTGGGCACGACGATTTGGAAGAGGTGAGAGCGATGGAGCTTGATGGACAAATTGTCGTGTTGCCGGGACTGAAAACCGATGTTTTGGACAAAAGCGTACCAAAGCTCATCACCTATCATAGTGGCATGCACCATACCGTTCACGGTGCTTTTGCCTTTTCACTTGAGGATGGTGCTTTGAGTTGGTCAAAGGAATTTGAGCGACCATGGGGCTGCACCATTCCCCAGTTACCCCGGACACCGCTCATGATGCTGACGCGGAGCTTGGTTGACTACAGGGCGACGAGTCAACGTACAGAAGTCGAAGTGTTGGGGTTGGATGTACGCAACGGTAATGTCCTGTCAGCACCGCCGCTGCATCCCGTTCCAAACAGCAGTAACCAAATCAATTCAACAATCCTGGTTGACGCTGACCGATCGGTCGTGGAGGTTAGTTTGGGCGGCATCGAGAAGATTATCTTTCAATTCAAGACAGATGAGGAAATGCAACAAGATGCTGAAGTTGCTCCGCCAGCTGAAGTCAACGATATCAAATAGCCGATTTGAACTCCTGAAACGGAGCGCCGAGGCGATGAAGCCATCGCAGTTTGGCACAGCAGCGTTCTTGCCCATTCCCATCGCTGTGAAGTTCCGGCAGTGCGGGAAGTCCGTTTTGACAATGCGTGACCCGATTTGGGCTTCCTTGGTTGTCTTGTTGTGGTTGCTGGATTGCATGCAAAAACCGCAGGAATCGTCGCTTTCCTGACGCTGCGATCACCTTTTCTTTTTTTTGTGATCGCTTTGACCAAACGTGTCCAACAGGTTGCGATCCTGAAGTCAGACCCGGCAAACATGCTGCGGACTAAGTTCAGGTAACTGTCATGGAGGAGCAATCTGATGTCAAAGTATTACGTGCAATGTGGACCCATCCGAACAATCGTCGTTTCAACCAGCATGGAGCGGGCAAGCCTCGAAGCGCTCGACGAATCGCTGCAAAATCATCTTTGGATCTATGATGATCCCGGGTTGAGAGAGTTTGATTGTCGCAATCATCTGATGCTGGAAGCCCTGGTCCATCTGGATCCTTCGATCCATGTCAGTGAACAGGGGTTTGATCGATCCGACGCTACGCTGCTAGGAACCCCTGAGGTGATCGATCGTTGGCACCGACTGATGACTGGAATGAACCGTCTCTTTGTGGCTGCTGGCTTGACTCCGCGGACGATGAATGCGGTCGCAGGGACTGTTGAAGTGCTGCCAAGCCTCGAACTGCGTTCACCCCGCTGAATGATTTTCGATCAACGCTGCGATTCAATGCACAGCTGTATTGACCAAGCTCATTTCGGTTCCGCTTCTGCGTCCCGGAATGCTTGCCACGACATTCGGGCGATCGGGCCACTCAAATCCTCGACATCGAGTGGTCGGTTGATACCAGCATCGTGTTGACGCTGTCAGTCGGGGCCAGGCCGATTGAAGGTGGCCGCAGATGTAGCCAGAATGCCGATAGTTGAGCCATCTTTGACGTTCACGGGGTACCGGCAACTGCTCCGCGATTGGCAATGGTGTTCCCTTTGTGTGTAGCTGCGCTGAAGTGTTCCATTGCACGTTGCAGGACAGAGTCGTCAAGGTCGGACGTCAATTCACCAGACTCATTCGGTCTTGCCGCAATGTAGGTTGGCTGAACTTCGATGGTAGGGATCACACCGTTTCGACTAATCGCTCTTCCGCTGGGCGAATAGAATTTTGCGGTTGTCAGGCAAAGCCCGAACTTGGCCGCATCCATCCGGAAGATACCCTGCACGCTGCCTTTTCCGTAGCTTGTTTCACCGATGATGGCCCCACGCTTGCTATCGGCGATGGCACCCGCGAAAATCTCGCTGGCACTGGCACTGTTGTTGTCAATCAGCACGGCCAGGGGAGTGCTCCAGGTGTTTGCCCGATGGGCCATGTAATCAAAGTTTTCGCGGGTGTTTCGTCCACGGGTAGTGACAATTCTTCCGGAATGAAGAAATCGGTCTGCCACTTCTACCGCTGCCGAGAGGAGTCCACCGGGGTTGCCACGAACGTCAATGATCAGCGACTTCATGCCCTGTTTGTGCAGGTCCCACAAAGCTCGCTCCACGTCGCGAGTGGTCGTTTTTTGAAAATTGGTGAGCCGCAAGTAACCGACTCGTTCTTCAACGTTGACGAATCGAACATTCTCGACACAGGGGACTTCGACTCGTCTCCGTTGAATGGACATTTCGCGGGGTTGATCACGTTTGTTCAGAATTGTCAATGAAACGTAAGTGCTCTCGGGGCCTCGAAGTAAATCGGCAACGACATCAGGAGCGACTTGGTCGGTGTGGGCTTTTTCCACCCGCACGATCCGTTCACCGGCCAGGATACCTGCTTCTTCTGCGGGGCCCTTTGGGATGATGGACAAAATTTGAAGGCAGTCACCGTCCGTTTTCAGTTCGATGCCCAACCCGACAAAGTTGCCTTCGATGTTCGAAAACATTTCGTCCAGCTGACTTGGTGAAAGCAAGCGGGTGTAGGGATCAAGGGTTGAGACGGTCCCGCCGAGGAATTCCAGCACAGTGGCTGTTCCAGAGAGGCCCAGTTCTACCCGGGCAAGTTCCGCCACGTAAGCAACAGTACCGCGAAGATCAAATCGAGTCGATGTATTTCGATCTCTCGTCTTGTGATGAATCGATTGCCGGAACTTTTCAATGCGCTCGGCTGGGACATTCGCCAGCATGCGATTGACAAACTTTTCCTCAGTCAGAGCAACTTCCAACGCTGCCGTGCCGTGGATCATCAGCCGTTTCCAATCGACATTGTCCACGTAATGGGTATTCAGGTTGGCCAATATTTCCGAGTACAGGTCAAGTGCCTGGCTGGTGCTGAGTTTCCGGATGGATGCCAGAAAACTTTCATCCTGATAGCGGCGGTTCACGTCATAGTGCAACCGACTGATGATCAATCGCTGATAGAGAGTCGTATTCTTGGGGTAAGTTCGCGATTCTTTTTCGTAATGGCGGACTGCGTCACTCCACAGTCGCTCCTTTTCCATTTCGAGGCCTTTTTCGAGCGCCTGAGTCTCGTCGTCAACGACGATCGGCGTGACTTGAGTGACGACCTGTGCGTTGACGGGAGCAGATAGCCATGAACAGAACAAAGCTACTGACAATGTCAGCAAGATCGATCGAGTGTTGACTCGTGCGAAAAGACCCATGCGCGAATATCCGATGAGCACCTAGGGGGAGGGGGGGGA
>JAPKCI010000460.1 GCA_028823035.1 Rubripirellula sp.
ACCGGGTGCAAGTGAGACCGAGTGCAAGTGAGACCGGGTGCAAGTGAGACTGGGTGCAAGTGAGACTGGGTGCAAGTGAGACTGAGTGCCGTCTTTCCAAAATAACCACGGACCACTCTCAACATACGGCTGACCTGCGTTTTCCCCCGGCATTTCACGCGATCGTCAAACTCTCGATAAACTCTCGATAAACTCTCGATAAACTCAACGCAGACCCAACGCTCTAGAGTGACTTCAGGTACTCGATCAGGTCCAACGCTTCCTTCTCGGTCAAGTCACCCTCACCGTTTACCCGACCGGGGCTGTGCAAATCGTTGATAACCCGATTCAAATCCCGGGCACGACCGCTGTGAAGCAAACGGACTTTCCGATACACGCCAATCAGCGAGGGCGTGTTGTAACCCTGATAGGCATCCTTGTCCGATCCCAATCCGACGTCGTGAATCTGTCCATCTGTAAAACGTGGGCCATGATGACAATCGACACACCCCGCTTTTTTGCTATAGAAAACTGTCTTGCCGCGTTTAGCAGCGGTATTCAGCTGTCCATTGGCATCCCGAAATGGATTGGGTGGCGATTTCAGCGTCGCCAGATAGGCAATCAATGCCCGCTTATCCTCGGCACTCGGTGGCTTGCCCTTCATGGTCGAGGTGATTGACTTGTCCATCGCTTCCGTCAGATTTTGCTGCCAACCATGCCACGTCCAAGGAAATGTCTTAGTAACCTCATGCAGCGGCAGGACCGTCTTCAGAGACATTTCGGTGCCATCATTCCAGGTATCCATGGGCCTTGCATTGGTGCCTCCATCCTGGTGGCACGAGTGGCAACTGTACCACTGATCGAGACTGCGTTGCCCATCGTAAAAGATCTCCATTCCTTTTCTGGCCAACGACTTTTTCTGCGGCCCGCCCAACGGAATCTCGCTGGTCACCTTGCGCGTCTTCAGATCGACAACCTGAATAGCATTGCGCAAATAGTTGGCGACGTACAACGTTCGGTTGTCACTGGCGATCCGCAATCCCATCGGTCGCCCCCCGACGTCAAGTCGATCAAACAGATCACGGTCACGTTCCAGACGGCGATCGATCAGATCCCCTGGCCCACCTTGTGCAATGAAAGGCATTTCGGAAAGGCGGTAGATGAGCAACTCGTGAGTCCCCGAAGCCGATGCCACCAACCATTCCTGATCATCACTAATGACAAGATCATGCGGGTCCGCGACCGCTCGCCCCGGCACATCCAACGAAATGGCCTCACGGTAAGACGGACCATCCAGCCGCACCCTGCCAATTCGACTGGCCAACACCCAGCCCCGCCGAATGTTCCCAACAGTGATGGGATTCGTGCGATAAACCATCCATGTGAAATAGGCATATTGGCCGTCAGTTGACGTCCTCATCTGCCCCAAGTTGGTGCCATTGGCCAACGGCTCCTCGTAAAGTGTCTCACCACTGATAGTGTCGACGACGGAAATACAGGAATCACCCCCATTGCCGACCGCCAACCGTTGATCATCAGGTGATAGGGTGAGATAACGCGGCCACTGCCCAACCTCCAACCGGCGGATGACCCGCAACTCCGCCAAGTCGATTTCCGCCACTTGCGAATTAGCGACCTGTCCCACAAAAGCACGCTTTCCATCCGATGTGACGGCGATGCCAGCAGGATCAAAACCGACTTTCACTTCGCCAGTGAACATCAGACCACCCTGACGAAGAGTAAATACTTCAAGCTGGCCCGACCACTGAGTCGTGACGAGAATCCGATTGCCGTCGGGAGTGAATGCGATATCGACAGGATGTTCGCCACAAGGCAGTTCCGCGACCAATTTTGCCGCCTGAGCGTCAATCAACGAGACGGAATTGGAAATCTGATTTGCGGTCACGATCCAGCGACCATCAGGCGATAGGGCCAAATCGACAGGGGAGCGATCAAGATCGCTAGGCAGGGAATGTTCGGCCCCGACCTGGGTTCCCTGAGCGACAGGATCTGCCGCCGCACGATCCCCACCCTCCGTAGCTGTCGTTGTGTCGACCGCTTTCGCCTCAAAACCCAGCCCACGGGGAAACAACGGCCAAATTGCTAGCAAAATGATGATTATTGAGGCTTTGACAGAGTGTCGACTCATGATCATTTTCTCTTCGGCGGCGGTTGGAACTTGCTGTTGCGGGTCGTGGGCCGTTCGCTCCAGCTGGCCCTATTCTCGAATCGGCCTTGGGCCCCTAGCATAACCGGGTCGGCCAACTAGCAATATATCGCACATAGCGGTAGCCATTGGCTTACAATCTAAGCACACCGTTCGCATGGGTATGCGAACAAACCTCCTACCTCCACAAAGGACATCCCGTGAAGAATCTCTTTGTACTCGGTCTTGGTTTAGGCGTCGCGTTCGTCGTCGGCGGAAACGCCATGGCGGAGAACGCAGTAAAGAGTGGTCCCCAGCAAGGTGACCGTCTTGGAGCTTTCTACGTAACAAAAGTAGCTGGCGCAGAGAGCGACGGCGTCAACGAAGGGCAAAACCTTTGTTACCGTTGCAAGAATGGTGCGAGACCACAGGTGATCGTTTTCACTCGCTCCACCGATCCTAAAGTTGCTGAACTGGTTCGCAAACTTGACAAAGCTGTCACCAAGAACGAGTCATCCAAACTCCGCGTGTTCGTCAACCTCCTGGGTGACGACAAGGAAGACCTCACTGATGAGGCCAAGAAATTTGCTGTGAGCAGCAAGGCCAAGAATGTCCCCTTCGTCGTGCCTAACGAATTCGAGAATGGACCGGACGACTACGGCATCAATGCCAAAGCTACCGTTACCGTTATGCTGGCAAGCGACTTGGGCGTAAAAGCAAGTCACGCTGTCGTGAATGTTAAGGACCTGAACATCCAGCAGATCATCGGCGATCTCCAGAAAATTTTAAACTAGGACCAGAACGGAAACTGAAAAGTTTCTGAACATCCTGAACAACGACAAGCTTGATGCTGCCCCGCAGCGTCAAGCTTGTTTTATTGCTTGTCCGAACC
>JAPKCI010000164.1 GCA_028823035.1 Rubripirellula sp.
GGCCGGCAGCGTCAGTCGCAGGAAACTCGGCAGGCAAGTCCAACGTGGTTCTGCTCTCCTTGTTCGAGCTTGCGTCCGACAGGGAAACGGGTTCAGCGTTCATGCCAGCATTGAAATCCAAGTTCGATCGCTGCACGTTCACGGCAGAATCGATTTTGGGAAGCGGTGGCCCCGCTTGCCATTTTTCGATTCCAGAGTTCACATCATCGGATCCGGAAGCTGTCCAACTCGATCGATCAGCAAAGTCAGTTGGCATTGTGATTCCACTCAATGCATCCTCCGCTGATACGACTTTAGACGCCTCTGGATTGGTGCCAAGGCGGCGGCCAGGCAGAGACAAAACTGCGTTGGCTGCACCAGGGTTTGTCGGGATCGTATAAGGCATTTTTTTGGGCGTCGCGGTCGGCAACGTGAACTCTTTCTCATTGCCTGAAATTGCAGGCAGATCGTAGTCCTGACCATTCCACGTCGAAATCCCGTTTTGCCATGCTGGTTTTTCCTCGGCATTCGCTGATAAAAAACAACACGACACAAATCCCCATTGCAACGCAATTAGAAAGATCGCGATGCGATTCGCTTGCGAGGGTAAACCATTCATGGAAATGCCGTATTGCTTCAACCACATTAGCGACGAGAGAGTCCTGATGCTTCGTGATTAGCAAAATCTGCACTTGAAGTCACCACCGATCACTCCGTGGCGTGCCCGCGAACCGTCTGTTTCACGACTGTGTGAAACAATCGAGTTTCCTAAAGTGCTTTCCTGAGTTCGGCCAGCGCTAGCGGGATCTGTTCGTAGGGATCATCGTCCTCGTACTCCATGACAACAAAGCCTTGGTAATTCCCCACTCTCAAAATTTCTCCAATACGCGGCATGTCTGCGGGGTACTGTTTGCCGTCAGGCGTTTTCATGCTGACTTTGACTTGAATATTGACGGCATAATCAATGCACTGTTCGAGGTCTCGATAGGGGTTCTCTGAATGGAAATTTCCCGTGTCCAGATTGATTCCGATCCAAGGGTTATCAATCCGCTCCATGATTTTCAGCAATTGTTCGGGTGTGAGATTGCCATGATTCTCAACACCGATAAAAATGCCATGTTTGGCGGCATGCTCAGTACACTGAGCCAACGCATCGGCAGCCTCTTTGAATCGTTCAGGATTGCCATCCAATTGTCGGCCAGTACCTGCGAAGAATCTCACGTGAGGTGCTCCCAAGATGCTTGCGCGGTCGATCCAACGCTTCGCCTCCGCAATTTCCGCGTCAAGCTTAGGGCCTTTGCCCACCATAAAATTGTTCCCTATGGCGGTGCCAGAGATTGCCAGGCCACGAATGAACGCGGCATGCTTCAAATCACGAAAGTATTGGTCATCTGCCTGCGGCTGAAAGAAGTAACTCGTCAATTCTGCAGCGTCGACTTTTTGTGAAACGCAGTAGTCCAGAAATCCGACCATGTCGAGGCCCGGGCCATCACCGGACGGCGTTTTTGGCTTGCCCTTGCTGTAGGAGAAATAATTGCGAAGAGAATACGCCGCGAGACTGACTTCGAAACGGGGAGGACCTGAGCGTTGAATCGGCTCCCTTGCCAAGAGGGTGCCAAAGCCAGAGCTTGCGGTGCAAACTGAGAATGCACCCGCCGCCGATGATGTCATGAATCCACGCCGTCTCATGAACAAGTCCTGCCAGATCGTGTTATTGCTACTGAAGTTCAACCAGAACATAGTCGACCCCTTGCGACGGCGATACAATCCGGAGCCGACTCGCTGGTGTTTTTTGTTCGCCGCCGAAAAAAGTCCCTGTTTTGAGTGTGATTGCCCGCCGATGTCCCCTTCCCTTCTCCGAATCGTAACTGCCGGCAGCCTTGGGCAAGTGGCTAGGCATTCAGCTGACTGGCTGTCTTCACCGTTGGGTTCCGATGTCGGTATTGCTGGTGTGTGCGGTCACTGCGTAGTGGGTGCAATGTTTGAGAAAGCTGCGACATGACCAAATCCATCATCGAACGCACAAGATCCACGCTCAATCAACTTCGCGATGAACTTTTGGCAGAGCGAACGGACGGTCACCATTGGACCGGTACGCTTTCAGCTTCTGCGTTGAGCACCGCCACGGCCATTAGCGCGATGTCGGCGGTTCTGATTCACTCGACAGACCCGGTAAACAGGACTCGCTTGGCCCATTGCATCGCATCGGGAATTCGATACCTGCAGCACCAGCAAAATGAAGATGGCGGCTTTGGTGACACTGATCGTAGCCATTCGAACATCGCCACCAGCTACTTGGTACTGGCAGCATCTGGCCTGGCTGGCCAAGCGATTGACCAAACGCTTGAAACGGAAACCATTTTAAAATTGAATCGCTACATCGATCAATTAGGGAATATGGAAGCTTTGAGAAAGCGTTACGGAAAGGACAAGACATTTGTCGTTCCGATTCTGACCAACATGGCCATCGCCGGGTTGGTTCCCTGGAACAACGTTGCCGCGTTGCCGTTTGAAGCGGCAGTGTTTCCGCAAGCGATGTATCGCCTGCTGCAAATGCCAGTGGTCAGCTATGCCATTCCCGCGTTGGTTGCGATTGGACAAGCTCGGCACTTTCACGGCCCCAAAGCGTTCTTTTTGGTGAGGTTGATTCGCAGAGCATCGATCAATCGAACGATGAGAGTACTCGGGCGTATGCAACCGCAAAGTGGTGGCTATCTCGAGGCAACACCTCTGACCTCTTTCGTTGTGATGAGTCTTGCTGCTACGAAACGTGGTGATCACAAGGTTGTGCAGCAAGGGCTGAATTTCCTGATGGCCTCGATGAACGACGACGGCAGTTGGCCTATCGACACCAACTTGGCAACGTGGGTCACTTCACTGTCGATCAATGCTTTGGCGTCCGACCCGGCCGATGATCGCGAGTGGTGTACAGACGAATTGGTGCAGTGGCATCTCAAATGCCAACATCAGGTCCGGCATCCCTTCACCGGTGCTGAGCCAGGTGGTTGGGGTTGGAGTGATCTTAGTGGCGCAGTTCCTGACAGTGATGACACGCCGGCGGCAATCTTGGCTTTGGAGAAAATTTCCGAGCATGTGGATCAAGCCCGGGCGGGTCACTGTAAAACGGCTGTTGAATTGGGTCAGACCTGGCTGCGGAAACTGCAGAATCGCGATGGTGGTTGGCCAACTTTTTGTCGCGGTTGGGGAAAGCTACCCTTTGACCGCAGCAGCAATGACCTGACGGCTCATGCTTTGCGAGCCTTGGCGGTAAGCTTCAAGGCTGACCCCGACTTGAAATGGGGACGGCATGTTGCTGCGGGCATTCGCTTTCTCGAGCAGAATCAGGAGCCGGATGGCTCTTGGTTGCCCCTCTGGTTTGGAAATCAGGATCGCAGCGATGAGTCGAATCCAGTTTATGGCACATCCCGGGTTTTACTGGCAGCCGCAGCTGATCTTTTGTCACCCCAAGCGACACAGGCTGGTTGCCAATACCTGATTGAAACCCAAAATACAGATGGTGGCTGGGGTGGAGGTGATTCAGTCGCTGTTTGGCTGAAAAAAAATAGAGATCGGGAATTTCGGGTTACTAGCAGCATCGAAGAGACGGCCTTGGCGGTAGAAGCTTTGGCAAGTGTTGCAATTTTGGGGCGAAATTCGCCCCAGGAGTCTGGGGGTGAAGCTGCAAATGGAGATGCAATAATTGGGCGAGATTGCGTCAATTCTCAATCTCAGCTCCAGCACGGTGGGACCAAAGCTTCCAGTCAGGCTATAATCTCGGGTGTCGAATTCCTGCTCAACAGCGTCAAGGAACAGCGGCACCGAGTACCTTGGCCCATCGGGTTTTATTTCGCCAAACTTTGGTATCATGAGCGATTGTATCCGTTGATTTTTACGATGGCGGCGTTGGGCAAGTACCTCCAGTTTGCGGTAGACAAACCGACTCTGGCCGGGTCAGTTAACGAAATAAATCCACAACAGAATCCACAACAAACGCCCCCTGAGGTATAAGGTTTGTCCAGCGGACTCAGCACAAGTAATACGGCAACCACACCGGAGACGACAGCAGGAACTCGATCGCCTCGCCGGAAAACAAGCCACCTGAAAGACGTTCCGGAAACTCTTGAATTGCGAGAGAGCCTTCGGGATCGGTGCGCGGAAATCGCAGCACGGATCGACAGGTCCGTGCCCATGACCAAGGACGAGATGGAGCAAGTCGCCCGTCGAACTTTGGAAGAGGCTGATTTGCCGGAAGGGTATCTTGGCTGGATGATGGTCATGATCAGCAGTGAATTCTGGAAAGAATCCCTGGCGGCTGTCCCGCCCGAGCGTCGCTTGTTCCTACTGCCTCACTGCCTGAAGCACGCCGAGGGTTGCCCGGCGGAGTACGATCAATTCGGCATGAACTGCAAAGAATGTGGTGCCTGCAGCATTGCTGACTTTCGTGGCTTGGCCGAGGAAATGGGGTATCGGGTACTGGTAGCGGAAGGTTCGCCGGTCGTGATGAAGATCATCGTTGGTGGTTATGTTGACGCAGTGGTCGGTGTTGCCTGCCTGAACGTGCTCGAAAAAGCAATCGACAAAGTTCTGTTGGCCGGTATTCCCTGCATGGCGGTGCCGCTATTGAGCAGTGATTGCCGCAACACCAAGGTCGACGAGGCTTGGGTCGACGAAATGATTCGCACTCCCTTTGTGCCCGCACAGAAAGTGACACGTAGTTACGTTCACTTGATGCGTGCTGCTGGAAATTTGTTCAAGCCCGAAAATTTGGACACGCTGGCACCGAGAATACGAACTCGCGGTGAACTGGGTGAGGATGCTGTCAGGATGGCGGAAATCGAGGGAATGGATGCGATTTCGGCAACCGAACATATCGCGTATGACTTTCTCAGTCGCGGTGGAAAGCACTCACGTCCCTTCATTACCCTGGCAGCGTACGATGCCTTGACGGGAGGCCACGGTACGGGACCGGAGGCTGATACAGCCATCGCTGATTTTCCCAAGTCGGTACAACGTGCCGCGATGAGCATCGAGACATTCCACAAGGCAAGCCTTGTGCATGATGACATTGAGGACGACGATGCGTTTCGTTACGGACAACCAGCCGTGCATCGGCGTTTCGGGGTGCCTACTGCGATCAATGTGGGTGATTACCTGATTGGCTTGGGGTATCGCCTGCTGAGTCGAAGCTCAGACGATGGTGTCTCGAGCGAAGCGCGAGTTGATGTACTTGATGCTTTGGCCGCAGCCCACATGAGGCTCGCTGAGGGGCAGGGATCCGAATTGCTTTGGCGTGACGGCAAGGACCGACACCTCACTCCGCTGGATGCACTCAAAGTCTATGCCCTGAAAACATCTCCCGCGTTCGAAGCAGCTTTGATGAGCGGCGTACGTATGGCGGGGGACGCTGAACCGTATCGCGAAGCGATTCGCACATTTAGCCGAAACATGGGGGTCGCTTTCCAAATCCTAAATGATTTGGGTGACTGGATCGGAGATGATACGAACAAGATGTCGGCTGGCGGCGATGTCTTTGGTGGCCGCCCAACGCTGCTCTGGGCTCTGGCATTGCAAAGTCTGCCCGAGGAACAAGCAACTCAGCTACTCGAACTGGCAGATTCTGACTGTGGCCTTTCCGATAGCGAACGGTTGCAGCAGGTGCGGAAGCTCTATGAGCAAGCGGATGTTTTTCACATAGCGCTGAAACTGGTTGACAAGCATCAAGCGCGAGCCGAAAAAGTCGCAGATGAGATTGATGTGGAAGAACTACGCCGCCTGCTTTATTTCCTCGTTGATACAGTGCTTGAGAGACCGGAAATGCCCGCTCCACCTGTCGTCAAAATCGGCGTGACAGCATCTCTCGGCTAAAGCAATAATACGGTGAGTGGTCCTATGAACGGAGTCGCTTCGTCAGGTGAGTCGCGAGTCGATATCAGGAATTTGCTGGATGAATTCTATCATCAGCCGATCGGGCATTCGCAGTTGGCCGAATTTAATTCGGTGACGAGCGTTCCAGTTCCCTATGATTCGCTGCTCGATCACCATGCTCATATGACTGTTACGGTCGAGTCGCACTACCAGCAGAAAGTGAACGTGGAAGTTCATCGCTGCAAGCGGCATCAATCCTGGTACTCGAGGGAAATCACTTTGGTGACCGCCGACTCGAAAAAGATCGTGCAATACGGAATCGTCCGTCTTGATACGCGTTTGCTTGATGCCGGCGTGTGGAAACAAATCGAAAGTCAATCGACTCCACTCGGCCGCGTCCTGATCGAACATGATGTACTGCGGGAAGTACAACTGTGTGGCCTCTGGAAAGTCAATGCAGGTCACCGTCTTGCCAGTCTGATGAGTCTTGGAACTGGCGATCAAGTTTATGGACGAACTGCACTGATATACTGCGACAGAGTACCCGCAATTGAGTTGCTGGAGATCGTTTCGCCAACAACCTCACACGACGGTTGAATTTTGGTATCGTCACCCAGATGCCAGCACAGTGCTGACAACGAATGACAGGCTTCATTACGGAAATCCTATTGTGAATCATATTTGTACCCCACTCTGTTTTCTGCTGGTTCTTGTCGGCTTGTCCTGCGTGACCGCGCAAGACGTGACACAAAAACAGGACGTGACACAAAAACAGGAGACGACCAAAGTGGATCCCGATGTTCTCCGCCGCCGTGCAGTCAGAGCGATGCAAGCTGGAGAGTCAAGTAAGGCAATCAAGGCAGCAGACGATCTGCTGACCCAAATGCCCAATGATGCAGCAACCTTGAGGCTGGCGGGAGATGTTTACCTGAGAAGTGGCAAGCCTAAGATGGCTGCGGAACTCTTCGACCGCTACTTGAAGCTTGAACCCGACGCCCTTGCCGGACTTTGGCAACGCGGGATCGCTCTGTACTTTGCTGGCAGGTACAAGGATGGGGTGGAGCAGTTCGAAGTGCATCGGCGCGTCAATCCCAACGATGTGGAGAACGCTGCTTGGCATTTTCTCTGCGTCGCCAAGGCACAGTCTTTTGAGAAAGCCAAAACGTTGGTTTTACCGGCTCCCAACGATCCAAGACCTCCTTTGGAAGAAGTCCTGCAAATGCTCATCACCGGTGACACAGCCAAAGTTATCAAGAAGATGGAAAGCTATTCCCCCAACACGCGTGCTCGTGAGTCAGCTGATTTCTATGGCAACTTTTATCTAGGACTTTATGCTGATGCTGCAGGGGACCAGCCCACCGCCAAACGATATCTGGATCTGTCTGCAAAGGATGCGTCGTACAGTTACATGGGTGATATTGCCCGAGTTTACGCAACTTACCTGACCAAATGACCGGCACTAGCTCATTTGTTGTCGGGAAATATGAGCGAGGACGGTGTTCATCGCCTCTGCAAGAGTTGAGTGCGGCTTTCGCAGGATTTTGTTCGCTAAAATCAATGGGGTTTTCCGCAAATTAGCCCAGTTGGGGATAAGCGGGGGGTGGTCTTGCAAATGAACCTTAATTCATCGTCATTGGCAGCCAAAAGCAAGATGGCTCCTGCTAAAATGAAATTCGTCAATTACGGCTGAATTTCAATCCCATTCCATTCTCCGTGACCCACCGGCCCATCAAGACTGACGTCTGAGTCGACTTGGCCACTGCGGTGAATACCGTTTGCAGCCCTTTCCTGCATGCGACACATTTCAGCTCGCAATCCACGCTGACATTCAACGGAATATGAACAAGAAATCCAAACATCACTGCGGTCGTTTTGCGTCCCGTCCGACCAACCGCCGTGAAATGCTGCAGTGGTGCGCCAGTGGCTTCGGCGGTCTCGCATTGAGTACGCTTTCGCAGGAATCTGCCAACGCTGACACGTCCGGCCCGCTACAGCCAAAGCCCACTCATTTTCCGGCGAAGGCCAAGAATGTCATTTTCCTCTACATGGATGGTGGTCCATCGCACGTCGACACCTTTGACTACAAGCCACTGCTTGAGAAGTACGACGGTCAGGACCCCAGAAAAGTCATCGGAGAACTCGCACCAACACAATTTGACGCTGTCGGAAAAGTGCTCAAGGGACAATGGAAGTTTTCGCAGCATGGTGAGGCTGGGCATTGGATCAGCGAGCTCTTTCCGCATCTATCGGAAGTCTCTGATGACTTGGCCATGATCAAGTCGATGACGTCCAAGTTTTCTGAGCATACATCTGCCAACTACTTTCTTCATACTGGCAACGGTCTGCAGGGAAAACCCAGTATGGGGGCATGGCTTGGTTATGGTTTGGGCAGCGAAAATCAGGAACTGCCGGGTTTTGTTGTGCTCAACGGTGGCCTGATTCCGCCCGGGGGACTGGACTGCTTTGGATCCGGGTTTTTACCGTCGGCTTACCAGGGTTCAGTGTTTCTTCCCAAGGCGCAGCCACTGGCAAACATCCGCCCCAGTGAAACTAGTCCGCAGCTTCAACAAACGAAACTGGATTTGATTCGTCAGTTTGATCAGCAGGCCAATGGTGGTTTGGGTGCCGACCCGGAAATCGAATCAGCAATCCAAAATTACGAAACCGCTTTCAAAATGCAAACAGCTGTTCCGGATCTGATGGATCTGAGCGGTGAGTCTGAGGAAACAAAAAAACTTTATGGACTGGAATCCGACTTCAACAACACCAAGACATTCGGCATGCAATGCCTGTTGGCTCGGCGACTGGTTGAACGGGGTGTTCGTTTTATTGAATTAACTTGTCCCGGAGGCAATGGTGATCGCTGGGATCAGCATGGTGGACTGATTGATGGCCATAACAAGAATTGCAGAACGGTTGATCAACCCATCGCTGCTTTGATCAAGGACCTGAAGCGTACAGGTCTGTTTGAGTCCACGCTGATCGTCTGGGCCGGTGAATTCGGCCGCACACCATTTGCTCAGGGTTCCAATGGACGAGACCATAACCCGTTTGGCTTCACCGTTTGGATGGCGGGTGGAGGGATTCAGGGGGGATCTTCTATCGGAGCAACGGATGAATGGGGCTATCGAGCAGTTCAGGACAGGTTTGAAATACACGACCTGCACGCAACCATGCTTCATCTGCTGGGTATCGACCATACAAAAAGCACCTTTAGGTTTAGCGGACGTGACATGAGACTGACTGATGTTCACGGTCACCTGATCAAGGAGGTACTCGCATGATCTGTTTCATCACTCATCGGAAAAATGACGTGCTTACACAGGACCCAGTCAGCAGCATGCAAGCCAAGGCTCGGGGCACAGGTCTGATGGTGATCCTGCTGTGCCTGCTGAGCCCAATCGCAGTTGCCGCTGCAGACCCGCCAACCCCTGAGCAAATCGCATTCTTTGAAGCAAAAGTTCGGCCGATCTTTGTCGAAAATTGCTACGAGTGTCATTCCGCTAACGCGGATGAGGTCGAAGGCGAACTGTTGCTTGATTCGAAATGGGGCTGGATGACTGGAGGCGAGTCTGGCCCTGCGATCATTCCGGGTAATTTGGAAGAAAGCCTCGTGATTGATGCTGTCCACTATAAGGAAAATAAGGTCACGGCGATGCCTCCGCGATCAAAGTTGGCTGCCAAGGAAATTGAGATTCTAGAAAAGTGGGTCGAAATGGGGGCGCCCGACCCGCGTACTGCCAAGACTACACCCAAGCCTAAGCAAAGTGGCTTTGATCTTCAAAAGCGTTTTAACGAACACTGGAGTTGGCGTCGAATTACCGATCCGGATCCCCCCGGGGTTGCCGACAGTCAATGGCCAACTTCGGAAATTGATCGGTTCATCCTCAGCAAAATAGAAGCTGCCGGTTTGAAACCCGCACCTGAGGCCAACAGAAGAACTTGGTTGCGACGTGTGTACTTTGACCTGACAGGGCTGCCGCCGACCCCGGCGCAGATCGCTGACTTCTTAAAAGATGATCGCGATGGAGCACATGAGCGAGTTGTGGACGAGTTGCTGCAATCGCCGCAGTTGGGTGAAAAGTGGGCGAGGCACTGGATGGATCTGGTCCGTTACGCTGAAACCTATGGGCACGAATTCGATTACCCGTTGCGACACGCCCATGAATACCGCGACTACTTGATTCGTGCGTTCAACGCTGACGTTCCCTTTGATCAATTCACTCGCGAACATATCGCTGGTGACTTGCTACCCGAACCTCGCCGGAATCCAGAACACGGCTGGAACGAATCCATCATTGGCACGGGATTTTGGTACCTGCACGAAGCAACCCACGCACCCACCGATGTGCTGGGCAATGAAGCCGACATCATGGATAACCAGATTGACGTTTTTGGCAAGACCTTCGTGGGACTGACCATTGCCTGTGCTCGCTGCCACGATCACAAATTTGACGCGATCACGACGGCTGATTACTACGCGTTGAGCGCCTATCTGCAAAGTAGTTGCCGACAGGAATACCCGATTGATGTTGATAGTAAGCGTCAGACGACAACCTCCGAGATCAATCGTTTGCGGCAGCTAGCTACTAAACAATTAAGGGACGCCGATCTGACGCCTTCTGAGGGAAAATACCCCGGCGATTATTATCGGGTTGCTTTGCAAGTGTTGTCGGAGCAGAAGCCTGAGGATGATTCTGACTCAAGCCCCGTTTCCCTGTTGGAACAGACTGCCAAGGCCGAGGGACTCGATCCCGGAAAGCTCAAGCGTTGGGTAGAGAAGTTCGAGACGATAAAGAACGAACTGACCACTCCCGCATACGACTTGGCAAACCAGAATGTGTTCGTCGATTTTCAAGGCGATGCAATGCCTGATGGCTGGACCACTTCGGGCACTGCCTTCCATGCCATCGGCTCAGGCCTCGCAATGGCTGCCGACGGAAGTCTGCCCACACCCAATACGGTTGATAGTTCCGTGGCGGGACGCAAGCAGGCAGGTATCCTGCGCTCACCGACATTTGAAATCACGACGGATCGAATCAATATCCTGATGAAAGCGTCGCCAAATGCGACCGCAAGAATCATCATCGATAATTTCCAGATGGCGGAATTCAATGCCTTGTTGTTTCGGGGCACCTTTCTGAACAACAAAGCCACCGATACGCAGGGGAAATGGCAATGGAAAAGCATTGCTGGTGACTTGCGGAAATACAAAGGCCACAAGGGTTACATCGAGTTCATTGACCCGGGTGACGCTTGGATTGCAATCGACAAGATCGTTTTTTCCGATGGTGGTCCTCCTGGCAAACTGAAGGCAACCGGGCCGGAATTCAATGCTGAATTACTGGATGAGTTGCACGCTCAGGCCGCAAATGACCTGGCTGCTGGAAAATCCAATGCTCTCTTTTCTGTTTTGCATCGCAATCAAATCGTCGGGATTGGAGAACTGAGTCCTGCCGCAGCCAAGAGCATGGAGCAAGCGACTCAAATTTCCGGACAGCTGCCAGCGATGCGTTTCGTAGTCGCCATGGCTCAAGGTACGCCTGAAGACGCCCATGTCTACATTCGTGGCAGTCATGACAAGGTTGGCGAAGTTGTTCCTGCACGCTTCCTCGAGGCTCTCGATGGTGAACCCGCCACGCGACTCGATCTTGCAGAACGTGTGGCGACGATCGAGAACCCGCTGACCGCACGAGTGATTGCCAATCGGATCTGGCATCATCTTCTTGGACGTGGGATCGTGGCAACGGTTGACGACTTCGGGCCACAGGGGCTTCCTCCAAGTCACCCCGAACTACTGGACTGGTTGGCATCGGACCTTGTCAAACACGGCTGGTCACTCAAGCATCTGATGAAGCAGATCGTCCTGTCGAAAACGTATCGGCAATCCAGCACTCCCAATGAGAGTCTCAGTTTAAAGCTGATCGCGACTGTTGATCCAACGAATGAGTTGCTGCACCGCATGCGGATCCGCAGGCTGCCGGGCGAAGCGATCCGTGACGCTATCCTGCTTGTATCAGGAAAATTGCAACCTCAGATGTTCGGGCCCAGCGTTGCCACGCACCGGACACCCTACATGACAGGTCGAGGAGCCCGATCGAGTGGGCCTCTTGACGGCAATGGAAGACGCAGCGTCTATCTGTCGGTCTACCGAAATTTCTTGAATCCATTCATGCTTGCCTTTGATATGCCCAGTCCATTCGGGCCGCAGGGACGTCGAAGCAATTCCAATGTGCCTGCTCAGGCTCTGACGCTGATGAACGACCCTTTTGTTGTCTCGCAGGCTAAAATCATGGCAGACAAATTCATGGCGGTACCCGACCAGACAACTGAGCAAAGGATTGCAGCGATGGTTGAAAGTGTGCACGGAACCGAGCCAACTGATCAGCAGATTGAACAGTTACAGACCTTTCTTGGTGTACAGGCAAAACTTTACGGGAAAGAAGATTCGCGAGTGTGGGCAGACTTGTCGCATGCTTTATTGAACATGAAAGCTTTCTATTTCCTCCAGTAGTCTTTCTATTTCCTCCAGTAGTCACGATGACTGTACTGTCATCACAAATGCTAACCATGCGTTACCACCAACAAATTGCCGCACTCATCGTCGTGATCACTTGCTCGGGACTATCGGGCAATATGAATGCATGTGCGAAAGATGCTCCCGAAGAGTTCTTTGAAAAAAGAATTCGACCGGTATTAACGGAGCACTGCATCCGCTGCCACGGTCCAGATAAAGTACAGGGCGGTCTCCGCCTCGACACGCGGGAAGGCTGGCAAACGGGTGGTGATTCCGGACCCGCGATTGTACCGGGGGATGATGAAAGCCTGATTCTGAAGGCAATCGCATACGAAGATGCTGATTTGGAAATGCCACCTCGGGGTAAGCTTCCCGGAAAAACGATTCTGGCTTTCAAAGAGTGGGTCGTGTCCGGCGCGTTTGATCCCCGCAGCGGGGATGCTCATGACGGCGACGATGCTGGACCACCGACCGTCGAAGAGGGAAGACAGTTTTGGGCTTTTCAACCCATTGAGCGACCGCCAGTTCCTGAACCAAAGCAAGCCAATTGGCCGGAAAATGATATCGATCGATTTGTGCTCGCAAAGCTTGAAGAACAGGGGATTGCACCCGTAAGCGACGCGGGACGTGAGAGCCTCATCAGACGACTGACCTATGACCTGACGGGCTTGCCACCAACGGTAGAGCAGATCGATCAATTCCTTGAAGACTCATCTGCCAATGCCAATCTCACCTTGATCGATCGGCTCTTGCAATCGAATCACTTCGGAGAGCGGTGGGGGAGGCACTGGCTTGATGTTGGTCGTTTTGCTGAGTCAAGTGGCGGCGGTCGAACATTGTTGTTTCCAAATGCTTGGCGATATCGTGACTATGTGATTGATGCCTTCAATGAAGATCTGCCGTACGACCAATTTCTGATACAGCAGATTGCCGGCGATCTTCTGCCCGAGGAGGACAGGCGACAGAAGGAACGCAATCTGGTGGCAACGGGTTTCCTGCTGCTTGGTCCCACTAATTATGAACTGCAGGACAAAGACATTCTTGAAATGGATGTCATCGACGAACAACTGGACACGATGGGCAAGGCCATGCTGGGCATGACCATCGGATGTGCCAGATGCCACGACCACAAATTCGACCCAATCCCGACTCATGACTATTACGCATTGGCGGGAATCCTGAAGAGTACTCATTCGCTCAATCATTCGAACGTCTCCAAGTGGAACACGGTCGAATTGCCAGTGACGCCCGACCAGGAGTTGGTGTTTCGCGAAAATTCCCAGAAGATCAAGTCAGCCGAAGAGTCTTTGGCTGCAGCCAAAAAAGTTTGGAAGAAGGCCAGCGGGCAAGTTGATTCTACTCCGGCTTCGGTGGACCCCGCGACTCTCAAAGGCGTCGTCGTGGACAGCAGCCAGGCGGATGTGGTCGGTGATTGGACCGATTCAACTGCTGTGCCGAGGTATGTGGGTATCAACTACACGCATGATGCGACCGCGGACAAAGGATCAAAATCTGTCACCTACCGTCCCGATTTGCCAATGGACGGGAGTTATGAAGTATTCGCCTGCTATTCACCCGGCAGTAACCGTTCCAAGCATGTCCCTTTCCACATCGAACATGTGGAAGGCAAGACAACCGTTCGAATCGATCAGACAAAAAAACCAGCGGTTGATGATTTGATGCAATCGCTGGGTAAATTCAGTTTCGATCCATCCGGTGATCCGCGAGTTGTGATTTCCACCGAGGGAACAGAGGATGGGGTTGTGATTGCTGATGCAATCATCTGGGTCATGGTTCCCGGTTCTCTACCCGAAAAGATAGTCGCCACTGAATCCAAGTCTGAAACGGAATCAAAGTCTGAA
>JAPKCI010000021.1 GCA_028823035.1 Rubripirellula sp.
TACCAGACGGTCTCGGTACCGTTTGTGATGAATACGAGTTCATTGGAGCTGACTGATGGGCAAGACAATGAAGCCAATGCTTATTGGTATCAACAACCGCTGTTGATTAATGATAGCTCGCAATTCACCGTCGAGTTCACCTACCAAGCAAGCGGCGACGCGGCGGCAGACGGAATCACGTTCGCATTCCAGAAGGAAGGCACCCAAGCACTCGGCGCAGCAGGCGGATCTTTAGGGTACGTAGGTATCACCGGTCCCACAGCAGCCTATCAGATCAATCTGTACGATGGACATGTTCGCGGATCGAATTTCGTGATGACAAATAGTTCACAAGACTATCTTGTGACCGATCCCATTAACTTTAACAGCGGGAATCCAATTCAGGTTCAGCTGGTTTTCGATGCCGAGCAGCAGACCGTCATCGAAACCCTCACCGACGCGGTGCAGCAGACCAGTTTTACTCGCACCTATGATGGAGTCGATCTTGCGACGCTTCTGAGCGAATCCGCCTACATTGGATTCACCGGGGGAGATGGTGGTGCTTCATCCACGCAAAATGTGTCGGACTTCAAATTTTGGCGGGGTGAACAAAACGATTCACCAATTCTCAGCGGATTTGGAGGTTGGCAATTTACGGGGCAACACCTGTTAACGCTCACCGGAGTGGATCCGTCATTGACTGACCAAACCGCTTTTGTTGACGGAATTAAAATCACACGTTCACCCGGCATCATCGCGGGGGACTTACGCTTGGTTTCGGGAGGAGCGGTTGGGACACCAGCCTCTCCTCTGAGCGTTCAAGTCGGTGGGGAATTGGATGTGTATGCCACTGATGATCTGAATCTTTCGCATCAGTCCAGCAATAATCTTCGACTACACGCAATCTATTCCGGGGGTGATGCGACGATCGAAGCGCCCTTGTCCAATATTTTCGCGGTTGAAAATGAGTTCACTGGTTCAGTCACTGGGTTTGGAACTGATGGAAATGGTCAAAATTGGATAGAAGATGCCGTGAACGGTTCTGCTACTTTCAGCAGTGGGAATCTGTTGATGGCAAATGAGGCTGCTCCGGTCGATGCCTCGGAAACTTGGCACAGCACTGCAGCGACCCAATTCAATTCTCCGGGCACCGTCGAAAATCGATTCATTTCGAGTTTTGTGTACCAGAGCAGCAGTTCAGACGCAGCTTTGGAATTTGTATTAGCTCCAGAGGGTTCCAATCTCACGACACTTGTTCAGACAGGAGACACGCAAGGTACCGACACCTTTGCGCTGGTGATCGAAACTCCATGTGAAGACTGCGCGACATCTCAGGCCATCGGCGTACGATTGGGTGAGCAACTGCAAACGATTGCGGTGCCTGACGACATTGGACTCGGATCAGGCGATCCAATCCAGGTCGTGATGATCTACGAAACGCTCACAAAAACAGTTTCGGTCACATTGAAGAATGCAGGTAATTCCTTTACCAGTGACGTGACGGATGTTGATTTGCTCAAACTTCTGGGAACTAACAGAGCCCAATTGGGTTTCGTAGCGCAAGGTAATGGTCAAGCTTCGAGCCAGACCATCAGCGGTTTCAATTTTGTTTATGGTGCGCCAACGATTGAAGCTTATGAATTGGAAATAACCTCGGGCCTACAAATTGGTGGAACCAATACGCCTGTCCGAATCCTAGTTCTGGGTGATGTTCGGGCTGTTGCTCCCAATGGTGTTTACCTTGCACAAATTGATGGGGACCTTCTGGTGGATTCGGTCAATAGTGATGGTACGGTCCAACTTGCAGCTCCCTTAGGTTCCGTTGCTGGTGCGGGTTCCTCCAATCCCGCAGATTCGATCCTTCTGTTGGGTGCCGAAGGAAGTGCTGCTGATAACGTGCCGAGGATTCAGGCTGGTCAGCTTCGGTTGAGTAGTTTGAATCATATCGGAGCAGTTGATACTGAGTTGGAAATCGGAGTTTCCAGTCTCGCTGCCACGACTGTGCTTGGTGACATTCATTTGGCCCAGTTCGGGAACCTGTCGGTTGATGGGGGAGTTCAGGCAGGTGGTGCTGTTCGCTTGACTGGAGACTCGCACATCTCGGTCAGTTCGGCAATTCAAGCCGATCAGGAAGTAGATTTGAAGTCCAATGGCGGAACTGGCAATCTGCATCTACTGCCCAACGCACACGTTGCTTCGGCCAACGGACTTGTCAACTTGTCTGCCGATGGTGTTGTGGTTGCCGAGTTGGGCTCCCGATTGGAGAGTTCGGATCATGTGACTGTTGCTACCGGTTCCGCCGCCCTGGACGCGGCAAATCCCCATCGTATTCGGTTGCTTGGATCCATCACTGGTGGGCAACTTCAATTGACCACTGGATCCGAGAATGATTCGGCGAAACTGTCCATTACGGATTTGATTGGGATGGCCGGCAACCCGCTCGCTGTGACGATCAGTCAGTTTGAAACGCTGCACCTTGACGATGTGAGATCAAGCACTGGTAGAGCCTATACAGCCTTGCAGGATCGCATTAACACCGATGTTGCAGAAGTGCAGCTTGGTGAGGTGCGGTCTGTCGTGATGAACCTCGGTTCGGGTGATGATAGTTTCCAGTCTCAATCACTGAGCGTTTTGAATTCATTGGAAATGCATGGGAATGGCGGAGTCGATCATTTTGATATGGCTGCTTTTAGTGGCGGTGCAGGTTTGGCAGTGAAAGTTGTGGGCGGGGAACATGATGATCAACTGCTGGTCGATGGCCTCGGAACTCCTTTATGGATGGTCGATGGTGCTGTGCATGCAGGTGATCTGCATATTGATCACAGCGACGTTGAAAAGGTGTTGCTGCAAAACGCGGTGCAGGGGCTCTCGTCAGAACAAGTTCAGCAACTGGAATTCGATGCCCTCGCTTTCCCCGAAGACCGACTATTGCTGCTTGGAACTGCTGGTGAAGAAGACTGGTTCGTGGGTTTCAGTTCCGATGGAATCCAAGTGGATGGCATGTGGAATGGAACGGAGTACCTGCGACATCGTTTTAATGCGATGGAGTACGGTGAAGTTGTTTTTGAATTGTTGGGCGGAGACGACAGTTTGCTCGTCAATGGCGTGTCCAGCCATAACGTGATTGTTGATGGTGCCAAGGGAAATGATTGGATTTACATTAATGAATCTGATGCGATGATCACGGACTTACTTGGCAATAATTTCATCACAACCGGAGCGGGTTTGGATGAGATCCATACAGGCCCGGGAAAAGATAAGATCAATGCGGGCGATGGGCAGAATGTGATCCATGACGCTGGCGGCATGAATTGGATTGTGACTGGCAAGGATGATGACAGTATTTATCACGAAAATTCAGATGACTTCATTTCTGCATCTGGCGGCGTCAATGAAATCTGGTTGAACGGTGTTCTTCAAGGTTGGCACAATGCAGCGAAAGCAACGGATGTTAACCGCGATTCAAATACTACTCCGCTGGATGTGCTTCTCATTATCAATAAGTTGGCCGTTCTTGACGCAGTCAGTGACGACGGTCGTTACTTCTTCTCGGGTTCCGCTGATAGTCTCAGCAAACTTTACGATGTGAATGGTGATGGATACATGTCGACGCTTGACTGTTTGTTCGTGCTGAATGAGTTGGGTCAATCAGGGAATGGCGGCGAAGGAGAAGGCTGGCTGGATTTTGTGCGGGTCGATGCCCCCATCGATGACAAGGATCGCGAAACGGATGAGTGTTTTGCCAACTGGGATGAACTGATGCCGCTCTTGATTGCACCACCGCAGAGCCAAAGTGATCTGCTTCAAGCATGGGAACAGGAAGATCGTCGTCGAAGGGTAGAGCTGGAATCAATACTTGCAGACATGGAGCAGTCGGCCGATGAGGAAGTGGGGTTGGAATCACTGCAATCAACTCTGATGCGATCGCCCTGAGTCCCCCCCCAAAAAAAATGAGCGGAATGGCATCGTTGAACTCGATGCGAAACAACGCAGGTATTCGCCGTGCTAATTGATCGGAGCCTGCGTCGTCTCTCGTGGAATGCAACAGGCCGGTGTTTTTTTCGGGTTTGGTCAAGAGCATCATTGCTGATACAGCATGCAGGATTGAGAATCCTGATTCTGCATGAATGATGAACGCTTGCGTACAACCAATTTGATTGGGCTGGTTTCAGTCGCGTTCTGAGTCTTGTGAACGCAGAGGACTTTTTTGCATTCTCGCTCTGGTCGGCTCGGAACGTTGCTCGCTCGGTGGGGTTTGATGGGTGACAATGAGTACTGAATGGTTCCATCACTGTTCCTTTGTTTTCTCCAACCGCAAGAGAATCGACTGGTTATGAATAAGTCGCTTTGCCTGATCCTTTTCATGTTCCTGTTTCCATTGAGTGACTTGGCCTTTGCGCAAAGAGGATTTGGGGGAGGATTTCGGGGTGGATTCGGCGGCGGTTCTGGCGAACGCATCGCGCCCGAAGACTTGAAGTTCGAGATGGGGGTTGCGGCGATCCCTGATCTGAAAATGTTTGCCAAATTATCCTACAAGGGAACGGATGTTGGACGGGATCCTTATTTGGCAAATTTGCAGTATGTCAAGTTCCTGATCGAGAACCCGGAGTCTGAGAACGCAGCGCTGTATTTCATGAATACGGGCAACTACCGCGCACACCCGCCCTACATGGGCATGGTCGGCATGAACAGTCGTGGTGCGATCCGTGGTGCGATTTCTTTTCAACCGCGAATGAAGGACTCGAATGGCGGTTCGGGTTTGTATGTTTTCGACTTCCAGCCAAACGATGCGTTTCCATTCGAGACGATCAAGTACGTCCGTGACACACTGGTTGCTGGTGCACCTTTTCTCAAAGGCCAGTTGGCATATCATCCACTGCGCGGTGGCATGGCTCGTTACGAAGCCGATAAGTCCAAGTACGAAGCCTCCGACGTTGCAGTGCACCTCGATGCTGATCTCTACGGCAACATTGGATTTTTGCCACTGAATGTTGGCGAGTCGTTTGGTCTGCTTCGAGTGATGGGCAACGAGACACGATCTTCGCCACGTGACATCGTCATTTGTCGAACGCTGCCCAATCAAATGCCACGCGTCGCCGGCGTCATTTCTGAAGAGCGACAAACGCCACTTTCGCATGTCAATCTGCGGTGTGTGCAGGACCGTGTACCAAATGCCTATGTGGCTAATGCGATGAATCAATCAGCGATCAAATCACTGGTTGGAAAACTCGTCCGCTATTCCGTCACCTCCGACGGGTATTCTCTGCGTGAAGCTACCAAGAAAGAAGTGGATGAACACTTTAGTAACTCCCGACCAAGTGAACCTTTGGTGCCTTCAAGGGACCTTTCTGTTACGGAAATCAAGCCTTTGCAAGATGTCAGTTTTCAGAATGCAACCAGTGTCGGTGCGAAAGCATCCAATCTGGCGACCATGCACACCTTTGGGTTTCCTGCTGGAATGATTCCCGATGGGTTTGTGGTTCCATTTTCGTTCTACGATGATTTCATGAAACGGAATGGACTCTACGCTAACGTGGATGCCATGCTGGGCAATGCAGAGTTTCAGCAAGATCGGGACGTGCAGCAGAGCATGCTGAAAGAACTTCGTGAACAGATCGAACAGGGAACGATGTCCGAACCGATGATGGCGGCCCTTCAAAAGGTTCAGAGTTCGTTTCCGCCTGGAACGGCTATTCGATGCCGCTCGAGCACTAACAATGAAGACTTGGCAGGCTTCAGTGGTGCCGGTTTGTACGATTCTTTCACACACAAGCCCGATGAGGGACATCTGTCCAACTCCATCAAGCAGGTCTATGCCAGTCTTTGGAATTTCCGAGCGTTTGAGGAACGCGAATTTTATCGAGTTGACCACAAACTGACGGCCATGGGAGTGCTGCTGCACGCCAATTTCAAGAGTGAGCAGGCCAACGGCGTGGTTGTGACGGATGATGTCCTGTATGAATCTCAGGGCAACTATTACGTGAATACCCAGGTTGGTGAGGATTTGGTTACCAATCCAGATGCTGAATCTTCTCCTGAGGAAATTCTGCTTGGGTGGTGGAAAGAGGATGGCCATCAAGTTGTTCGTCGCTCAACCGATGCCGCCGAAGGTGAGACTTTGCTTAGTGATGAGCACATTGCCGATTTGCGAGACCGACTGGCAAAGATTCATGGAAAATTTCGGAAGCTTTACGGCGTTGGAGAGGATGATCAGTTCGCCATGGAGATCGAGTTCAAAATTTCAAAAGACGGAAAACTTGTGATCAAACAAGCACGACCCTGGGTCTTTGCTGACTGATTCCCCTGCAAGTCTGGTGTGCCCGAAGCCGATCGGTTGAAAACCGCACCCGTCAGTGTCTCCAGGTCCAGCCCAACCACTTTTCTGTTCAGCGGTCCAACTCTTGAATGGGAAAAATCCTTCAAAGGTTCCATCAATCGTTGGCTTGTTGCGCTGAATCTTCTGATTCCAAGTTGGAAACAGACTCGCAGAATTCTGATTTCGAAATTGCTGCCGCACACAGGTGCTGAAGGTCATCGCAATATTCATCCCACTTAGTCGTTTGTTTCAAAATGAAACGAGTTGCTCAGAATGGGATTGCGTGAAGGCAGTGTACGCATGTGTTCATTGCTTTGGCAGTTTGGCTTTATTGCCAACGAAAATCGCTGTTTCGGGTCCTCGGCAGAGATGGAACTGTGGCGAGATTACACATGGCATCTGATTTGCGTTGTATCGCAAGTGAAAGCATTTGTGCTTTGCACATTGTTCTGTGTTCCCTGATTTAGGATCTGATTCATGATTGTTGTTAGCCGTTTAAGTATGTTCCTATCCTGTTGCCTCTTCGTTTTTTTCAGTGCTTCCTCGGATGCTACTGCTGCAAACAACCACAACTCAACTCGATCGAATAGGAATAACAAATCTATGGATTCCGGATCGGACCAGGGAGGTTCGGGAACCGTAAGAGGAAATGGAACCGTCAAGTTTTTTAATGATTCCAAGGGTTTTGGATTTTCAGTGGCGGATCAGGGAGGCTCGGGAACCGTACGAGGAAATGGAACCGTCAAGTTTTTTAATGATTCCAAGGGTTTTGGATTTTCGGTGGCGGATCAGGGAGGCTCGGGAACCGTACGAGGAAATGGAACCGTCAAGTTTTTTAATGATTCCAAAGGATTTGGATTTTCGGTGGCGGATCAGGAAGGCTCAGGAACGCTTCGGAACAATGATCCAATTCCCGGAATCGATGTCATTGTTGAGAAAGATCCAGAGGATAATCCCGCTCTCGAAAATTCGGTTGCCATGCTCTACTACCAGTTTCTGCTGGAAGGTGCCAGCGATTCCGAGGCGATCGAATATGGGCTGATTGCGGCTCTCATGGGTGATAGCGATTCAGAGGCGATCGAATACGGGCTGAGTGCGGCTCTCATGGGTGAGACGCCGGAAGATCAACCTGTCGATTTAGATGACAAAATAGTGCGTAAGAAACCAGGACGCGTCGGAGATGGTGCTGATCTCGACTGTGATTGCTACGTGCGTAAGAAACCAGGACGCGTCGGAGATGGTGCTGATCTCGACGGCGGGTCTGGAAACAATGGCTCCGGGACGCTTCGAAATAATGATCCGATCCCTGGTATCGATGTCATCGTAGAGAAGGACCCTGAAGAGAATAATTCACTTGATAACTCACCGGTCATGATGCTCAACGAAATGCTCAATGCAGGTTACAGCCAAGCCGAAGTGGTTGAGTTTGCCTTGGCAACAGGACTGATTGGACAGTGAGACTGGCTGTTGAAGTCAATCTCGGTGGCTCGTGCGTTTTGACTGCGATGGATGTTTGGGTGGTCACCATCCTGAGTATCTGGTCGTACAGAGGATATCTGCCAGTGGCTGGGTTGCACGTAAATGGTAACTCAGCGGAACGGGACTGGTAGCTCGGTTTAGCGGAAGGGATTTCGGCTAAACCGTTTTTGAGGTGATTCTCTTCGCCAATGGAGATTATGATTTTAGAATCTGGTCGAACAAAGGCGCGGCAACACGTCCGTGCCATCGGTGTTCTCCCTGGAATTTGTCGAAATGCAAATTGTGCAATTCTCCGGCAGCTTTGTAGACGCGTCGCAAACGCTCACGGAATATTTCGTCCCAAATCGGCACAATCAGGCGGTCTGCTGAGCCGGTTTCCCAGACGACAGGACGCGGCGCGATCAGGCCACCGATTTCGGCGTAGTCACCATATTGCAATAGTCCAGGGATAATCTGCGACCCACAACTGTGACGCAGGGAAAGTCGCTCTTGCATCAAATTTAATGCTCCGCTGATCGCTGACACGCGGATGCGCTGGTCGATTGCACTGACCAGCATCGCCATTCGGCCTCCGTATGAAAGACCGGCGCAACCGATGCCGGCTGGCTTTAAAGCTGATTGTTGTTCCAGAAGGCTGATGGTCCAACGCAGGTCGCGCAGGTTGGATGTGATCGGTAGGCGACCCAACCCCTGCATTCTCACAAACGTAACAGCGCAGGGATCTTTGCCACCGTAACGTTCTGAATCGACACGCCGGCCAAATGGGATCATGCAGGGAGCTGCCACTAAATAGCCACGACGCACAAACTGCAAGCCGTAGTCGTAGTTGGATTTCTCGATGTGCATTGCAGCCTCTGGCAGGTCTCGACGACCCACGACTGCATCATGCCCCAGGGGACCATGCCCGTGAATGCACAGAACACCGGGAAGCGGCGTGGACACGGGGGCTTTGGGCTTCAGCAGATAAACCGGTAACGATGGGATTCCATCCGCCGCGAGAAGCAGATCAAGTCGCGTGTGGTCCTCAAATTCCTCGTGACCCAGTTCGGTGACGGACCAATCGGCAGGAGGCGTTGAGTCACCGAGCAATTGGTTCAACTTTTTGCGGAATGTCTGCTGCCATTCCTCGAATTCGGATTTACTGGTCCCTTGAAATTGCATCGACAGATTCGCACGTTTCATCGCTGCGACAATATCACGATGGACGTGCAGGTCGGTATCATCGGCGATAAGGCTCTTTGCGGGGACCATCGCGGTAGATCCAGCCATCCAAAATATCTGTTTCAGAAATTGCCGTTTACTCAAAGGCATTTGGATTCCTCATTCCAGTTCTTGAAATTTTCGTGTGAGCCAGGCGAACGTGGAAGCGTCACGAGTTGTGCTTTTCACACATGGATCATAACCGACGCATCACTGCTCAGCAGGCTCAGACTTGGTTCGCATGAGATGACCTGTTGCATGACAGGAATACCGTTGGGTGTACCGAGTTACGAATCATATCGCAGAAGCGGCGCACTCAAGCAGCATCGTATTGCGGCGAGGAAAGTAACCGAGTCGTCGGTTTGTCATGATTTCATTTCCAATGATGCCGTCCGATCCGGCCAGTGACAAGGACATGCTGATCAGTGTGGGCAACTCACCTGTCTGCAATGAATAGCTTGCCTGATTCATCTGAATGCTGATTTCACGTAAGTCGGTTGTGAAGGTGCCAAAGCCAGGTAAGAAATCTTCGACCTCCTTGACTGGCAAGAGCCTGCTCGGAGGACACTCGTTCAGGTAACTGTAGGGAGCACCTGTATCAAAAAACATCGTGTGATGTTGTTCCGCAATGGTTGCATGAAGACTCGGGATTCCGAGGATGTTCCCCAGTTCCAGTTCGTTGCCCTGAAACCCAATCGCACGGGGATCCATCTCTGCTTCTGTGAGTATCATCGTCTCCGCTGCGATATCCCAAATGATGTCAAATTCGTTGAGAATATCCGTTCCAAGCAGTCCATCGAATTCCACTCCTACAAGATCTGTCAGGTTGGCGATCGAGAGTCCCATGTGGTTTGATTGGACTTCGAAAACCCGCTGGTACCCATCCTGGTTCAAAGTCAGACTTTTGCTCCGGGAGATGCTGCTGGGGGCTCCCGTGTCGACCATCCATTTTTCGTGTGTCGTGTGCATGAATAGATGTGATTTTTCGTACGTCAGCTTCATTGTGATCATGAGTGAGTTCTCCGGTGATGGCGATCGAGATGGGATGGTAAAGTGGTTTTGGAAAGGATCAACTGTGTCTGAGGTCCTGAGTGTTTACGTATTCAGGTGCTGTGCTGACAACGACTCAAACCACTGCTCGTGGTTGTCGGCCGAAACCTCGCCAACCCAGTCACTGTCCAGTGGATCGAGCAACGCCAGCCAGTTTCCATCGGCTGGATAATCACGCAGGCCTTGCCATGCCAAATCGAAGAGCCGAGAGGACGACGATGCTTCGCGTAATGCGTTTTTTGTGAAGAACACCAGCATGCCGACATCAGGCACAAAGTCGTGTGGTGGGTTGTGATGATTACGTTGGTATCTGGTGAATCGCAGAGTGGTTTTGTCCGGACGAGTGGATGTAATATGACCGGCGAGTGGGTATTCACGATCAAGGCATACAAGGGCCCAGGGTGCGGGTGGTTGCCCACCGTTCAGATTGTCAAAGAATGAACTGGGGTGTCGGCGATAAGGCTCAAGTATCGGTTCCAAGTCATCAGCTGCCTTATCTGGCAGCAGGATGCCAAAGCGATTTTCATCCATTCCCGGAATGCCCTGGACTTCGATCTCTGCAATGAACATTCGGTGTACTTTCATTTTCTTGTCTCCTGTGGTGTGTCGTGATTGAAGCGGCTGTTGAATAGCCGGGACTGCCACCATTGTCGCGCACACCCGAGCGGACACGCCCGCGTGCACGGGCATGCATCGTGCAGGCCTGTTACGCACGTGTTGAGAAAAAAAACATGATTTTCAGAAAGGGGCTTGACTGACTTTTCCTCGATGGAAATATCCGGAAGTTCTCGGATGCCGCATCGGAGTTTTCAGCGAATACGCCAGTTTGCCCAGCTTGAGCGGATTTCCAATCCGGGAATTCCTCAGCGATTTTTCTTGCAACTGTATCGGCGACGCTTAGCATTCACCGCCCGGACCAACGCGATTGCTAGCAATCATGTTGGTCTGCAAACTCGGATCGCAAAATATGCCGTTTTTAGGAGGCCAGCCGATGAAAGAAATGTTCCACCGACAATACACGCAGCAGAGAAAACCACAGCGTTGCCCCAAGTGCAAAAAGAGAACGCTGGCGGACATCCTCTACAAAGATATGATCCGTGATTACATTTCGTTGCGGGAACGCGAGCAATTGTTCAATGGCGACTGCGTGATTGGCGGGCGTCGTATGGTGACGGGCACGCATCAGCAGGAAGACGGGTACGCGAGTTGGATGTGTCGAAGTTGTGGCTGCGAAGTCTATGCGGGAAAACGCACTGAATGTCTTGTTTTAACTGCAGGTTGAATGACTGGGGCTGCTCTTTGTCCCCAACTCGCATCGCAGTTGAGGAACCGACGGAGTTTTGCACTGAATTGCCCCGTTGATGGCACAGATGGCACGATGCAGACTATGCTGAAAAGCAGAGTAAACGGTCGTCGATAACGGTTAGAGGCCGAGGTCACGCTTTGACGCGACGTACGCTCCCTCCGCTGCTCCGCAGTTCCGCTTCAACTATCTATCCAGGATTTCATCCTATGCATCACACACGCAATCTGACGCGTCGAGGATTTGTTCAAGGCACTATCGCGACCGGGCTGGCGTCAGGCGGATTGTTGTCGGCCGATCGAGCATTTGGTTTCCAGTCGGCCAACGATCGCCCTGTCTTTGCCACGATCGGCCTGCGTAATCAGGGTGTCACCATCACAAACAAGTCCACCAAGTTTGCAGATTTCGCTGCGTTAGCAGATGTGGATTCGAAGGTTCTGGGCACCAACGTTGAAAAATTAGCAAAACGTCAGGGGAAGAAACCTGATTCCTACGGTGATTACCGACGAGTCCTGGATCGTAAAGATATCGACGCAGTCATGATCGCCGCTCCCGACCACTGGCATACCAAGATTGCCATCGAGGCGATGTTGGCTGGAAAAGATGTCTATTGCGAAAAGCCTCTTACATTGACGATCGCCGATGGAAAGTTGATCGAGCAAGTCGTGAAGAAAACTGGTCGCACATTTCAAGTGGGCACCATGCAGCGGACGGAATCAGGACAGCGGTTCCTGCAGGCGATCGCACTGGTGAGAGCAGGTCGCATTGGAACCGTTAAAAAAGTGACATGTGGAATTGGTGGGTTTGGTCCATCACCAGTGATCCCGGAAGCACCCGTGCCAGCGGAACTGGATTGGGATAGGTGGCTCGGCCCTGCACCGAAGGTTGCGTATCGGGCGCTCCCCGAAATTCGAAAGGGATATGGCGGTGGTGTTCCGCTCTATAGCAACTGCCACTATGCATTCCGAAACTGGCATGCCTATTCCGGTGGCAAACTGACCGACTGGGGCGCGCACCACGTTGACATTGCCTGCTGGGCGCTTGGTGCGAACGACACCGGACCAAGCAAAGTCACGCCTTTGAATTACACATTTGATGTCGACTATGACAAGAATGGCTACTCGGTCGCCGCTGATAAATACGACATTGCGATCAAGTACAACATCAAAGCAGACATGCCCGATGGAGTTGAATTGTTGATCACCAACGAAGGCGACAACGGTATTTTGTTCGAGGGTACGAAAGGTCGCTTCTTTGTGAACCGCGGAAAGATTGTTGGCAAGCCTGTCGAGGATCTTGCAAGCAATCCACTTCCGGGAGGGGCAATCGAAGAAGTTTACGGTGGTCCTGTGCCTGAAAATCACACGCTTAACTTCATCGAAGCGATCAATGCTGGTAAGCAACCGATTTCGGATGTTTGGACGCACAATCGAATGCTCGAAATCTGTCACCTCTCAAATATCGCCATGCGGTTGGGAAGAGAGATCAACTGGGACCCGAAAACGCGTCAGATCGTTGGCGATGCGCAAGCCAATTCATTCCTGTCACGAGAGTACCGGAAAGGTTTCGAAATCAATCTGTCGTAGCGGATTGGCAACGCTCGTGCATGCGACCGCAGTGGTACGCAGGGTCATGATCTTCTGTTCGGCGCCATCGTTCGTGATGGGTTTGCGGGTGGTGCCAATGCTCTGTTTTCGCAAATCCGTGGCGGTGTGATCTTGCTTGTTGCTTGAGCGTCCTGTGATATCATCTTGTATAGATTCGACCCCGTGCTGACGGCAGACGTCATGTTCGGCGTATTGCAGGGGAGGTGATATCGCTGGAGGATGCCGGGTTTGCCGCATTCCCCTAGGTGCTTTGTTTTCCCGTGGAAGGTTATGCCCTGTGCATTCACGATCACCCAGCCATTGTCGAAGACGGCAACACTTTGGTTGTGATTGGGCAAGAGTTGCCGTAAGAGCTGCTGGGGTTTGGATGACATGCTTCACGTTGTCGTGTGGCGTGGGATGTAATCGTGGCGGTTCTGACTTGGAGGTTGGAAGTGCGTCGCGAGAAGATTTGAAACAAGGGGAGTTGGGGGATGACGCGGATGGTCAACGACATCGCGTTCTGGGTGAAGCTGAGACGCAATGGAAACAGGGTGATCCAGTTGCTGCGTCAAGATTATTGAAACAACAGTTGATCCGTACGCCCAATGATCCCGAGACGGTACTGCTCGCTGGTAAAGTCGCTGAGAGTAACGGAGGGTTGGGGGAGGCGATTGACCTTGTTGAAGGCATTCCTGTTGGATCACAGCATGTGGTTGAGGCAACAGCACTGCTGGTGGAGTGGTATTTGCGATCTGCGGAGCCTGAAAAGGCAGTTGAGCGATTGCAGGAGAGACTGGCGCAAGCGTCGCTGCGACCAGATATCGAGATTCTTTGGCGACGCCAGTTGTGGGCCCTGCTGAATCGTTTGGGACGGCGGCAGCAGGCATCAGTTGTCGCGGATGAACTTTGTCGATCTGGTTTCTTCAGCCGCGAGATTTTGGTGTCTCTGTTGCGCCGCGGCGATGCTTTTCCTCTGACCTTGAACGGTGACGCACCGCGTCAGCACTTCTACCGTGGCGTGGGGTTGGCTCGCTGGTTTTTCTCGCAGGGGGAATTTGATCGTGCATGGGAGGAGCTTTCGAAGGAGCCACAGTCAGGTCCCAACGGCGGTGTGGCTGATGGGCTTCGTGGACGTTTGCTGGCAGAAAAACAGTCGGTTGACGAGTTCGCCCGGTGGTACCGCAAGTGTGATCCGGAAGCTCGGCAATGCAGTGATTATTGGATTGCCTTGGGAACCTACTTTTTTGATCAGCAACAGCTTTCAGCTTCGGCAAGAGCACTCTTGGAAGGGATCTATCTTGATCCAACGGATGATGATGCCTGTCACCGGTTGGCGAGAGTGTTGGCTGCTCTGCGTCAGGATGAACAAGCCGCGTTGATGCGTGAGCATGCGATTCGGGTCGCAACTTTGAAAAACCTTGTGATGCAATTGTCGTTGACAACTGCGCAGCCTGATCTGACAGCGGATCTGCCAGCCCAGTTGTTAAGTCTGGCCAGGCCCATGGAAGCGATTGGCTGGTCTCTGTTGAAACTTGGTCCGGGGAACGAGGTGAAGCGGGCAGCGTTAATGCAACAGCTTGCAATGTTGCGTCAGAATCCGGAGGTCGCATCCATGCGGAGTGAGTTTGCCATGCTGGACTTGGATCGCAAAGCGTTCGAGTGGAAAGATGCTTTGGATCGGCTTGACGAGACTGATGATTCGCCAGCGATTGTTGGTGAAACTGCCGCCAGGAAAGTGGTGGTAACCAAAGTGATCGATCCTGCGTTCCAGAATATTGCAAAACAGATCGGGCTCGAATTTCAGTGGTATCCGGCCGCACAAGCAAACCTGAAATCCATTCCCCTGCATGAAATGATGGGTGGCGGGATTGCTGTTTGTGACTTTGATCTCGATGGGTACCCGGACGTTTATTTGGGGCAAGGATCCGGTGATCCACCGACAGGTGTCGGTACACGGTCGAATCAATTGTTCCGTAATATGGGGGAACGTTTTCTGGCGGTGACTCAGGACAGCGGGACTGCTGACTTCGGGTATTCATCAGGACTGGCAGCCGGTGATGTAAATCAGGACGGGTTTCCAGATCTTTACCTGGGTTGCCTCGGCAAGAATCGCTTACTGATCAATAATGGTGATGGAACCTTTCGCGATGCCAGCGATACGCTTGGAGAAACGACTCCGCGGTTTACCAGTTCTGTGGCAATCGCGGACCTGACCGGGGACGGGAACCCGGAAATATTTGAGTGCGTTTACGTTGAAATGGAAGACGGGTTCAGACTTCCCGACCGCGGGGTCGATGGTCAGGAATTGACGCCGAATCCCAATGACTTTTTCGCGGATTCGGACCGTTGGTTCTTGAGTCAGGGAACGGGATCTTTTGTTCAACAATCCATTGATCGCCAGGTGGGCGAACCGGGGACGTCACTGGGGATTCTGATTACTGACATCGACGGCGATGGAAGTAACGATGCATTTATCGCTAATGATGCGCGTCCCAATCACTTGCTGGTCCACTTTGGTCGGGAGCGAATTGCAAATATTGCGGATCTTGTCGGACTGGGTTATGGATTTAGAGGCTTCAGTAATTCTTGCATGGGGATTGCATCTGGTGACTTCAATCGTGATGGACGTCTTGATTTGCAAATCACCAATTTTCGGAACGAATCCAATAACTTGTTTCTGCAAGGTGAGGGAGGGATTTTTAGTGACTATTCGACCCGTTATGAACTCAATCCGCTGTGCGAACCATTCACCGGTTTTGGACTTAAGAAAATTGATTTGAATCGAAATGGATGGCCCGATTTTATCGTCACTAATGGTCATGTATTTGATCAGCGAAGTTCGGGGATCGATTTTCAGATGCAACCGCAAATTCTCATGAACCACGTCGGACGGTTCGAATCTGGCACCGTCAAAGATCCAGGAAATTACTTTGACACTGGGCATGTGGGGCGTTCAATGGCGACCTTCGACTTTGACCGGGATCACGATCTTGACGTGTTGGTGGGTCACCTCGATTCACCTCTGGCGCTGCTGGAAAATCGCAGTGAGCATGTGGGACAGGGTTTGCAATTGGAACTGGTTGGAACCAATAGTGAACGAGACGCCGTTGGCTGCCGCGTGGTCGTGACAATTGATGATCACGCCTTTACCGACTGGGTGACGGCAGGTGATGGGTACCTATGTACAGATGAGTCCGTTCTGGATTTCGGACTTGGTGCGGTCAGTAAAGTTGATTCGGTGCAGGTTCATTGGACTTCAGGTGCAACTCAGACGTTCTACGATATGTTGCCAGGACAGCGGTACTTGCTGATCGAAGGATGTGACGATCAGTGGAATCGGACTGAAAAATCCGATGGGATGTTAGAATAGATGGATCGTTTGAGAATTATTTGGTTGATGAGCAGCGTCTTGATCTGCTATTGTTTTCGCTTCAACCCTGCGTTTTACGGTGGTCAATCCTGTATTCTGATACAGACAATTCAAAAAGGTGTACTTTGATGAGAATTTCCGCTTCATTGCTGCTGTGTTTCTGTTTCTTTGCTTTTTCACTGAACGGTTGTGGTGGTGGTGGTGAGCCCATAGTGATCGAGGCTCCTGCTGCCGACGCAGAGGACGCAGCGATGGAGGGAATCAGTGACGATGATTACAACAAGGCGATGGAAGAATCGATGAACGAACAAGGGAATTGATTGCACTTGGTCGATCGTTGCGGGGCGGGACGACCTTTGCGATCGCAACCGGGTGGACTTCCTTGCTTTTGACACCCATTTAGGGGTTCGAACAAGAAATACTTCGGTAGATCTGCAGCAAACTGAAGCGATTTCAGTGAAAAGTAATTTCGATGCCGAAAAGCTGAACACGCCTGTGCCCCTCCAGCAACCCGTTTGCCCATCGGCTGAACTGTGGCAAGCCGATGTGCATTCTGTCGCTAGCATGAAATACGGGCGTTGCGGCAATGCTACGGCCTGATTCGGAAAGAAAACCGCAATATTCCGTTATTTTTTTGTCCCCAAGCGAGCTATTTGCGACGGTGAAGGTGTTCAGGCACTGAGTCCCTTTCCACTGGTCATCCATCGTGAATGAAAAAGCGCGACCGCTTTCGAGATCCTGGCACGCGAAAACTCGCGGATGCTGAGGGTTTACTTGGCAGTTTGGTCCGCGACGAGGCAGCGGTCAATGAATAAACGTTGGTTCACGGCGAAGCGTCTTCGTAGTTTTCTCTGCTCCCCCGGGCCAGTTCCATGCCCCAATTACCAGCCACGGTTGGCAAATTGCTTGGACGAATTGCTGCCAGAGCATCTTGAAATGCTTTTCTATCGTAGCCGCCGGAGGTTTGAAGATTCGCTCGACCAGCATTCAAAACGTAAAGTTTTTCCCGAAAAATTTCCCCATCGAGAGTCCATTTGGTACATAATGATATGAGCTTTTATCGGAATTTTTATTCTCTAAAAGCGAGCGTAGGCTCGGGGCTTGGTGCCCTTACGAATTAATACTCTTTTAATTTAAAGGTGCACGATGAACTGTGCGAAGATTCAAAGGAGGGGTTTCACCCTCGTCGAACTCCTAGTGGTGATTGCCATCATTGGTGTTCTCGTTGGCTTGCTGCTGCCAGCGGTACAAGCAGCGCGAGAAGCGGCCCGACGTATGAGTTGTAGTAACAATTTCAAGCAGATTGGGCTTGCTCTTCACAACTATCACTCTGCGTATAAACAGTTACCAACCCATGGGGCGGGAACTGGAATCGGCTTGAATACACCCAACTGGTGGCAGCAAGGGAATAGCACGAGCAAAGAATGTCTCAGCTCTTTTGTTGGCTTGACGCCGTTCATGGAACAGCAAGCGTTGTGGCAAAAAATTTCGAATCCCAGCGTGGAAACGACAACAGGTGCTGCTCCTCCAGGTAACACGGGTCTTAATGCACCCCCACGTTGGCCTGCGATGGGACCGAGCCCAAGAAACTTCTCTCTCAATCCCGGTTACATTCCTTGGTCAACCGAGATTCCTACGTTGCGTTGTCCTAGCGATCCGGGTACTGGTTTACCTGCACTGGGACGAACCAATTACGGGGTCTGTATGGGGGACTCACCAAGTCCTTGGGCCAACAGTTTCAAGAGTGGCAACTTGAAGCCTTCGAGTGCTTGGGGACACAGTGCTGCCAATTCCGTTGCCCGCGGCATATTCATGACCCGTCGCGATTCAAAATTTCGTGACGTACTGGACGGTTTGTCAAATACCATTGCCATGGGCGAGATCAAGACAGACCTCGGCGATCGTGATATTCGATCGGCTATTTCATGGCGGGCTCGCGGTAGTCAGGACGTGAACAATAACCCCTCGTTCTGCCAAGATGCAGGGGAGATTGATCCAACGCGTCCGTCGCACTGGTGTGCGGCTGGTTCTTCCAACTGTACTCCTCCACAACGATTGGCTAGCAGCAGTCGTGACTGTCGTGGTGGTAGTTGGGCCAATTTCCGAGCGAGTGTCACGCAGGTATACACCGTCCTGCCACCCAATAAAGAGGTTTGTATCGGACAGTGGATTGACGGTCCTGGGACCTGCCCGCCAAGTAGTAACCACCAAGGTGGTGCACATGTCTTGATGTGTGATGGTGCTGTTATCTTCATGACCGATTCAGTCGAAGCGGGTGATCCCCGTGCAGGTGGAGTCAGGTTCGGGCAAACTGGTACACGAGCCCCCGGTTCGAAGAGCCCGTACGGCCTTTGGGGCGCACTTGGTACCAAGGGTGCCAAAGAGACTATTGAAGATCAGTTGAATCAGTAGGTTCGACACTCTTTACTTGAAAACGCAACCTCGCCCGCTGACCGTGGGCGAGGTTTTTCATGGTCAATCGTGCTGAGAGACGTGGTCAATCGTGCTGAGAGACGTGGTGAGTCGTGCTGAGAGACGATTGGACGGCAACCAAGTCTGTTGCAAATTGGCGTGGGATGTGTGATCGCTAGCCTAAGACAAGTTTCTGTGATCACCAAGTTTCTGTCCCCGGGTCACTATGGTCTGACGCGAATCCAATGGTCGTGAAATTTGATGCCCTGTTCTTGTGCCACGAGTGGCATGTGGCATTCAATGCAATTCGATTCGGGCGACACTGGACACAATGTGTGTGCTGCATCTGTCTCGTCATGGCAATTGATGCAATTCTGTTCATGCTCTTTCTTGCTGACGTCATGGACTGACCGGTGAGGGTTATGGCAGGTGCTGCAAGTCATTTGTCGACTTGACTCTAGATAGCATTTGCTGCGTAGCATGCCAATAGGCTGAAAGCGGGTGAGTGTATCTGGGTAATCACGGAGTTCCTGCTTGGTGATGCTGCGTGGAAGACGATGGCAATCGCCGCAAAGTTGGATTTCGGATTCGACGTCCCAGGTGTCCGCACCAACGGAGTACCGAGGTGGTTTGGGGCTGCTGCGTGCCAGTCGAACATGTTCACTGCCGGGGCCATGGCATTTTTCACAATTGACGTTTGCCACAAGATTGTCGATTCGGCCCTCGCTGATGGTGCCCGTAGTTGTGTGGCAGTACACACACCTTTGCGTGATTTCGCCCTGGGTGATGTCACCAAACTTTTCAAGTTCACGCGATGGACTTTTCTCGCCATGCCCTACGGTCAAACCAATGCGATCATTCGGATAACAGCTGACACGGTGTTCGATCCCTTCGGTTATCCCAACGGGTGGACGGTTTAATGTCAGAAACGTTTGAGCGTTGTGGCCCGAGCCTAGGACATATTCAATGGGAAACGAAGGTGGCTGGTTGACGCCCGGCAGCGATGCAGTCAGATTTCCCTGATCGTCTTTCGAGTACTCGTAGATGCCGTAATCTTTACCGGCATCAAATGTCTGACCGTCAAAAATGGCTGGCAGGCCAGTGTCGATGACTTTGGCAAATGTTGATGCATGGCCATGCATGGCATGCTGTTCAAAATTTTCCAGATGACATTCTGCACATTGTTGCCGACCGACGTAGGTCGCACCCTTTGCCGCCGCCGGTTTCAGGGATACAGGTGGGGAAGAGGCTGGTTGTGCGTCCAGTCGACCGTTGGATGCTGCTGGGTCATCCGCTATTGCCCTGTTGTTGAGTTTGAAACCGTTCACGTAAATCAGCACGCCGACGGTCAGCGTGGCGAGGCTTGCGATGGGAATCAATCTGATGATGTTCAATAGGTGTCTCCAAGGCGTGGCAGCAGACTGAATCCGTTGTTCGCCACGTCTTCATTCTGTGAGAATCAAGACTACCTCACAAGAACGGAATTCGGAAAATCCCGCGGTAAGGAACAGAAACTTACCACGGATCAAATCTGCGTTAGAGAAAATAACTCCGTTGCCGTTGATTCCAATTGTTTTATAGAAATGCCGTCCACCATGTTGCGACGTGCTCCGCTGTGTTTATCAAACAGCGGCGTTATCCTCAGTGTATCATTGAGGTGGAAGGTCGCCGTACCCGTCCTGATCGTTGCGGCTTTCTGAAACACGACTTATGCTGACCTGTGGCGACGGATTTGAAGCGGGACACGCCAGGGGGTAATCCATCAAGTCCTGGCTCCAGTAAGCAAGGTTGAGATGCCATGAGCAGATGTTTTGCACGCGGTACAGAGCTTGATTTAACCAGACGGCCAACGTGCGAGCTTGTTCAAACCCGGGGTGGGTACAGGATTGATGTGGATGGAGGATTGATGATGTACAACAGAATTTTGGTGATCACCTCGAGAAGAGGGGGGCCAACTGCAGTTCTTTTCGGGTTGTGCGCTCTAATGGTGTGCGCTTTGACACTCGGTTGCCAGTCACAAACCAACGAATCATCGGCAGTGGGCAGAGGCGAGGATGGGACCGCTGTCTCGGGCACACAACCAACGGAAGTTGCATCAACAGAGTTGGATAGAAAGCCGGCAGTCGGAACGTTAGGGATTTCCGGCGATTCAACGAACGCTGCAAGAACGGACCTGCAAGAAACCTCGGCTGCAGGGGAGCAACCGGAAATCGCAGTTGATCAGTTGCGTGAATCTGCTCTGCAGGCACTGGGTGATGGACAAGATGACGTGGCATTTCAGCTCGTCCGAAAAGCGATGCGGCTGGATCCTGAAAATCCGCAGGTTGTCTTTCTGTTTGCCATGGTTCTTGGTGATCGGCATCGATATGCAGAAGCGATCCAGATACTACAGAAACTCGCCGATCGAGATCCCGCAACCCGTCTGCCAGCGTTAGGGCAAACGACCGAATGGATGGTGGAAGCTGGCAGGTATGGTGAGGCCGAGCAGCAGTATCGAAGCATCTTGAAAGAAGTTCCAGATGCCTTGATGGTGCATCATCGTTTGGGCCAGTTGCTGTTGCAAAGTGGGCGGCGGACAGAAGCTGCGAAACACTTTGAGTATCTTTCACAGTTTGGGGAATTGGATCAGGAGGAATTGAGGTCTTTGTTGATTCGCTCACAGGCATTTCCCGGTGATGATCAGTTCACGAGGTTCGCGCCGTTGACCAATCTTGCGGTCTGTCGACAGGAATTGGCAAACGGAAAAATCGATCAGGTACTGGATCTGTTGAGTGAAGGTGGTAACGAGAATTCGAACGCGGAACTTGCACTACTTGCTCGTCTTCGTGCAGTACGGAGCGACATGGACGGCGTGCAGGGATGGGTTCAGCAGGAACGAATGAGTGATGTCAGTGCCGATGCCTGGTACGCCAAGGGCTGGGTTGCGATGGAGCAACAGGATTACCCACAGGCAGTTGGCTGCTTTTGCAGGGTCCTGCTGATTGATCAAACCGACGCAGATGCCTACCGAATGTTAAGCCAGGCGTTAAAGAAAAACGGTGATCCGAGCAGAGCACAGGTTGCTGCAGCCAGGGCAGAATTGGTGGAACAAACGAGAGTGATTGGTGCCGATCTGGTTGGGGAAGAAAACCGGGATCGTGAGTTGATCTCGAAATTGATTGCTCTGTTGAATAGGCTCAATCGACCCCTTGAGGCGTTTGGCTGGCAGAGTGTTGATCTTGTTTACGCAGTTGAGGCCGCGGCCATTTCCGAAACGCAGGCGCAAGCAACCTTTGAAATGATTGGACGACAACGCGCACAACTTGTAAACTCGGGGCAGCACACGCTCGACCCTGCATTCGTGCTTTGCGGATTGGCTTCAGATGCTCTGGATCCGACACGTATTCTATCCCAGTGACCAGGGCCGGTTCGTGGATGGTCGCGGTTGTCCCCGAAGAGATTTGTTTTGAACGATCAGCGGGCAGTTCGTTATTCCGTTCGCTGATCAATGCGGTGCTTGGGAGTTTGAAACGCCCACTGATAGGAAGGCATGTCTATCTCTCGTTCTGTTGCGTTGAATAATCCGAAGATCAAGAACCAGCGGGCCTTTGCTCTGGTCTTGCCGAGCGTTTGGACTTTGTTGGCGCTGGTTTTGACTGGATGTCATTCTCGGGAACAAGAAGGCTCTGCCGACTCTTCCATTGAATTCGAGGAATCTTTGGCAACCGCGGATAACTCATCAGCCGCGGTGGTCAATCCTCGATTGGCCGGTCCTCGATCGGCCAGGGGCGAATTGTCCTCACCCAGTTTTGAGGCTGAGTCTGTGGTGGACACCTCGCTGTCAGGCTCAGATGCTGACGACCGAACGACAAAGGTGGCGATAGCAAACGAGTTGATCAACGCTGGCAAACTTGCTGAAGCATCGCAATTGTTGAAACGCATGCTGTTGGTAGACCCAGATGATGTGCAGGTCCTGTTCATGAGTGCCCGACTGGCGGCAGATCAGGGTGAACTCGCCGAGGCAATCGAACTGCTGCGGGAGATCCCCGAAGGCCACCCTGAAGCGGGGTTGCCGGCCATAGGGCAATCTGCGGAATGGTGCTTGGTTTTGGAGCGATATGACGAAGCGGAAATTCAATATCGCAAACTCCTTGCAGCAGCGCCCGATGTGGTTCCCGCGCTGCGGCAGTTGGCATTTTTGTTGAATCGACAGGGTCGCCGTCAGGAAGCGGCTGTTCTGGTTCGGCAACTCTGCGTGATTGGTGATGTGCTGCAGGATGAGTTGCATTCACTCATCGCTCTCGGTGACGCGATGTACGACAGTCCTGCGAATGTCGTTGCTAATGCTGGTCAACGGACATCCAATGGCGTTCGACACTATTTGCCGATATCGCCGTTTGGCGATGCGCGGAAAGCGTTTCAAGAGAATGACTTTGAACAGGTGATGGAACTGTTGCGTCCATCGATTGAATCTTCAACAGCACCACCGGCAATGGTGGCTTTGTTTGGACGTGCTGCTTGCGAACAGCAGGACGATTCGGCGGTTCACTGGTGGCAGCAGCAACTGCCAGCGGGAATCGAAGAGTTTGCTGACTATTGGGCTACGCTTGGCACATTGGAATTAATGGAGCAACGATACGAGTCTGCAGTTCGGGCATTTGCTGAGTCGCTGATGCGGGATGGTACTGACATGGATTCGATGAGCCGGATGCGCCAGGCACTGGGATCATTAGGAAAGGAAACCGAGGCACAACTCTGGTTTGATCGTTGGACGCAGACGCGGGCGGTGATCGACGCCAACAATGCAGTCGCCGCGACGAAAGTTCCAAACCCTGTGGCGGTCGAAACATTGGCGTCGGAATTGGATCAGCTGGATCGTCCGCTCGAAGCTTTGATGTGGCGCGTTGTCAAAACACAGACGCAACAGGGAGCAGCCGAAGCGATATCAGCTTTAGGTCAGCAGTATCAACAATTGCTTCGGTCTCAGCAGCCGTTTCCCGATCCAAGTTCGCTTAGGTGTGGTCTGGATTTACAGCGATATCCACTCCCCAACGCAGGTGCGCTTCCTCGGCAGGGTTTTGTTGAGCCGGTTGTGGCGGGGGGTGACGGTGGTGAAAGGGTGATCCCGGCTGTTTTTGAGAATGTTGCGGGAACGACCGGTTTGTCGCATGTGTATCGAGTTGCTGGGGAACCGATCAAACGCCATTATTCGATCCATCAAACACTCGGCGGTGGTGTTGCCATTCTTGACTACGACCGGGATGGTTGGCCTGACATGTACTTTGCGCAGGGAGGAAGCGATCCTCCGCAGTTCCAGGGAAAACTTTACAATCAACTTTTTCGAAATCAAGGAAAGGTACTTGTCGAAGTCGCGACACAATCCGCTGCCGACGTGCGTCAATATTCACTTGGCGTCGCAGCTGGTGACTGGAATCAGGATGGTTTTCCTGATCTTGCGGTCGCAAATATCGGCACTTGTCTGCTGCTGACCAACAATGGCGATGGAACATTCACCGAGAGAAGTCTGGAAAAAACTGCCGATTTTGAACGCGTCCCTGCTTCAATTTGCATTGCCGACGTGACTGCCGATGGTCTGCCTGAGGTCATTCAGATTGGATATGTCGACGACCCTGATATGTCGATCAAGCCACCATTGAATGACAATGGTAATGTCTCGATCACTGTTGCGCCAAGTAATTTTGGTGGCGCGATTGATTGTCTCTTCAAGAACCTCGGCGATGGTGATTTTGCGTATGAGGGGCTGACTGATCTGGCGGATGCCCGCACAGGTCTCGGTATCGTCGTAGCCGACTTTGACCAGCAGTCCGGCAACGAAATCTTTATCGGGAATGACTCTTTACCTAATCGATTGTGGAAACTGGGCGTTGAAAGTCAGTCCGTGGGCCGGCAAGTCGACTTGGCACCTGTGTTGGGGTGTGCCTATGGGTTCAGTGGTGGAGCAACAGGTGCGATGGGAATAGCGGTTGCCGATTTTGACGGAGATTCCAGAATGGATTTTCACGTAACTAACTACGAGAACGAAAGTTCAAACCTTTACATCAAACGTGATCGGGCATTCCAGGACCGTAATCGCCAGTACAAATTGGGTGAGTCGTCGCGGGAATGGGTAGGGTTTGGAACCCAAGCCATCGATTATGACCATGACAGTGACGTCGATCTGCTGGTTGCTAACGGACATCTGGATGACGCGATCAGCATACGTGGCACTTTTGCACAGCCGTTGCAATTGTTTTGTAATCGGGGCAGGACTTTTGAGGAGCTTGAGGTGACTGACGACACGGGCTACTGGAACGTGAAACATGTTGGCAGAAGCTTGGCAAGCTTGGACTTTGACCGTGACGGATTGACAGACGTTGTGATGACGAATGTCGAGGAACCCTCGGCTCTGATTCTGAATAGGACACGCACCCCGAATCATTGGTTGCAAGTTGCTCTGGTTGGTACCCTCAGTGATCGGGATGCTGTGGGCGCAGAGGTTGTTGTGAAGTTGACCAGTGGCGCTCTGCACGCGTGGAATGTGGCAGGCGACGGATACCTGTCTAGCAATGAAAAAGTCGTGTCATTTGGCTTAGGGAATGCTGCTTCCGTTGAACGGTTGACCGTGCGTTGGCCAAATGACACAACACAGATATTCAACGACGTCGCTGTTGATCAGCGATTGATCGTGATCGAAAACGAACCGCTATTGTTTTTGCAACACTGATGCTGCATTGACGCAGGTAGTAACTGTCTGGCACGGGTTCGGAACTGGAAATTGTAGGGCTGTGTTTGTAGGCGGGATTGTAGGCTGTTCTTGTAGCCGGACGTACGGATGACGTTGGCGTTTCAATCGCCATCCAGATGCCCAAACAGTGACTCTCGCACTTCCGGATCCCGGAGTTTCCAGATGACCGCATCAATGAAATAGTGGTGGATGTTGATAATCATCATGGTTGCCGTTCCTAGCAGAATCAGCGTGCTTGAGGGGTTCGCCAGGTGGACCCACTCAAGCACTTGAGTCCATTCGAACGCGATGTAGCCAAGGGTGACCAGTGCGGCATAGTAAACCAACATGTGGATGGGCAGTCGTGATCTGCGGTGTTCGTTGATCTCCACTCTGGCTGGGAACATCAAGTATTGAAGGGCATGGAAAATCTGTAAAAGAAAAAATGCCTGAGGATAGATGTCGACCATCACATACCAACTGTACGTTGCCATCCAAGGAAGCCAGACGGTTGCCGGGATGGAACGTTTTTGTTCCTGCGACAAGAGATAGAATCCCCAAATTCCGGCAAAGAAAGAGACCAGAACCAGGACCCGGCAGGACGACATCAATGCCTTCATCAAGTAGGCTCCGGCGTCCTGTTGCGGAATCCACATTTCCAGTAACTGCATCGTAGCGCAGGCCCACGTCAGGTGGTAAGCGAATAAACTCAGAAATCCAAAGCGGATCAGCTTGCGGTGTGTTGGGTTCATTCGAAAGCCGCTCAGATAGGCAAAGCATGCTGTGGTTCCCCACGACTGCCCCATGTAGTGCCAGCCAAGAAACACGGGGGCCATACAATTCAGGACAAGCATGACCATCGGTTGCATGACTCCCGTCGTTGTCTCGGGATCTGTGTTTCGGGGAGCCCAGTAATACAGGTAGGCCAACAGTGCTATCGCCAGGGCGGGAAGGACAATCGTGACAAACGGATACTTTCGAAAGTTGGTGCGGCGGGAGTATAGAATTCGATACGACGCCATGAAGTGTGGACTATTGATCAGCAGGTCGGTTGCCAGATACAGGCTGACAAACCAGAGAACCTGATCCATGCTCGAGATATTAAACGATCCATAAACGATGACAGCGATAGCGATCAGCAAGGAGAGTCCACCGCCGCAGAATAAATCAATCCGACGTTCGATGAGCGGTTGCAAGGTGGGGACGTTTGATTTTGCTTTTTGACGCACGTGGTCGAGATCTCGTGTTGGCTGTTTTGTCTTGTATTCTTAATATAACGTTGCTGTAATGCCACCGTAACGAAGCGGCAATTTTGGGGAACAAAGAAAAGTTGCCATCAAACATGATGGATTTTTGCTTTGCGGTCTCTCGGAGTTTGTAGAACCTTTCGTCGCAGTTGGCAAGAATTGGTGCGTGAGGCAGGCATCGTCGATGCCTCTTCGCTCTCTCTTGCCTGAGTCGCGTCCAAGCCAAGCAAGGGGGCAGAGTCTCAGGCAGTCGGGTGATTGCCGCAATTTCCTTGCTCAGTTGAAATTTCTCCTCTGGAAGTGCTTCTGAAACTGTTTCTGACAAGCATTCCCCGTTTGGATTATCGCTGTTTTGTTTTAGTACTGCCAAGAGTTCAGCTCTTTTGGCGAATCGTTAGTCCTGGGGCAATGTCTGTTCCGCTCAATTTGTTTCCGGTATCGATAGGTAACATGAAAAAAATTTTGTTGATTGGGTTTGCATTGTTGGTTTTTGCGATGTTCGCACTGGTATTGGTCAGCCTGTATTTGGCGAAATCAACCGGTAGCCGTGTTGCTCAGAAGCGTCAGGCAATCGTCAATGCAGGTGACAAAGTTTACCTGTCAGGATCTGCGGGCGATCTTATTCCTGCGGACGAGAATGGAATGGCCCAGTTCGAATCTGCCGTGCCTGATCTGAGAGCGTTTGAGGAGGATTATGCGAAACTGGCTTTTTTTTCGAACGACTTGAACTACAAGTTGGGTCCAAAGCAGATTGCCGATCTCGAAAAAATCATTGCAAAGTACCCAGCAATGTTTGTTGAACTTGATCGTGCCGCTGCGTGTACACAATTCGTCGATCTGTCCGAGAATGATGATGTCGGGTTGGACGCGTTTGGGGACATGCATATGGAACTGCGTGTGGCAGCGAAAGCTTTCTCTGCCAAAGCACTCGTCGCAGCTTATCAAGGCAAGGGAGATGAGGCGTTGCAGGCGTGCGAAACGGCTTTGAACTTGCGCCCGGTGGCCTCCGTTAGGCCTTGTGTTTTGAGCTGCCTGGTAGATGTAGCAGCCCAAGGTATCATTTTTAATACTGCAAATCAGGTGTTGCAGATTTCTACGCCAACACCTGAGGCGATTGCACAATTTAAAAACAGGATTTCTAGCATTGATAACGTTGCCGACTTTACTGACGCGATTAAGGGAGAACGGGCGTTTGGATTGTCGATGATCAAAAGGGTGCAGGAAAGCAGTGGTGATGGGGGTTCCGACGTGATCCCAGGTGGGGCAGTATTGCTGGGCAACTGGCTGGGGGAGGCGTACTTGAATGATGATGAAGAAAAGTACATGGATTTGATGGCTGCACATATTGACCTCATCGGACAGCGCAAAAAGCTGAGGGATCCCGTCTTGAAAAAAATAGAAGATGATTTGAGGACGATAAAATTTCGTCACGCCTTGTCAAAAATGATGGTTCCTACGCTCGGTAATGCTCATGATGCAGTGGACCGTATTGAGGCTCAGTTGCGGTGCATGCGAATGATGTGCGATCACTCTCTGACGTCATCCAATGCATCGGTCGTTCCCGCTGGCGACCCGGAACTCGATCCGTACACGGGCAAAAACCTGAAGTCCAAAACAACCGCAACGGGATGGCTTGTCTACAGCGTGGGAGAAAATCTTACAGATGATGGTGGAAAGATTGTTGCCAAGGATTTGTCATCGCGCCCCTTGGACACTGGCTTCGGGCCGCTCTTGCTGCCCTTGACGGCTTCAGAGCCTGGAACTTCAGAGCCTGGAACTTCAGAGCCTGGAACTTCAGAGCCTGATGTTGTTCCGGCAGTTGCAAGCGAATCGTGAGCGGTTGTGGCGTCTGCTGCCCACTGGCGATTGAATTGCCAAGAAGCACGTATTGAGTCAGGGCGAGTTATCCAGAGGTGAACGCTTCTCGGACAACACCGCCGCCGGTCACCCCCAGTGGATTTTCCTCCAGCCCATGGTGATTGAAGACAAGTTTTTCCGCATTGATTCCGATGGCATGCAAAATCGTTGCGTGCAGATCGAGTGGTGGGAGTCCCGGTTGTGGAAATTGAGCTTCAGGGATAATGATCGGTGGGTTGGAATCGGCCGTATTCTGGTTGATTCGAAACAGCAGGAATCCCAGTTCGAAACATACCATGAATGCAACCATCATCAACACAGCCATCGACATCGCGATGATTTTGACTACCGAAACCTGTCCCGTTTGGATCGTGATTGGTGCAGGCGGATCGACCAGAATTGCATCATGTGCCTGCTCCGTTTGCTGCACCGCGAGGCTGAGTCTGTCATGTTGAACGGTTGTGCCAAATTGTGCTTTGGGTAGCGTTGTTATTTCAGTGATGGATGCATCATCTGGCTTGCGGGCGGGACGTTCCGCGGGAACCCCCATTGGTGCTTCGCGGAACAGATTAGCGATCAGTAAGCCAACGGCAGTGAGAATCGCGAATACGAACAACATCAGAATTAGCAATTCAAGCTGATTTGCGAACTGACGATCGTGCGTCTGTAGAAAGGCAAGTGAGGTGAGCAGACTTGTGGAAACGAACGCAGGAATCCAGCCAACAAAATAGTGAAGCATGATCTGTCGCCAGTCCCGCTCGGTTCTCTCCATGAGCAATTGTGGGGCGAGGGTTGTTAGAAACTTCTGGCGAACTTTGACGACGCGAAGGGTGCCAACTGGCACGACTGGTAAAAAAGAACAGTGATCGACTTCACGACCTGATACGAGCAGGGATTCAACCCCAACTCCTCTGACAATGCTGCCTCTTCGCCAAACAGTGGCAGTGGTTTTGGTTTTGCACTGCCATAGATAGTCGTTCCGGTTCCATTGAGCGTAAACACTTGGATGGCGAAACTCGTGTTTGAGAAATGGTGATGATGGGGACTGAACGCGTTGACTGAACGTTTTCTTGCCAAAGGGTTCTTGCCAAAGGGTTCTTGCCAAAGGGTTCTTGCCAAAGGGTTCCAGTGCCTTTCCGGCTAAGGTTTCACCATTTCCCCCATTCTAACCTTCGAGGCTTGGAAAATGGTTGTGGATGAGAGATAATGCAGCGGACGTGATTCATTGAATGGAGTTCCCGGTATTCACGTTCCTGCCTACCAGAAGATGATTCCGCCTGCTGCAGATGAATTGGATTGCAGTTTTGTAGATCGAATCCGCCGCCTCGTTCTGGGATTTCCTTTCACGCCAGTTCTTCTTGTGATTGTCCATGTTTTGTAACCGGTTGACCCTGATCCTCATGGCTTCGTTTCTGCCTGCAACGCGGGCGGTGTGTGTTGATCAATCGTTGGATGTTTTTTCCAAACGCGTGCACCCTGTTCTGATAGAACTTTGTGATGGTTGCCACGGCAGGAAAAAATCCGAGGGGGGGATTCGACTCGACCGGCTCGATCCCGATCTGGTGAACGGATCAGATTCGGAAATATGGCATGATGTTTTTGAACAGCTTAAAAATGGTGAGATGCCACCAGCCAAGGCGAAGCAACCTGACGCAGAGCAGCGAAAAATATTGACGCAATGGCTCGTGGGTGCGCTCCAGGATGCGGCCGAAGCAAAACGTGGTCAGAACGGGCGTGTTGTTACCCGGCGTTTGACCCGTTACGAATATCAGAACACGATGCGGGATCTCTTGTTGATTGATCTGGATTTCGCTCAAGGTCTGCCGCCTGACCCCGCTTCGCAGGAGGGGTTTCAGAACAACGGATCAACTCTTGAAATGTCACCGACGCAGATTGAGCAGTATTTGGATGTTGCGCGCCGGTCGCTGTCCCAGGCCATCGTGACGGGGGATCGTCCGAGGCTTTACGAGGTCACCCAAAATGCCACCGCCATGGGGAAATTACCCACAAAGAAGTTTGCTGGGCATGCACCAGTAAGCCCGGAGTTCATTCTTGACCTGAAAGAATTTCCACGTACAGGACCATTTGAGTTGAAGGTAAGGGCCCGGGCAGCGATTCCAGCCGGGGAAGGTGTTCCTCGCATTCAGGTTTCGATGGGCAATGTGCCAGGCATTATCCATGTTCCGCGGGGCGAAATCGGCGAAGCAGAGGTGGACACCATTTCCCAAACCATCACGTTTCACGGTCGCATGGAGGACTTCCCACAACCCGGGCCGATTTCCTTTGGTAATTCGGGGTTCAAGGGCATGATCGTGATGATTGATTTCGTTGATGCCGATGGCAACGAACTGCGCTATCCGGATCGTACTTACACGGCGAAGACGCCACCCTTGAAAAAGCAGAAAAAAGACCAGGACGAGGCAATCGAGTCAGATGCAAAAAAAGAACCCGTTGCGTTCGGTGGGCGGTTAGAGATTGAGGTGCAATCTGTCGAATTTCAATCGCCGGTCTATGCAAGCTGGCCTCCGCCAAGTCATGAACGCCTGTTCTTTGCTTCTCCTCACGTCGGAAATGAATCTCTCTACATTCGCGATGTATTGAAGCGTTTCATGGAATCAGCTTTTCGCCGTTCTGTTCTGGCTACTGAGGTAGAACAGATGGCAAAGCTCTTTGGGAAGATTCGGGCCGATAGCGAGACTTTCGAGGATGCCGCCAGAGAGACGTTGGCAGCTGTTTTGGTGTCACCGAGTTTTCTTTACATCGTGGAACAACAGAATCGGGCATCCGACGACTTGCAGGTCACCGACTTTGAGCTGGCGTCGCGGTTGTCCTATTTCCTTTGGAGTACAGCACCCGATCAGCAACTGATGGATTTGGCTCGGCAGGGGCAGTTGAAGGATGGCAAGGTGTTGAAGCAACAAGTCGAGCGGATGCTCGAAGACGAGAGATCGTCTGAATTTGTCCGTCATTTCGTGACTCAGTGGTTGGATCTTGGCGGATTGGATCGGGTGGCTGTGAATCCAGAGTTTTTTCCGGGATTTGACAACAAGTTGAAGACTCAGATGCGCAACGAAACACTGGCTTTTTTTTCGGAGATCCTGCGGGCTGACCGGAGTGCACTGGAGTTGCTCGATTCCGATTGGGTCATGTTGAATCGTCCCATGGCCAGTCATTACGGTTTGACAGGGCCTCGCTCGCAGGAATTTGAACAGGTCACGCTGGAGTCGGATGACGCTCGCGGGGGGTTGTTGGGTCAAGCGGCATTCCTGCTCGCGAACAGCAACGGTGAGGATTCACATCCGATCAAACGTGCTGTTTGGATTCTTGATCGGTTGCTCGGTTCGCCGCCTGCTTCACCGCCAGCGGATGTACCCGATCTGGATACCGAAAACCCCGATCTGGCCAAGATGACGTTAAAGCAGCAACTGGCAGTTCACAGCAGCAAAGAGTCGTGCGGAAGTTGCCATCGAGAGATTGATCCCTGGGGCATTCCCTTGGAAAATTTTGACGCTGTAGGCCGCTGGCGTGCAGAAATACCGCAAGTCAATCGCCGGGAACCAATGGAGATCGATACCGTTGGGGTTTTGCCGTCGGGTGTCGAGGTTGAGGGCCCCACGCAGCTAAAACGCTATCTTGTGGAATCGCAGGGTGAGCGATTCGCCAAGGCAATTGTCAAACGCTTGATGGCCTATGGGCTGGGACGTTCGCTCGATTTTGCCGACCGCCAGACAGTGGATGAGTTGACCGAAAACTTTGTCGAGAACGATTATAGACTCCGTGCCCTTCTGGTCGATTTTGTGCAAAGTAAGGCATTCAGGACAAAATAGATTGTGCGATAATCGTGATATGAGAAGATCCAGTTCTCGAACAAATCTGATGATTCAAAAGTGAGTTCAGTATGAAAAAATCATGGCAACTCGATCGACGCGCTGCTTTGAAGGCCGCCGGTGTCAGCATGGCCTTGCCCTGGCTCGAAGCAATGGGCGCACCCAGTTCCAAGCGGGAGTTGCCACGCAGAATGTGTGCCATCCTGTTCCCTTTCGGAGTCGCCATGCCGAAGGATGATGCCGAAGATCGGCAATGGGGTTGGTTTCCCACGGGGCAAGGTAAAGACTATCAGCTGACCAACGTACTGAGGCCCTTGGAACCGCTGATGGATCATGTTTCCATTTTCCACGGCTTGTCACACCCCCGTTGCCGCGCAATGAACGGGCATGATACGGGTGATACTTTTCTAACAGCAAATAATTTGGCGCCCGTTAGTTATCAGAATACGATTTCGATCGATCAGTATGCTGCGAGTGTGATTGGCAAGCAGACCCGTCTGCCTTCTTTGACGCTGTCGACTGATGGCGGAGTTGGCCCCCGGACACGAACAACAACTCTGTCCTATACTGACAAGGGTCAGCCCATTCCTGCTTTGTCAGATCCCGCACAGATTTTCAAGCGATTGTTTGGACAGGACGGTGCCAGTGCGAATGACCGACGCAAACTGCAGAATTCGGAGAGCATTCTCGATTTGGTGATGGAGCAATCGAATTCGCTGAGTCGTAATCTTGGGGTGGCTGACCAACGGAAAATGGCCGAATTTGAAACGTCCGTTCGTGATGTCGAAAAACGTGTCGAACGCTCCCGCAGTTGGCTGGACATTCCACTGCCGACAGTCGACCGTGATTCCATTCTGCTCGACACCACCGTTGATGCGCCCCGTGATTATCTGAAGGCGATCTACGATCTACAATTCCTGGCTTTTCAAACTGATTTGACTCGGATTTCAACCTATCAAATTGGCAGTTACGGTCCGTCGAAGGCGAGGGCCTTTCCTGCCGTTCTTGGACTCAAACCTGACTGGCATGGTTTGGCTCACGCGGCAGGCAAGAAGGGAGGCCCAGAGAATATTGGACGGTTTGACCAATTTCTGGCCGAGCAATTGGCGAGTTTTCTTACTCGTTTGCAAGAGACTCCCGAGGGTGATGGCAGCCTGCTCGATCGCACACTTGTGCTTTATGGCAGCAGCAACAGTCGCACGCACCAGAACCGAAATTACCCACTGCTGCTAGCGGGCGGTGGCAAGCTTGGCTTGCGTCACAATCAGGTTCTGCGGTTTGACGAAAAGACCCCAATGTCAAATGTTTTCGTCACGATGCTACAGGCACTCGGCGTCGAGGTCGACAGGTTCGTCGATAGCACTGGACCTCTGGATGGTTTGACTTGAAGTTGTCTTGCTGGTCGCCTGGGGGTTTTGTCCACTTCTCGTTTGTCATGCGTTGACCATGCGTCGATTGGTCGTCTGCCCTGCGATCAACCTGCGCTACGATCAAGGGATGATTTGCGCTTGATTGTTGCCACCATCGCTCGTTCGATGCGAGCGAGTTAGCATGCAAACGTTCAGCGTTTGTCCGGCACTGGCGGACAAAATTTGCTATTGTGCTCAGATTGATTTGGAGCACGATCGCGTTTTGGCAACGCATTAAGACACCGAAGGAAAACGATTGATGTTATTTGCTCGCACGGTTTTTGTAGCAATTTTTTTCGTCGGTGTGGCAAGTGTCGGACTGGCAAGTGTCGGACTGGCAGCCAATGAACAACCGAATGTTCTGTTCATCGCTGTTGATGATTTAAACGATTGGGTTGGGTGTCTCGGTGGCCATCCTCAGGCGGTGACGCCAAACATTGACAAGCTTGCCGAGCGAGGGATGCTGTTCACGAATGCCCACTGTGCAGCCCCCGCTTGTACTCCATCTCGAGCCTCGTTGTTCACCGGGCAAATGCCACAGAATACTGGTGTCTGGTCGAATGATGGGCCAAAGTTGCCACGGGTGCGGCCCGATGCGTTTTTGCTTCCACAATCATTCAGCAAATCAGGTTACAAGACTTTGGGTACCGGAAAGCTTGGACCGACCAAGTCGTGTTTTCAAACGTACTTCGCCGTCGATCAGCGATGGAGCCCACTGACGGCCGATGCAGTCAAATACACGCCGGAAGAATTGCCCAGTAAGGCCACTTCTAACCCTCGGCATACGGTGACGCTCAGAGGCAAGCGTTATGTGCTGCCTCTGAACCGCATGACTTCCGATCGCACTCCCGATGATCCCAAGGGAGAGTCATTTGATTGGGGCCCATTCGATGTTCCTGATTCGGATTTCGGAGATACACAGATCACAAATTGGGCGATCGACAGGCTTCAAACAGAATCGGACCAACCGTTATTTCTTGCGGTGGGTTACTATCGCCCCCATCAACCGTTGTGGGCGCCGAAGCGTTTTTTTGAACGCTTCGAGAACTCGCCAGCTGAACTGCCGAGTGTTCACGCAGATGATTTGGATGACCTGAGTGCAGTGGCAAAACAGTGGGCGTTGAGACCAGTCACTTCAGGCAGGCACTCCACCGTTTTAAAGTTTCGTCAATGGCAGGCGGCTGTTGAGGCATATTTGGCTTGTGTCACCTACGTCGACTATGAGATCGGGCGACTTCTGAACGCTCTTGATCAGTCTTCTTTGGCCGACAACACGTTGATCGTTTTGTGGTCTGATCATGGTTGGCATTTGGGCGAAAAACAGCACTGGGGGAAGTGGACTGGATGGGAACGCTCAAGTCGCGTTCCATTGATCATCGTGCCGCCTCGACCGCAGGCGAAACAGATGGTGCCGGCAGGTGCTCGGTGTGATCAGCCAGTCAATCTGATTGACATCTACCCTACCTTGATCGACCTCTGTGGCGTTCAGAATCCGCCGCATGAACTGGACGGTCGATCGCTCGTTCCGTTGCTGAAGAATCCGTCGCGGGATTTGGGTCGAACCTCGGTCACGATGTTTGGTCTGAATAACGGCTCATTAAGGACCAACCGTTGGCGTTACATTCATTATTCAGATGGATCTGAAGAACTGTATGATCTGCGTGAAAATGCCAATGAATGGGTGAATCTCGCAGGGCAAGCATCGCAACGGGCGACTCTCGACTCGCTACGTGAACTGCTTGCTCCGTATCTGACCCCCAAGGTTGAACGGTAGTAAATTTGCTTGCAAGTAGCGTGGGGTGTATAACACTGTCGTGCTAAGCAGTTAGCGTACGTTCTTGCAAGTCGTGCTTCCTTGCCTTGACAGGTTCTCGATTTCATCGTGGCCTTATTCTGTTGGGACGTGTTGTCCGTCGATTCCCCACATTTTGCCTGAAGGTTGGATTCAACGCAGGCCAAGCTTGTCACCCCGCGAAGCTACGGCCCTGCGTCAAAAAAATGCGTCTGGAAGAAAACGCGGAATGCCGACCGACCCTGCCGTGACACGCGACTGCAAGATCCTTGATGGACAACCTGCAGGGCTGTGTGTTGATTCCGCAACAGGCTCTGTCAGTCAATCGCACACGGAGTCGGCATAGTTGCCGGTGGATGGTGTGTAGCATCCCGGTTGCAGGTTATTGTCCTCGTTGGTTTCGAAGACCTTGTTTTCCGGGTCGATTTCAAACTTCAAATTGTAGGAATGCGAGGCCGCATCCGAGATTTCACCAAGGTTACCGGAATTCGACTTGAATGTTTTGGACCCTCCAGCTGGAATGCTGCCACTGAGCGTCATTTCATAAACCCGTTCAGCGTTCAGTTCCGGAATGAAAAGAGTCAGTCGTACCGCGGTGCGGCATTTGCCGGTGGACGTGAACGTTGTTGTTCCGTTATTCCGTATCACGACTTCCCAGGTGATACGCTCAATCGGTGCATTGGGCTGGTTGTCACGGTGTCGTACGGATGTGCTTTCAAAAGCCAGATCGAGGTTGCGGTTGCCGTTGGGGCCCATGCCACAGGGTAGTTCTTTAATCTGTCCTGGCGACCCAACCGAGTTGGGATTGTTGTCACTGTCGTCACCCGAATCCTTCGACGGATTGGGTGGATCCTGATTTGCATTAGGATCGACAATGGGTTGTAGCACACCGTTGTCATCTTTGGCCGGTCGAAGGATGATCGGGCAATCAAAGGCCTGAGTGGTGACCTCGCCCAAATTGAACCGCCACACATTCTCATGTTCCTGATGCGGCGACGCGCTGCTGAGGTTTGACCGGATGGCAATGGATTTCCAATCACCTCCCAAAGCCTGGTATTCGATCAGGATGTCCCGTTTTCTTCCCAAGTCAATGAAGAATGGACTCGTTTCACTGAATCGACCATTCGCATCGGTGACGGCTTGTCCCCACGATAGACCCCACGGACATTCGCCACTGAAGCCAACAATACACCCCTGTCCGTCTGACCAACGACTGCGGAAACGCAAGCGGACGTTCGCCTGGTCGCATTTGGTGATCCCAAAAGCCGATTCGTCAACGTTCAGCAGTTGACCCTGGATTGCCCAATAACCTCCTGCCGAGTAGGCATTTGGCGACAGTACCAGCAACAGGACACCGACCGAAAATAGGTGGTGGCGTGAGATCAGATCAGTCGTGTTAGTCATCTGGCAAGCCTCGGGTGTGAAAAAAATGTAATAGTGGCCGCCAAGGTGGCGCATCTACTCTTGGTGAAAACCCTCTGGTAAAAACGGGTTCGGCGTCTGGTGTTGTCATGGCGGCATCAGAGATGCAAACCGGATGCCAATTCATCGCGTTGATATTTACACCAAATTCAAGCTCTGTGCAGCTTTTTACGACATCGAATTCCCAAAATAAGACTCTCGTGTATAAAATTGCGATTTTCTGCATGCGTTTACAACGTGTTTCCGATCCCGGTTTTTTCTGATAACACTGGAGTCCCGCGCCGTGATGGTTGACTTTTTGAGCCTGTTTAAATTGTCTTGCGGTCCGTTTGGATAATCCTTCATGCTGAAATGCCGCGGCTTGGCCCGAACTATTGCTACATGACGATCAAACATGAGTTTTCTGGGAAGCATCATCCGTTCCTTAAGATCCGAAGACGTCAAAGCTCAGGCATTGCAGCCTGTGTTTCATTATCACGATGCGCATTTGCCAACACTGTGGCTGTTGGGAAAAACAGGATCGGGGAAATCAACACTGATTCAGTCGATCACCGGTAACGCTGATGCTGAAATCGGAAATGGTTTCAAGCCCTGCACGCAAACAGCACAACAGTATGGTTTTCCGAGTGAGAAGCCAGTCTTGCAGTTTCTGGATACTCGCGGGTTGGGGGAATCAGGATACGATCCCAGTGAAGATATTCAGTTTTGCGTGAAGCAAGGTCATGCGTTAATCATCGTGATGAAAGTGGGTGACACAGAGCAAAACGATACGTTAATGGCAATCCGGCAGATTCAGTCGAGCAAACAGATCAAAAATTGTCTGCTGGTGCACACCGCGTCACATTCTATTTCTGACGAGCAGGAAAGACAGCGACTGATTCAGTACAACGGCGAACAGGTCAAACAGGCGTATGGTACTGAGATGCAATCAGTCAGCGTTGATTTCAACTTGGCAACGGGAGGTACTCACGGAGTGGATCGTCTGCTGGCGGACCTGTCCGAGATGCTGCCGATCGTGGCACTGTTGGCGAGAAAAAAAGAATACGCTGACGCGGAGGTCAAACAGTTTCAGGATTTACAGACGCAGGTACTCTGGTACTCAGGTGCGGCAGGTGTGTCAGATGCCGTGCCTGGCATTGGCTTGGTTGCCGTTCCCGGCATCCAGTGGAAAATGTTGCATGATCTGGCTGTCAGTTATGACATGGACTGGAACAAGTCGGCTTTGGCTGACCTCTTGGGTGCGTTGGGGGCAGGTGTAGGATTTCGTTATTCATTGAAGTTTGGAACGCGTCAGGTTGTGAAGCTATTGCCCGGTTGGGGACAGACTGTCGGCGCGGCCAGTGCCGCAGTGATGAGTTTTTGTACGACCTATGCCATTGGTCGGGTGGGCTGTAAATACATGTTTCACAAATGCCATGATGAAGCGGTCACGAACGAAGAACTGAGATCTCTGTTCTATTCGGCATTCGATAGTGTCAAAGGCATGGCTACGAGTGAGCTTGCCAAAGACCGTGCTTCCATGCACGACTCCGGGAATACATGAATTGAAAGCCAAGTCAATATTGTCGCGTCAAATTGTTCCGCTCATCATGGTGAGCGTTGGATTGCCAATTCTTGTGCTCGCGGGCGTTGGTTTGTATTTTGTTTTTCAGCACGGGTACCTGCTGATTTTTGTCGCTGTTCTGACGGTCGTCAGCCTGCTGACAAAATTGCTGCTGTGGTGGGTCAACCGAAAGGTAGCCTCAGTCTCTTTGTCGGACAGTGATTCCATTGTGGAACCATCGGGCGACTGGTCCGAACGTGAGCAGGAAATATGGAATCGGATCAACGCTAAAATTGACCAGCAGCTGCAGCAGAAAGATGACTGGAATCAATTGCAGGCTCATGCTGTTGGAATTGTCCGGCTTGCAGCTGACGAGTATGAATGCACCGAATGGGACTTTTCGGTTCCGGCGTCCTTGAGAATGCTCGAGGAGGTGAGTCGTCGTTACCGGCAAACGTTGCGGACGCACGTTCCGTTTGTCGAGGCGGTCAAGGTGTCACACCTTCGCTATGCTTTTCATAATCAGGAAAATATCGGTCGCGTTGGCAAAACGTATCGCGTGGCTCGAAATCTCTGGCGGGGAGTGCGATTGCTGAACCCGGCTGCTGCGGTCGCGTCCGAAGTTCGTGACTACATCACAGGTGAATTATTTGCCAAGGTGAGTCTCGAAACACAGTGGCAACTCAAAAAAGTGTTTCTTCAGGAGGTGTTGTCTGTTGCGATGGATCTGTACAGCGGTAGATTCAATATTGACGATGCCGATGTGCAACCTGCCAACGTCACAGAAGATGATCGGTCACGGATGGCGGTGTCATTGGATCCCGTGCGTATCGCGGTTGTCGGTCAGGAGAACTGTGGTAAGTCGTCGTTGATTAATGCTTTGCGTGGTGAAGTGAATGCGCAGGTTGATGTGCTTCCGGTGTTCGGGGATACGACGGTCTATACCTATTCGATTGATGGAGTAGAGCATCTGCATTTGGTCGAACTGCCGGCAATCGATGGGGGAAAGGCCAACATGGATGAGTTGGTATCCGAATTGACGGAATCCGATATCGTGATGTGGGTTTTGAAGGCAAATCAACCTGCCCGTGCGCTGGACGCAGATTTGTATTCACAGTTCGAAAAATATTACCGCGGAGAAGACTCGCTGCAGAAAAAACAACCCATTCTGGTTGGTGTACTAAGCCATGTTGATATGCTTAGTCCTGCGTCAGAATGGAATCCGCCCTACGATCTTGGTGAGACAGATGTGGAAAAAGTGTGCGCCATGAATGAGGCGTTGCAGTACAACCGTCAGTTACTGCCTTTTGAAAATGTCATTCCGATTTCCTTAGCACCTGATAAATCACATTACAATCTCGCCCATGTGGTGGCTTGTCTGGAACAGAATTATCAAGCCGCTGTTCAGGTGCAACTGAATCGTCGTGGCAGAGAAGCACGTCAACGTGATTGGAGTGTGACGGAGCAGGGGAAAAGATTGGCAAGAACCGGGAAAGCTCTGTTTGGGAAAATGGTCAAAGCGTAAAAGACCGGCCGGACCGAAAGTACGATACATGTTCAATGAAACGATATGGTCCTTCTTTCCGCTGACAATTCGCGGCAGAATGTGGACCGACGTTCGCTGCTCTTCCGTGATGCGGTTTCTTTCAGATTGGTGTTTTGATTGGGCAAATGGTGATTGATGTGAGTCACGTATTTAGCAAGCGGCAGATTGCCCGATTGAACCCGATTGTAATAGGTGGTTGTGCGAGATCGGGTACAACATTGCTGCTGTCAGTGCTTTCATGCCACCCGGATATTTACTCTGTTCCATTTGAGACGCGGGCTTTGTGTCCGACGGCGTATGACCCAAAACCCGCGTTGAAGACGGCGTTGGATGTCGCCGCGATTGAACGGCATTTGTGGGGTGTGAGAGGGGTATCGAAGTATCGATGCTGGTGTGAGAAAACACCAAAGAACGTTTTGTTTTTTGGTCGGATACTCAAACGTTTTGGCTCGAATTTGCGTATCCTGCACCTTGTTCGTGACGGTCGGGATGTTGTTTGTTCCGTGCATCCAGATGCTCCCGGCAGTTGTTGGGTTTCACCGCGACGTTGGACCGAGGAAGTTGGGGCCGGTTTGATTTTTGATGGCCACCCACAGGTAATGACGATTCGATATGAAGATCTGGTTATGCGTTATTGCGAAACGGTGCGAAAAATCCTTGATTTTCTATCGCTTGAATATGTTCAGCAAATGAACGATTACCCTGCGAATTCAAGCATCCTGAGTAATGACGCCTGGTTTGATTCAGCGAGACCGATCAGCTCAGATTCCGTTGGACGGTGGCGACAGGAAAGTCAACGAAATCGAGTTGACCAATTGCTGGCTGAGCCCGGCGCCCGCCAGTTACTGTCCCGCTTGCAGTATGACTCGGCAGGAGAATGATGGAATGAGCCGATTCACTGTGATCACTTACCATACGCCCGCATTCAATTGTTTCGCCAGTGGTTTGAAGACTGACTGCGAGCGTTTGGGATATCCATTCCACTGTTTGGCTCTGAAGCGAGAGTTCAATACGCTGATTCAAGCATTTGATTACAAGATCTCGTTTATTCGCGAGATGGTAGAGCGTTTCGGTTGTGTCCTGTGGTTGGATGTCGAGTGCCGAATCGTGCGGCCGGTTCCCCGTTCATGGGTTGAGCCTTTGATCTCAACTTATGTCACGGGTAAATCGAGTGGTTTCTCATCTGGAGTGTTGATGTTCGATGAGCGACATCTCGAGGTGATCGATTTATGGATGAAGTACGCAGTAAAGTACCCGCGTTATCCCGATGACTTTGTCTTGGACTTTCTTGCAGATGCGGTGGGACTGGAGTTTAAACAGGTTCCCCTTGAGTTCTATGATCGCCACACCACGCATCCTGTTGCTCGAGGTCTTTGGGAAAATGACCACACGATCATCCAGCACCCTACAATCAACCGCTGGCCGGAGCCGAGCAAATACCGAAGAGCGTTCAACGGAAATCCATGGAATCGAAGGTCCCGGTGCGAGTTGGTATCTCGGCAACGAAAAGCAATCTTCTATCGCAATTTTGGTGGAGACTTTGATTCGATCCAGAACAGAATGGAAGCGGGGCAGGAAATTGAATTTTGTGAATCAGGCTGGGTTTTTGATTCGGTTGAGCAACGCTATGCCCCCGAATTGTACTGGCCAGATTGTCCCGATGACTACTCGACCAAGCCCCGATCTTTTGCGAAGTCACGCGATGCGTTCTACCATCAGCCAAACGAAAAGTCCTATCGATTGCATGCAAAACAGAAGATGCAACTCGATGCCGTCGACGCCCGGAAATACGACGTCACAGACACACAATCAGCTTCGTGGCTGAGGACTCACTGGCGAGGTTGGTTCGGATAAACTCTTTGTGCAACTACAGGCGTGATGATGCGGGAGTATGGCATGAAGTTGTTCCAGGACTGCGTTTCCTTCAGTGAATCGGTTTGTGGCTCAACAGCGTGTGGTGTTGTTGACTTGGGTTCGGAAAAACCAAACAAGGCATGAGAATGAGTGATAAGCCTGTTCTGTTGATGATTGTCGAGCGTTTTCCGCCGGATATTGGTGGCGTCGCTCGAAGCTCGTTTCGCACTGCGGTCGCGCTGACACATCTGGGGTGGGATGTTCATGTGTTGGCGTGGACCAAGTCGCTATCGCCAGGGGTGCTTGAAAGCTCGCATCCAGAGCAGTATCCACCGTTTCAGGAGGGGTCAGACTCAGGCTCATATGCTGACATGAATCGGCTGACGCTGCATCGCCTGGGGCTGTTTTCCAATATGGATCTCTCAATGCAGCACACTTCGAATGTGCTGGAGTGGCTGCACAAGAGTACCGGTTATGCCGCAACGTGGGGGCACTATGTTTATCCAGCCGGGTACATGGCAGTCGTTTTCGCGGAAACCGCAGGGATTCCCTCTACAGTGAGTGCCAGGGGAAACGATATCGACCGCCTGATGTTCCCGCCCGGTGATTTCGCTCGACTGATGTGGACGCTACAGCGCACTACCACTGTCAGTTGTGTATCGAAAGAGTTGGCCGGAAAAATCGAGATGTTGCTGGGGGAGCGAATCGACCCGTTGGTCGTAAGTAATGTTGTTGACCCGGAGATCTTTCTCCCTGAAGGCAGCGGCACTCAGTTGGCACTTCGTGAATCACTGGGGATTGGGCGTGATGAGCACGTGCTTGGTTTTTGTGGTGAACTACGACACAAGAAAGGTTTGCCCTTCATCCTTGCCGCCCTGCGGGAATCGCAACGCGTTGGTCCAACATGCCTGCTCGTGATCGGAGCTGTTCGTCCTCGAGAACAGGCGCAACTGGCGACTTTTGCAGTGGAGTTTCCAGAGATTGCAAAACGCATCGTTGTCACAGGGCATCTTGAGCGACAGTCCGAGGTTGCCCGGCATTTCCAGCTTTGTGATGTGGTGTTGCAGCCATCGCTGTGGGATGGTCTGCCCAATGCCGTATTGGAAGCGATGGCGTGTGGGAAAATCGTGGTTGCGAGTGATGCAGGAGGAATCCCCGAAGCTATTGTCCATGGCAAGACGGGATTCTTGATCCCTAAAGCGTTGTTGAACAATCTGGGCAAGGCTGTTCAGGATGTGCTTTGTATGCCATCTGCTCAGCGTTCCAGCATCGAAACTGCTGCCAGAGATCATGTGTTGACGCATTTCAACAGACAGCAGGAAGCGCTGCAGCTATCGCGATTGTTGAAACGTCTAAGTGGTGGTGAGCAAGGTCAGGCCAAAAGTGTTTCATAAGCTTTAATGAGTGTCTGCTGCGCCTTTTGCCAGCCAAATTCTTTCACGACTCTTTGGCGGGCGGTTACGCTAAGACGCGTTGCAAGTTCAGCTTCAGTATTCAGTTTCAGCAATCCGTCTTTGAGTGACTTTGCGGATCCCGGCCGAACAAGAATTGCGTCGACGTCGTCTTGTGCAAGCTCTCGAACAACGGGTAGATCACTGGCGACCAACGGCGTTCCGCTTGCCATGGCTTCTAGTACTTTCAAAGGGCAGCAGCCTTGTACAAGATTGCGGTCATTGTTGCTCAGTGGAGCCAGGATCACATCTGCGTTGTGATGAAGATCGGCCAGTTCTCGCTTCTCAACGGGATCAAGAAAACGTACATGGGGGCCAACGCCTTGATCGAAGGCAAAGTTTTGAAGGGACTTCTTTTGACGCGGTCGTGAATGTCCGACGACGGTGAGGCTTGCCGGTAAGTCGCGGCGATAGAGTCTCAGTGCCTCAATGGCGATCGCGACTCCCTGCCATGCAGACATCGTTCCCGCGTAAAGCATTTTAAACTCGTGCTTCGCTTCAGGTACTCCAGACAATTGCTTCAAAGGTTGGTTTGCCAGCAAGGGTGCTTGGTATCCAAAGGTTTCCAAATCAACGCCATTGGGAATGATCTGAATGCGAGACTCTGGTACTCCGCGGCGTGCAAGGTGCTCTGCATTCACTTGGCTGACGGTCAGTACAAGGTCGGCAGCATCTAAGCAGGTCTGTTCCTGAAATAGAAGTTTACGCTCCAATTCCTGATCGTAGGCTACATCCGGGTAGTGGTATTTCAACTCAATTGAGGGAAGTCCATTGACCTCATAGACAATCTTATGGCACAGGTTTTGTTTGTCTCGAGCCAGCGGATAGCCCTCGAAGATTGATCGAAAATGAACGATGGGGAGCTTGTCGCCCTTTGAGTGCAGTTCCTGATTCCACCAATGGCGTATCTGGGCGCGGTAAGAGAGTACACGTTCAAACAGATTTTCACCCAAGGCTGGTAATGGATAGTGGCTGACTCCTTGAGCGGACCATTGCGAGGTTTGGGACACAGTGTCCATGTTTCGGATTGGCTGCTTGGATTCAGTGAGTCCAAATCGGCAACGCTGTGTGCGGGAATGCTCTTCCGAGGGGATGGTGATTAAGCTGACATTTCCGAAAGATTCACCCAAAGCGGTTGCGAATGCGTTGATATGGGTCGCTGCACCCTTTGCAGAAGGAAAACGATCAAAAGAGAGGTAGACGATCGGTCTGTCCATCATTCAACTTTCTTAGGATCGAGTTAGTTGTGATTCACTTCATCTGAGCAATGCACAGATTTTTCGGCCAGTTCCTGACAGTTTAACTTCGTTGTCTTGTCGCAACATCGTCGCGCCCCGGTTCGGTAGGATAGGGGCCTAGTGGCTTGCGAGTAGCCCGCCAGAACAGCTGTGTGTTAACGAAATTGCGATACTCCACGGATAACTTTGGCGAGACTTGTCAGGGTAGTTGTTTTGGTATGATTCCGTGTTTGAGTGACTTCAGCTGCGAAACGATCAGCGGACTATTGTTTTAAGTGTTGGGTTTTCGAGTGCGTAATTGGTTTCGTGGGAGTTCTTCACGCGGCCTGGGGCTGCTTTTCACGATACATGATGGGAATGACTCACAGCAGGAAGGTTAGAGGGCATGGGTACACAGACAGGTTGGAAGCAGGAATTGCGGAAGCGTGTCACAGCTGCACTTGGTGACCGGAACCGCTCATTTCAGTTTACCGGATTTGTTGAAGAATTCGGGGTTGATCGTGATACTGCTGACGCAGTCGCGGAAACGCTGTACTCTAGGACTTATGTGCAATCTCTTGATGATCGAATCATCTCCAGTCTTGAAGGCAAGCGGCTGCGTCGGCTCGCTGAATTACTTGAAATTTCTGACCAGCGACGGGTGGCATTGTCAAGCCTAGCAGGCAAGGAAGCTTATCGGGCTCAACACGCCGAAGCGATGCAGGATGGGACAATCAGCGACGCCGAGAGGGAGCAGCTTCAGCAGTTGTTAGGTGCCCTCGCGACTCAGGCGGCGGATGATGAAACGCCATCTGAAAGCGAGCCTGCTGCCGAAGATGTATCGCAGCAGAGCATTGTTGGAGCAAGAAAAAGCAAGCCTTCCAAAGGAGGGCGTGATGAATTGGTAAAGCAGGCACTCGCCCTCGGCATTACTGGAGTCAAAGGAAAAAACATGGCAGTCCTGCGACGGGAAATTGATTCAGTCAGCGGGGAGGAGCAAGGAGCGGTAGCGTTTGATGAGGCAGGTTTCCAAAAGACGTCTGTCTATAAATCGAACTCGTCTCCAGCAACCGTGATTGCGCAGCTTTCATCGATGCGTCATATGGACAAACGCATCGAAAAAACGCGAAAACGATATTTGCTGCTGTGTTTAGCGGGTGGAGTGTCGGCTGTATTGGGGGTGATTCTTTGTTTTGCAGCGTCTAGCAGTTCCGGCTCAAACGGTTTGTTTGTGGCACTTGGCGGTCTCTTGTTGTTGGCTGGTCTGCCGGCACTCATCTGGGGAGCTATCTGTCTGAATAGCAGCTCGATGCGAGATGTGCCCGACCGGCGTTATGAAGCTGCGCTGGGAATTCTGAAGTTGGTCAGCAAAGACCTGGAACGTGATTCTCTTGTGAATATTCATTTGGACTGTCGGCCGCACAATCATAAATCAAAGAAAGTCCGAACCGGCAAGGTCAGCTATTGGAACGTCAAGTTCCATGTTGACAGTTGGCTAGTGCTCCGCGGTTCATTTGCAGACGGAACAAAATTCTCAATGATGCTGATCGAAAAACATCAGGACCGATCACGAAAAAAACGGAGTGCTAGTGGAAAAATCAAACACAAGAGCAAAACAAAGACATCCAGTGAGGCGATCTTGCGATTGAAAATCAAGCCGAAAAAGAATCCAGAACTGGTGAGCGGGTGGCAAGGCAAGGCAAAGTCAAAGACCGCTGCCGTTAGGCTGCCTGAATGGACTCAGCGCAAATCACTGGATGCTCAAGGTGATCGGATTACGCTGCGGTCAACCACAAAATCAAGCTGGGATGTAATCAAACCGAGTTCAAAAAGTGGTGCGAAAGTGCAACGCGATGGCGTTGAGTGGATGGCGATGATGTTTCTGAGCTTATACGGAGTACTTGACGCGACAAGGTCGAATCAAAAGGAAAGCAAGTAATGATGACAGATCAGTCGGCATCCTATCGAGATGTCGGAAACCGTTTCAGGCAATGCTGCTTTGGCGTGGTTGCTGTGACTTGTTTGGTGTCATTGGGGTGCAACGGTGAGGCATCGGTAAGTGGGACTCAGTCAAGTAGGCAAGAATCGATCGGCGCAAGTACGTCGAATTCAGCACCTGTCTTGGAAAAAATCAAATTCAAAATTGGCGATGGGAAGACGGCATTTTCATGGAAGCCGCAGGCCGATGGAGCGAAGTTGGTTGATGCGGATGAAAAGGAAATCAGCCGATACAATCGCGATGGCACGAAGTTGAAAATCAAGGGACCTGATGATGTTGTGCTTGCATATGTGGTGGGTTCCGGTGACCAATACAAAGTTAAATCGGCTGATCAACAAAAAGAACTTTGGGAACTTCAGAAGCAGGCAGATGGTGACTGGAAACTGAAAGATGGGAGTGAAAAGTTGATTTACATGATCAAAATGCGGCCATACGGTTTTGAAGTTGAAGATGGTAATGAGAACAGTCTGGCGAAAATAAAATTAAAAGATGGGAAGTTGTCTCTGCGGGATCCTGCTGAGAAAACTTTGTATTACACCAAAGACCGGGCCACGGCGATCGCCATGTCGTGCCTTGCATTTGAGGTAGTCAAAAGCTTGCCGGTGCGATGTGGGTTGATGACGATGTTGTTGCTTGACAATGCAAACTAGTGGACGCTGCAAACTAGTGGACAATGCAAACTAGTGGACAATGCAAACTAGTGGACAATGCAAACTAGTGGACAATGC
>JAPKCI010000002.1 GCA_028823035.1 Rubripirellula sp.
TTTCCAGATCTCAGTTTCCAGATCTCAGTTTCCAGATCTCAGTTTCCAGATCTCAACTCGCCGACACCCCGATCTGCCCACCCAAAGCAGTGCATCACACGGCAGGATCCTCGTACCGATGATTCCAGTAGTAACGCTGCTAGGGGCAATCCTGCGCACATTAGTGACGCTTGCTTCCCCATCTCGACCTCGATGGCGATTCTCAGACTCTGGTTTCGTTCGATGCCAAGCGACAAACGCCTAACTTCGACGCCGCAGCAGGTGGTTTTTGACTAAGATAGAGGACAGCTCTGCTGGCGAGACTCATCTGCTGAATCTTTTAGCTGCCCAGACATTCGCAACCAATGTTAAACGCCCCCGCGACACACACGTTCTTACGATGACAGACAGCCCCAATATCAACTGACAGCATCCCTCATCGATCCTTGTCTTTCATCGATTCTTGCACCCTCATTCATGACCAGCGAATCCTCAATCACGTCAGCCATATCCAACGCGAAGGATGGAATATTCCTCGGCATCGACGTCGGCGGAACCAATGTCAAACTTGGACTGGTAGACAGCGCAGGTAAACTGCACGCTAAAGATTCAATAGCGACCCCCGAGTTAGGAACCCCGCAACGGGTTTTCTCTGCCGCTGTCGCTTTTGCATATCGCGAGCTACCGGAAATGGGCCGCAGCAGTTCGGACCTTGCCGGAATTGGCTTGGCTGTACCTGGTGTACTGGACGCCAAAGAATCAGTCCTTCGAGAAGTTGTGAATCTGCCTGGCTGGCAGGGAATACCTTTGCGGAAAGTTCTTGCTGACGTAAGTCACTTACCAAGCGTGGTAGTCAATGATGCAAATTCAGCAGCCTACGCTGAGCATTCATCGAGATCGCTGGGAAGCCAATCACTTGCTTTGATAACGTTGGGCACTGGCATTGGCTGTGGTCTGGTTATCAACGGTTCGCCGTTCAGCGGTGATCACGGTTGTGCCGGAGAGTTGGGGCATATCGCAATCAGGTTTGGCAAGGACGCCTTATCTTGCTCCTGCGGAAAACGCGGCCATCTTGAGGCATACGCTGGCTCCAACGGAGTACTGGCTCAATTGCGTTCCTTGGCAAAAACAAACCCGGAAGCGGATGTTAACGGTTGGATCTCTGCAGAATCTGTCACACCGCGAGACATTGCCGAACGTGCTCACAGCGGGTGTGATCTTTGCCGCTCAGTGATTGATCAGACTGCCGAATACATCGGTCAGGCAATCGGCCAACTCGCACAGGTCATCGATCCCGCCGTCGTCCTGCTAGGTGGAGCCATGACGTTTGGTGGAGACCAATCTGAAATCGGCAGAGGTTTTTTGGAAAAAGTGCGTAGCACAGTTATCGATACCACTCTTCTCGAGGTTGGTAGCAATCTTAATATCGAATTTGCTTCACTCGGCAATGATGCCGGAGTCCTTGGAGCAGCAATGGTCGTGGAACAGGCAATTTAATTGTGATTGAAAACCCAAATGAACGAATCCCCTGTCGTGTTTTCACTCGTGCTTCCGATGCGAGTGTCGCGGCAGCCAACGAAATCGCTGAACTGATACGTGAAAAAGCAGATCAGGGGAAAATGTGTGTCCTGGGGCTCGTTGCCGGATCCTCTCCTGTCAATGTTTACAACGAACTCGTACGAATGCACCAGAAAGGTGAGGTCTCGTTCGCCAACGTGATCACCTTCAATCTGGACGAGTACTTTCCGATGCAACCATTCGAGTTGCAGAGCGTTTCTCGATTCATGCACGAACACTTGTTCGATATGGTCGATATCCAGCCCAGCAATGTACACATCCCCGACGGTGCTGTTCCGAAAGCGGAAGTTGCTGAGTATTGCCATCAGTACGAACAACAGATCTGTGACTGCGGTGGCATCGATATTCAGCTACTGGGGATCAATCGGACTGGTCACATCGGATTGAATGAACCAGGTTCCGATCGTTCCACACGAACCCGCATGATTACGCTGGACCGCGTGACCCGAACCGATGCTGCCAGCGATTTCTATGGAGCTGAAAATGTTCCCCGCTATGCCATTACGATGGGTGTTGGAACGATTCTGGAAGCCAAAAGAATCCTGTTGCTCGCTTTCGGCGAAGGCAAGGCCGACATTGTTGCAAAGACCGTAGAAGGTTATGCAAACTCGACAGTCCCTGCCACCTTCCTTCAGAACCATCCCCTCACGCAGTTTCTGCTCGATGAATCCGCAGCCTCGAGCTTGACGAGATTACAGGCTCCGTGGTTACAGGGTGATGTCAATTGGAATGCAGAAACCATACGACGTGCCGTGATCGATCTGTCGCAAGAGTTAGGCAAGGCTATTCTGAAGTTGACCGACGCTGATTACAACGAACAGGGTTTGCAGGACTTGCTAGCGGCACATGGAAACGCCTACGCCATTAACCTGCGTGTCTTCCGGCACATGCAATCCACGATCACCGGTTGGCCAGGCGGAAAACCCGAACACGAAAAGCAGGTCGGCGACCGCCCCGGACATCGCGACGATATCTTTCCGAAACGGATCATTGTCTTTTCGCCACACCCGGACGATGACGTAATTTCCATGGGCGGTACGCTGATTCGTCTCGTGGAGCAGGGCCACGAAGTACACATCGCCTACCAGACGTCCGGTAACATTGCAGTCTTCGATGAGGACGCAATCCGATTTGCCGAGTTTGCTGAGGATTTCTGCAGTGAGTTCCAGATTCATGCTCCGGGACTCGAAGAACTGGAATCTCATGTCGATGAAGTGCTCCGCAACAAGCAGCCAGGTCAAGTCGACAGCGATCAGGTTCAACGCATCAAAGGTTTAATCCGACGCGGTGAGGCTCGTGAAGGAGCCCGCTGCTGCGGTGTCGAAGATCAGCACCTTCATTTCCTGAACCTGCCTTTCTATCAGACCGGGCGTATCAAGAAGAGTCCGATTACAGCCAAAGACATCAGTATCACCATGGACCTGCTTCGTGAGGTCCAACCGCACCAAATCTATGCTGCGGGCGATCTTTCCGATCCACATGGCACCCATCGCACCTGTTTGTCAGTGATTCTGCAGTCCTGCCGGCAGTTCAAAGATGAATTATGGTACGACAGTTGCGCCGTCTGGTTGTACCGCGGTGCATGGCAGGAGTGGTCGCCTCATCAAATCGAGATGGCGGTTCCATTGAGTCCCACAGAAGTCGCAAAGAAACGGGCAGCCATCTTTAAACATGAGTCCCAAAAAGACCGGGCGTTATTCCCAGGATCTGATGTGCGTGAGTTCTGGCAACGTGCCGAACAACGTAATGCCGATACCGCCAAGCGGTACGACGACATGGGCCTCGCCGAATACGCCGCAATCGAAGGCTTCGTCCGCTGGGACGGCCAAACTGGAATCGAACTCTAAGTTTGCTCCAACGACAATCAAAACATCAACTAGAGGAGACGAAAGCAATGACGTCTTTAACTCGACGTATCGCAATCAAACTGATGGCTCTAGGTGGAGCATGGTTCGGCGTTCCACGTACTGCCAAGGCCGATGAAAAATCCAGCCCCAGCAGTACCGACACGCCGTATGGGTCATCCGATGGTGCGACACGTATTTCGTGGTCCGAAACCCATAATCGTGTCTGGCTCGACCCGCGAATCTGGGCAAACCCCATGGAGGACTGGCGGGTTGTTGATGGCGCAGCGGAGTGCCAAACGACTGGCGGGAATCGCAATCTGCATCTGATCACCCACCAATGGACTGATCCAACCGGCTCGACAAACATGTCGGTCCTGCTTCGGAAAATTGGCGGTCGAAGCGAAGACACCGGTGCTGGATTCCGAATCGGTACCAAGAGTGAATTGAATGAATATCGCAGCAACTGTTTTGCAAGTAATGGAATTGATGCAGGTGTCGTCGAAGGCAAACTGGTGCTGGGGCGCGTGCAAGGAAACAAGGTTATTGATGTAAGCGAAGAAACAGTATTGAAGTTAACTGGGCGGAGTAAAAATGGCAAAGTGCAACTCACACTGACTGCGGAAGCAGTCTCTGGTCGACAACTTGACCAGTTGATTGCGACGGTCCCGGCGAACGCCGTTCTCGGTAATGTATCGCTCGTAAGTAATTTCGATTCACGAACGAAACCTCGGCAAGGCGGACAATACCGCTTCAACGACTGGAGAGTCTCGGGGAACGCATTCACAGTTCATGAAGATCGGATATTCGGCCCCATTCTCTGGTCAATGTACTCATTGAGTGATTCTCGAAGCGACGAAGGCTTTGTGCTCAAAATCAGTGCTCTCACTGGGCCGCTGGGGCAGCAGGACAACACGGCGGTGGAATTGCAGGTGGCCGAAAACGGGAACTGGAAATCTCTCGGTGAAGCGCCGCTTGACCCGGATGCCTGGACCGCAACCTTTCGAATTCCAAACTGGAACGAAAACATTGCTACCCCTTACAGACTGCTGTATCGGGAACACAAACGAGATGGAACCGAGGAGGAGTCAGTCTGGAGTGGAACGATCAAGCCGAATCCAACAGGAAGACCGCTCAGAATCGGTGCTTTGACTTGTCAAAACCACTACGGATTCCCCTATCAACCGGTAGCCGACAATATTGTCCAGCTTGACCCGGATCTGATTTATTTTTCGGGTGATCAACTGTACGAAAGCCATGGTGGCTATGGCCTGATTCGCAATCCAGCTGAACCGGCGATCCTGAACTACCTGCGAAAATTCTACATGTTCGGATGGTCATTTCGTGATGCCATGCGAGACCGGCCGACCATCTGCATTGCTGACGACCATGACGTATTCCAAGGAAACATCTGGGGAGAAGGAGGAGCCCCGATGGATCTGGAAACTGGTGGTGCGTCATCCAACGGTGGTTACAGGGAACCAGCCCGAATGATCAACGTTGTCCACCGAACGAACACATCGCATCACCCTGACTACGACGACCCGACACCGGTCCAGCAGGGAATCAGTGTCTACTACGGTGACATGGTGTATGGCAACGTAGGTTTCGCAATTCTTGGTGATCGTCAATTCAAGAGTGGACCTCAACGCGTCGACACCGGAAGCGGCCGCGCTGATCATGTCAAAGACAAGAACTTTCAAACGTCAGCACTGGACAAACCGGGCTTGCATTTGCTCGGTTCAAGACAGGAATCATTTCTGCAGAAATGGGGCCAGGATTGGCGTGGACACGAGATGAAAATTCTTTTGAGTCAGACTGTCTTCGCGGGTGTTGCAACACACCATGGAAAATACGACAGCTACTTGAAGGCTGATCTTGATTCGGGTGGTTGGCCACAAACGCCACGTGATCACGCAATCGAGATTCTGCGGGCAGCGAAACCATTGCACATCAATGGAGATCAACACCTGACATCACTGGCTCAATATGGAGTTGCCGAGCAACGGGATAGCATGTGGTCGTTCTGCACCCCGGCGATTGCGGCAGGCTATCCGCGTTGGTGGCGTCCCGACGAAGTCGGAATGCCGCATCAATCGCGACCAAAACACGGGCTGGCAAACACCGGAGAGTATCTGGATGGTTTTGGAAACAAGATTTACGTATATGCCGTCGGAAATCCTGAAGTTGGAACCAAGAAAAATCGATACGAAAAAGCACACCAGAAGGGCAGTGGCTTTGGTTTGGTCACGGTGGATACCGAAGAAAAGACTTACCAAATCGATTGTTTTCGCTTTCTGATAGACGCCACTGACGGAAACCCGGGCAATCAATTTCCTGGTTGGCCCGTCACTATCCACCAACAAGAAAATGCGGGGAAAAACATCATTGGATGAACGGGACCTTCAAAACACACTCGGGCGAAATCCATCGTGACCGCATCGCAATATCTGACCATCACATTAGAATGACTCCATGACATTTACGAGTCATGTAATCGTTCTCTTGGCAAAACTGTTTAGTGGGTTCACGGTGCGCTGGGTTGATTGCCAACCTGACACCTGTCAACGCATTTATTTTGCCAACCACACCAGCCACCTCGACGCCGTCGTGCTGTGGTCGGCTTTGCCGCGCGAATTGCGCCGAGTTACGCGTCCTGTAGCTGCCAAGGATTACTGGTCCAAAGGATGGCTCAAGCCACATATGGCCAAAAGCTTCAACGCCTTGCTCGTCGACCGCAAGGAAATCAAGGTCCACAAAAGCCCAATCGACATCATGCTGCAGCAAATGGGGGACGTTTACTCTCTGATCATGTTTCCCGAGGGTGGCAGGTCATCCAGCGATGATCAGATGGGAAATTTCAAGAGCGGCCTGTTCTACATGGCAAAGAAACGCCCAGACCTGGAATTGGTTCCGGTTTACATCGACAATGTCAATCGGATTCTGCCGCGTGGCGAAGTTTTGCCAGTGCCATTGCTAAGTTGCATCACAATCGGATCACCGATCTTTTTAGAAACCGGTGAACCAAAAAATCGCTTTCTTGCACGAGCACGCCAGGCAGTGCAGCAACTCAAAGAACGGTAGTTAAACCAACGAGGGCTGTTCCGTATAGATTTCCAACACCTGGCTTTGAACCTTCACCGCACGCAAAAGCACCCACAACTGTTCCTCAGTGCAGTCCACTGGGCCATCAGCACTCAGACGCTCCAGTTCAGTTGCAACAGCGGCGTGCTGGTCTGAGGCGGCCTCAAGACGAAATGAAGCGTTGTGCAACGCAGCGGACAAACCTTTGTCATCGCTGAAAACGCGTTCATCGTCGCATTGGGCCAAGATCATCAACGTCAGTCGGGCAACGTCGATTGGGGAAAGCTCCGGTCGCAAACCGGTAATTCGCTCAGCAAGATAGTGACAATTCATAGTTATTAAAGCTGTGGGCTACCTGCAACTACGTGCATCGGATGAAATTGAATTCGCTCCCGATACGACTTTGTGGAAATACTGCCTGTCAGATCTGTCATGCCCACAAGTGCGACAAACATCGCACACAGAAACTCAACAAGCTAAAGAACTCTAGGTTAAGAAAACCCCCAAGGCAAAAATAACCAGTCCCAATCCAAAGCACCGTGACGGAGAAGCATGAAGGCTGTTGTGACGACGGTCCCGGAACGCGGTCAACGTGACAGAACGCGGTCAACGTGACACGCGAATCCCTGGCCTGCTGGTCGATCAAAATGGCACGCAAACTGCAGTTTCTACCGCAAAAAGGCATACCAGCGTTGCCACGACATCGCTGCTAGCGACGTGAATCGTCACAACGGGAACAACCTGACCTACTCGACCTCGTTGTCAGCTCTCTGGCCCGATTTCAAACTCGCAAGGTAAGCCACAATGTCCCGCAGTTCCCTTTTGGTCATGAATTTAGTGAGATCAGCAGGCATCGAAGAGTTACCCTTCCGCCGGGCAACGATCTCATCGGTCAAAATACGTACCTGCCCACCATCATTCTGGATCAGTTCAATGAACTCATCATTCTCCGCTTTGACGATGCCGGTGAAAACCTGACCGAGATCGTTGGCAATCACCGCTGTCTCGAAGTCCTTTGCGATCTGCACATTGGGCAAACAAACCGCTTCCAGCAAGTATCGCCGATCTTTCTCACTACCGATGCTCGTGAGTTTCGGTCCAACTTCCCCGCCCGCCCTGTCAATTTTATGACAGCGGAGGCAAGACAGCTTTGCATTCTCGAAAAAGATCTGCTTGCCCTTGGTCGCATCACCACCGTCCAAAGCGTCCAGCCAAGGTGCTAAAGGGTCCGTATCAGTCGCCGCCTTGACATGTTCCTCGAGCGACTCCTGTATATCCTCACTTAGCTTCCCTTCCGCTGCTTCCAGTACATTCAAGTGCACATCTGTGGAAAGGCTCGCATCAAGATAGGACTGTATGCCTTTCTCAATCACTGCCAACGCATCCGGGTCCGTGCTGTAGGCCAGAATGTCCCAGGCGAGCTGTCGCACCTTCAAACTACGACTGTCGGTCCCTTCAATAAACAGAGGCAAGGACTCACCCGCATCGTGTTGTGCAAGCACTCTCAATGCCTCGGGAAGTAATTGCGTGACTGGCTTCATTTTAACTTGCTTTGCCAACGCGACCGCGTTGCTCGGGTCGAGACGATTCAAAGCCGCCAACGAAACCGCACGCGTCGCAGGTGATAAATCCGCGTCCCTGACTCGCTTGATCAGGGACGGAGCAATGCTTGCAATTCTGAGCCTTGAAGCCACATCGATCGCTTTCTCACGAACCAACTCAGGTGCGGTGATCAAAGAATCAACATGTGGAACCAGTGCCTCTTTCGCAGCCAACTCATCTCGTACAGATAGCGGGCGGTGCGCATTTAGCACGCGATCACGCGGGTCCTGATTCGCCCACTGCCCCAGCATTTCCAATGCCTCGACACGAAGGTCTGGCAAAGCAGATCCACTCGTGGCATAAGCCGCCAGCTTCGTTGCAGAATCGACAGTACCCAACCGATAATTGGCATTCAATATACGACGATGCAGTTCCTTGGGACCCTCTGGGTTGCTAATCAAGGCAGCCAAGGCATTCATAGCAGCAGGAATGGGCAGATCGTGAATTGCTCTGGCCGCTTCCATCACCACCAAACTGCTGCTGTCATTGAGAAAGACCGAGATATCTTTCGTCTTCATACGACGGAGTGCCACTACAGCAGTACGCCGAACCGCCTCACTCTGATGCGTGCTCAACAAAGAAATCTTCGCAGCGTCACCCAAGCTTGCCATATACATGACAGCGGCATGGCGAATCGCTGGATCCTGGTTATCCACCGCGTCGACGAGTTCCACAACTTGATCGAATACGCCAGCAACCTTCAACTTTGCCAACGACAACAATGCAAAATATCGCACACGAGAGGATGGATCATCCAGCAGTTCCTGCAAGTTCACCACCGCCGCTGAGTCTGACTGCTCGCCAGCCACTTTCGCTGCCGCCGCACGCAAACTGTCATCCGGGTCCAGTAACAGTTTCCGAAGTGATTTCAGTGAAGAGTCGCGTTCGCTGGGATCCAGTCTCGTGATCTGATCAGCACCCCAAACTGCATGCAAACGGCCTTGGGGATCAAATCCGCGGTCCGTTGCAACCGCAAGCAACGTGTCTAGTTCGCGACGTCGGGCAAGTTCCCATTGTGCTTCGAAGCGAACACGACGATCGGGGTGTGCTAGGTAATCAGTCAAAGCTTCAATCGTTTGCCGAGACCAATCGGCACCCAACAAACGCCGCACCTCAGCCACGACGGGACTGTCACGATGCTTGGGATCCGTCAGGCGGTAGATCCGCCCTTTCCCGAGCCCATCCCAGCCGTCGACCCAGTCGCTGATATACAAGGCGCCGTCCGGTCCAAATGCAACATCCGTTGCCAGCACCGTCCAGATAGGATCGCTATGGTCCGCAAGACGATAGAACGCGCCTTCGGGTTGCAGTTCAAATGCCCGAATCCCGCTGTTAGCCGCTCCGCCACCGAAGTCACAGATCAAAAACTTATCTTTCAGTGCGTCGCCAAACCCTGTCCCCGGGTAGAAAGCCAAACCACTGGGGCCATCTGTCAAATTTGCGATAGGGGGGACAATGTAGGCAGGTTGTTCGTGATGAAGCGGTTCCCAAATCCGGTCGCGATTGAAAGGGCCGCGATCGGGCAGATACTGATAGTGCATGCGCCATCCTGAATCGCCACCCTCTAAAAGATGGACCACGCGAGCTTTGTCTCCGCTGTCACTGTTGTTGTCGACTGAAAACAGATCGCCAACATCGTTGAATGCGAGTTCCTGTGGGTTTCTCAATCCACTGGCAAAGACTTCGAGTCCGGAACCGTCCAACTCACAGCGAAACACAGCGCCCGATTCAGGGTTGGCAAGAACACGTCCATCATCCGTTGTGACATGGTACCCGCGATCACCAATACTGAAGTACAAACGCCCATCCGGTCCCAGCACCAATCCATGCATATCGTGTCCACGGAATGCGACCCGAACACCGTAACCGTCGGAAAGCACAACTCGTTCATCTGCGATACCGTTGTCATCCTTGTCGATCAATTTCCAGAGTTTCGGAATGCACGAGTAATAAATATCCGAACCCCGGACGAGAATACCCGCCCCAGTTCCTTCCTCCAGCCGATTGAAACCATTGGCAAGGACGTAACTTCGATCTGCTTTACCGTCCCCATCAGAATCCTCAAGCCGACGTATTCTGTCGTCATGCTGCGCGTAGGTGACAGCCGCATCACCAAGCAGTCTTTTGTGATAGTCAATTCGATCCTGAACCGTCTGAGCGGCAAGATCCGCCATCAACCACTCATCATCATGGGCTCGATTGTCTGTCACTCCACGGTTCTGGCGAAAGGACTCGCAGACATAGACCCGCCCTCGATTGTCAATATCAAAGGTCACCACGTTAGCGATGTCAGGTTCGGCTGCGTACAGTTGGATTTCCCACCCAGCCGGAATTCGAATCCCCGCCATCGCTTCCGACCCTTCCTGGGAAGCCTCAGCGATCTCTGGCTCTAAAGGCTTGGGCTGTTTAAATTCATCAGCCGTTAGCATTGCCCGACCACACAAAACCAAGACCACATTCAAAATCAGAAAAAGACGTCCTGTTGTTTTCATGGGCGTTGGAGCACTAATTTAGGTTACAGAATTACGTTTTTGATCAGTCAATCGGCATATCTTGTTCCGAGGGACTCGGATCCGTCACCCGGAAACCGGACGACAAAAGGAACAAATCACCGCTGCAATGGCAGATTCAGCGACGCGATCGATTAAAGGTGACAGTGGTTCATGCGGTGGTTCATGCGCGGGCATATCCAAAATCGTCTAAGATTAAACGATATGACCTCTTCAGAATAATCTGTGAGGCCGTAACATGGCAATGATGAATCTGGTAAGGATGCGTTACTGCAGCGTTTGACCTGACCTTAGCATACACCTCTCTGCCCGATAATTTCTATTGGACTCGTAGGCTTCGAATTCACCGATGGAACACACTCCGTACCGGAACCTTGGCGAAAGTGATCAACAACCATCTACGGCCGAGACAGAGGACAATCCCTTGGTATCCGGTGCAGACGAGCCAGCCCCCACACCACCTACCAACGGGGCAATCATGGCGACAGTGGTGGATGAACCACCCGTCCGCTTAGATTCACCCTTCGCCGCAAATACGGCCACTGTGATTAAACAGCGGCACCCCGCCGTCGATTTACAGGACGTTGGTTCTTTTCACTACGCAGCCATGGGCGGGGTTGTGGCAGGCATCATGCTATTAGGATTTGCCATCGGTGGACTCGTTTGGTTTCCCGCCGGAGGTTGTGTGATTGCGGCGTTGGGGTGTGCAGTCGCTATGCTTGGATTGCATTCTGGATATAAACGCAGTGCTACTGGAATTTTAGTACTTCATGTCAGCTTATTTGTTGCTTGCTTCGGTAATGTATTCTGATGAAATTAAACTGCAGTAGAACCAAATTTTCGCCCATTTACGTGTATGCCATTCTGCTTGGCTCATTGGCAACACACTGTTTCGGTGAAACCGGCAACAGCACGATTCGGGTACTCAGCTACAACATTCACCATGGCGCCGGAACCGACGGTAAGCTGGATCTACAACGGATAGCCCGTGTCATTCGTTCCGCGAATCCAGACATTGTGGCGTTACAGGAGGTCGACCAGCGTGTGACGCGCAGCGGAACCATCGACCAACCTGCTGAGTTGGCCAAATTAACGGGCATGCAGGTTCTTTTTGCTGGAAACATCGCACTTCAAGGTGGCTTGTACGGAAACGCAGTCCTGACGAGGTTCGCAGTGAACGAGCAGGAGCATATTCTGCTTCCGAATCACGACAAAGGTGAACAGCGCGGTTTGATTCGTGCGAAATTACAATTGGGTGAGCTTGGCCATTTAGCAGCAAAAATCAACTTCACAGCCACTCATTTCGATCACCGGTCAAACGAGACGGAACGCATCGCATCAGCCCACAAAATCAACAAGATCGCCGCAGACACACCTAACTCACTGAGTCTGCTGGCGGGGGACATCAACGACGTCCGAGGAAGCGAGACGCTGAAGGTCCTGCAAAGTCACTGGAAGATCGCTGGTCCAGCATTGGCAACCATTCCCTCTGCCAAACCCACGCGGCAAATTGATTTCATTTTCTTCCGCCCAGAAGATCGTTGGACGGTGACAAAGACCCAAGTGCTCGGTGAAGCAGTGGCTTCGGACCATCGTGCCATCCTGTCCGTCCTGGAATTCAGCGGTCAGGTGGTAGAGCATCAGGAGGTTGAAAGTCCGTCGATCGAGCGTTCAAGACCTGATCGCAAGAGCCTGCTACTTGCTCCCACACCGGACGGACAGCAGCGAGTCGCCAGAAATGTCCAACAATGGCAGCCCCGAAAAAAAGCGATCCTCGCCGCCATGCAATCGGTGATGGGACAACTTCCCGAAGCACCACCAAACAGCATTCCTGAAATTGAACTGATCGAAGAGATCGACTGCGGCGAATACGTACGACGAAAGATCCTCTATCAGTCTCAACCGGGAAACAAGACTCCCGCCTATTTGTGCATTCCCAAACAAGCCCTCCGACCAAATGCCAAACCACTGCCAGCAGTTCTTTGTCTTCACCCAACCGACAACACCGTTGGGAATGGCGTGGTCGTGGGTTTGGGTGGTAAACCGAATCGGCAGTATGCCAGCGAACTGACTGTCCGAGGCTACGTCACGCTTGCTCCCGCGTATCCGCTGCTTGCCGATTACCAACCCAATTTGAAAGACTTGGGCTGGGAGAGCGGTACCTTACTGGCCGTCTGGGACAACATGCGTGCCATCGACCTGCTTGGTTCCCTGCCCTTTGTTGACTCACGTGCAATCGGGGCGATCGGTCACTCACTGGGTGGACACAACGCAATATATACGGCAGCCTTTGACGAACGCATCGTTGCCATCGTTTCTAGTTGCGGCTTCGACTCATACCAGGATTACTATGGCGGTGACCCGAGAAATTGGATTGCTGGCAAGGGTTGGACGCAACTGCGATACATGCCGAAATTATCTGACTATGCAGGGCGGCTCAACGAAATTCCCTTTGACTTCGATCAGATTCTGGGAACCCTTGCACCTCGCCCAGTCATGGTCGTTGCGCCTTTGCATGATTCCAATTTTCAAGCAGATAGCGTCGACTGGGTAACCCAAAATGCGGCGGCTGTCTATGAACTGCACGGTCAGGCCAAGCACCTGACAGTGCTTCACCCCGACTGCAAACACGACTTCCCCGAGCCGATGCGTATGAGAGCCTATCAGATGTTTGACGAATTTCTAAAAAACCAATGACTGCATCGAATCCTCTACTTTCAAGTAGGATGGCGTCCCAGAATTTTTCCATTTCAATCCAGACAACATCCCCTTATCGACCAAACGGTAATCGAGAGATTTGCTCACTTCTGCGACACAGAATTCATATTACACACCCTCAACAGCGATACTGAACTCGCTTGATTGAATCATTTCCGAACGTACATCTATAAGTTTATCAATCCCATGAGCGTACTCAATCGGCGTAATTTCTTGGCAACCTCCGTTGCCACCGGACTCACAACCACCTTGCCTGCCAAGCGTTCACGAGCGGCAAACGCAAACGATGAAATCAATCTCGGCTTCATCAGTTGTGGAGGTCGCGCTGGTGGCCTGATGGGACAGTTCAGCAAAGTTGATGGCATTAACATTGCCGGATTGTGTGACGTCGACGAGCAGCGTCTCGGGCTGGCGAAGCAGAAATTCCCCAAAGCGCAGGGCTGGACCGATCTTCGGGACTTGATTGCATCAGATTCAATTGATGTGGTGGTCGTCGCAACCTGCAATCACTGGCATTGCCTGGCAGCCATTTGGGCAATGCAAGCGGGAAAGGATGTCTACGTCGAAAAACCGCTGTCTCATAGCCAATGGGAAGGACGCCAAACGGTAGCTGCTGCTCGCAAGTACAACCGAATTTGCCAAATTGGTACCCAGCAACGTTCCGATCCGATGCAATCAGAGATAAAGAAGTTTCTGCATCAGGAAAAAGGGCTCGGTGAAATTCTCGCTGCTCGCGTGAATCGCTATGGTGTGCGACCCTCCATCGGAAAACGTGATATACCTCTCACAATTGACAAGAACGTAGCGTACGACCTGTGGTTGGGCCCCGCTCAGGATCAACCCATTTTCCGCGAGAAACTTCACTACGATTGGCACTGGGATTGGAACACAGGTTCCGGCGAAATGGGCAACTGGGGCGTCCATGTGCTGGACGATGTCCGTAATAACGTCTTTCAGGATACGGTCGCCCTCCCCAAGCGTGTTATTGGTGGTGGTGGACGAGTCGCTCTGAATGATGCTGGCCAAACGCCAAATGTTCACTTTGCGTTCTTTGACACGGGTTCGATACCAGTGGTCATCGGACTTTCAAATCTGCCGGCCAAACCCCGTGGAAAGAAAAGCCCGTCACACCCTGGCCCAAGCAGCGGCTACATCGTTTACTGCGAAGGCGGCCGATACGAAGGCCAACGAGGTCGCGGCGCTGCATACGACTCGAACGGAAAGAAAATCAAGGAATTCAGTGGTCGAGGAGATGTCCTTCACCAGGCCAATTTCATTGATGCTGTTCGCCAGCGTGATGCCTCCATTCTGAATGCCGAAATCGAAGTTGGCAACGATAGCACCGGGTGGTGCAATCTGGCAAATGTTGCCTTCCGCGCAGGCGGAAAGTTGGACCGTGAAGCTACGGAAGCGATTGATCTGGAGCAATGGCGCACCCTGATGGGTGAAATGGATGACCACTTGGCATCACACGATCTGTCACTCGACAACGAGGGCATCCGAATGAGTCCAATGCTGGAACTGGACCCCAAGACCGAACAGTTTGTCGGCCCCGGTTCCAAAACCGCGAACCAGTACCTGAATCGCGAATACCGAAAAGGCTACGAGGTTCCCGAACTAACGTGAGCAGCCAAGGGCCTCAACACAAAAGGGCCTCAACACAAAAGGGCCTCAACACAAAAGGGCCTCAACACGAAAGGCCTCAACACGAGGAGGGGGGAGAAATCCTGAACCTGCCAGGCGAAAGCCCTCTTCGACACAGAGTTGATCACTCACGCAAACTTCTTACGGGCGCCAGGAACGAACAGTGCTTCCCCCGTAAACCGATTTTGAAAGTCTTCATCACTCCACGTGCTTTTCCCAAATGCCGGGTCACCGATCATTCAACCAGCCGCATCATTACGTCCAAAGACAACGACGACATGACGCTCGCCTCGGTACGTAAAAAGACGCCGGGAACTATCTGCGGACCGTTCGAAGCAGCCGATCGACACATTCGAAAATTGTTCTCTCGGCGGCCACGCATCGGCATCTGGTGATGCGACGCAAACCTTGTGAAATACGCTGTTCGAATACTGCTGTACACCACCATACAACCCAATGGATTCAGTCCTTGATCGCTGGTCAAACATGCTCGTGCGAGATCCCGTTCTTCGGCAACGATTCCGGACCGCCGTAACAAAGTTACCGCTGCGCAGGTGGATGAATCACTCTGCAGGCAAACGCCATCACCCCACCGAGTTTCGCCACTCAACGTTACGGTTGCCAGCGCCGGGCGGAACATGGGTACTAACGTGTAGCCAAGAGCAATTCCCACCAAACCGATCAAAACAGCCGGGCGGAAATAACGTCCCATCCCCGGCGTGCACGATGCCAAATCAGCAGTAAAACGAAGTGCCGGGGCAACAAAACTGGTCCAGAACAGGACATCGGGAATCGGCAGGATATTAACCCGTTGGAGTTTCCCAGCGAAACTCGAAGTAACATCACAGCAAGACATCGAATGGCAACAAACCAATTTGGACTGGGACGCCTCTGCTGCAAACGCATGCTATTGCCTGCCGCCTAGGACGAGCCAGATATCGCAATCGTGCAGACAATTCCGGAAATCAAGTTGACGGACACACGAACACCTCTTCCCCAACCATATTTATGTTCTGAAAAGATTAGCGACGAGCTTTCTTTAGATCAATTCTATTTTGATATCGGTCATTCGGTGTACCTCGATTTCTTCATGATTGAACTACGGGCAATTTAGATGCACGTAACATTCAAAGCAGTCACCCGCACGAACAACCAAATCACCATGCTGTCCCACACCTGAGACCGTTCCGGCATGGGCAGTACCACCTGGAAGTGCGATTTCCTGCTTAGCAAAATGCGATGACCCTATCCATCAATCAGGCATCGCAAACACTCTATTGGGCCGAAAATCGATGCACGGTCACCTCATGCATCCGTTCACCGGGTGCCAACAAGGTTGATGGAAATGATTCGCGATTCGGCGCATTTGGATAGTGCTGAGTTTCGAGACAGAAGGCTTCGTGCCCGCCGTACCCATTGGAACGCTCGTTGCCTGGCAGATGATTGGCTGTGTACAACTGCATGCCTGGCTGCGTCGTTTCGATCTCGAGGACTCGCCCCGACTTTGGATCAACAACCCTGGCTGCCGACCGCAATTCACCGACCGCGCCGCGGACCACGTAACAATGATCATAACCCTTGGTGGACACAAGCTGATCAACTCGTTCCCCGAGTGGCGTGGCATCGCGAAAATCCAGCACTGTTCCGGCAACCGAGTTCAGTTTACCCGTAGGAATCAAATCATCGTCTACATCGAGAAATTGATCTGCCTCGATGGTAGCAATGTGATCCATGGCAGAACCGCTGCCAGCACCCGCAAGATTCCAGTAACTGTGATTAGTCAAATTCACATGTGTCGGTGAATCAGTAGTTGCGGAAAAGGCAATCCGCAACTCGTTCTTGTCATTCCACGAGTATTCCACAGTCGCTTGGACCGTCCCCGGATATCCCTCTTGGCCATCAGGGCTCGTGAGTTGGAAACGAACCCCAACCGCATCCTCAGTTTCGAACGACTCAGCTGACCAATTCTGGTAGGTAAAATTGACTTTTCCGCCATGGATGTGATGCTTACCTGCATTGGTGGTCACCTGGTAGGGCCGACCATCAATGGTAAATTTTCCCTCGGCAATCCGGTTGCAAAACCGGCCTACGGTGCTGCCGAAATAAGGGTGTCCGTCCAAATAAGGTTCGAGTTGATCAAAAGTGAGATTGACATTGGCTCGATTTCCATTCCGGTCAGGGACGTTAACATCCAAAAGAGTCGCCCCCCAAGTCATGACCGAGACGCTGTGGCCATGGGAATTGGTCAGAGTGAACCGCGTGACATCTTGACCCTCTTGGGTAACACCAAATACGTTGGATAGGATCTTCATGTTAGGATCGGCTGCGAGTGAGTTGGCAAAACTGATAGCAATCGCGACAATGGTGGTCGCGTTGGCAAACAAGCGTAGCATCATGACGTTTTTCTTAGCGTTCGTGTACCAGACATCTGTCCAGCTTACGTTAACCGACATCGCCGGCAATTTCACCGTGTCCTTTCACTGATTTCAAAAAACTGCATTTTGTTCCTGTGTCCACTGCATCTTCCCTCGCACCGTTGACCATTGGCAATGTTGCGATCGGTTTCCCGATCGTGCAAGCGGCGTTGTCAGGCTATAGCGACCTGCCGATGCGAGTGATCGCTCGGCGGCATGGTGCCAGCTATACAATCTGCGAGGTGATGCTGGATCAGTTCCTGCTTGCACTTAGCAAGCGACAAAAAACCAAGCACTTTCTCGATATCCACCCCACAGAACATCCCGTCGGCGGACAATTGATGGGTGCCGAGCCAGAACAATTTGCTCTGGGTGCCATGAAATTAGTAGAAGCGGGCTTTGACATCATCGACGTGAATTTTGGTTGTCCCGTCAAGAAAGTTCTGGGTCGATGCAGGGGTGGATTCCACCTGTCCCAACCTGAAGTTGCCATCAATATTCTTCGGCGAACTCGCGATACCGTGCCCGCAGAGATACCCGTGACTGTGAAGATGCGACGCGGCATAGACGATACCGATGAATCCCGCGACAAGTTTTTTCAGATTCTTGATGGTGCCATCGATTCCGGACTGGCCGGCGTGACCGTGCACGGCCGGACCGTACAGCAAAGGTACATTGGCCCTAGCCGCTGGTCGTTTCTCTCGGAGGTCAAGCAGCACGTTGGAAATCACATCAAAGTACTCGGCAGCGGTGATTTGTTCTGTGCTGAGGATTGCCTGCAGATGATCCAGAAAACGGGGATCGATGGCGTCACCGTAGCCCGCGGCGCAATCGGTAACCCCTGGATCTTTCAGCAAGCCAAGGCCCTTTCCGAGGGTCGTCCCATGCCCTTACCACCGACGCTGGCTGAACAGGCAGACGTGATGAGAGAACACTTCACGCTGTGTCAACAGACTTACAACGAGCAGCGTGCCCCGCTGTTGATGCGAAAGTTCTGCATCAAGTATTCGCAAAACCATCCGCAACACGAAGTGGTCCGGCTCGACGCGACTCAAATTCGCTCGCGAGAAGACTTTGACCAGATGCTGCTCAATCACTATTCAGATGATTCCGCAGGGCGTTATGTACCACGAGAGATCTATGGTTCCCAAGAAGAATGCTGAAATGGCAATCCTCTATTCTTCCTCATCCTTCTTGTAGTAGTCGAGTCGACGATAGAGTGTCCGGGCGCCGATCTGCAAAATTTTCGCCGCCTCATCTCGGTTGTCATTGGTGAGCTTGAGAGTTTCCTCGATCGCCCATCGCTCAATGACGGAGAGGGACTGACCAATCAGATTTGAATCGCCCTGAATGGGCAATTGTGCATCCGCTAAATCCTCAAAGACATCATCTGCCAACTCAGGTGGCAAGTCATCCAGATCGAGCTTTCCATCCGTATCGAGAACAACCATGGTTTCGACAAAATTGCGCAACTCTCTTACATTGCCAGGCCAATCATAGGAAAAGAACCGTTTGGTCACAGCGGGCGTGAAATGGGCTGCAGGCTTATCGTGACGGCGCAGAAAAAATTTGCGGAAGTAGTCCATCAATGGAACAACATCCTCCAGTCGATCACGCAAGGGTGGTAGTTCAACAGTCACCACTTTTAGGCGATGGTAAAGATCCTTGCGGAAAGTACCCGCGTCGATCATGTCCTGCAATGGCCGATTCGTCGCTGAAATCAGTCGGACATTAACCTTGATCGTCTTGTTATCACCGACACGGGTAATCTGATGTTCTTCCAAAACACGCAATAGTTTAATCTGTGTATTGGCAGGCATGTCGCCCACCTCATCAAGAAACAACGTGCCGCCATTGGCGTATTGAAATGCTCCTTCGCGGTCAGAGACGGCGTCGGTGAACGAACCCTTCACATGCCCGAACAGCTCACTTTCGACAAGATTCTCGGCTATCGCTCCGGTATTGATTGCAACCATACGCTTGCTGCGTCTTGGGCTGTTCTGATGGATAGCCTGCGCAATGATTTCCTTGCCAGTGCCATTTTCACCGGTAATCAAAACGGTCGCATCAGTCACAGCAATCCGACGCAAACGGTCAATGACCATTTGCATCTTTTTACTTACGTAAATGATACCCTCGAACCCGAACCGCTCATCGAGTCGCTGCAGAAGTTCAGTGTTCGTGCGTTTGAGCGATACCGCCTCAGCTGCTTTTTCGACAATTGCGCGAAGTCGATTGGGTGTGATCGGTTTTTCAAGAAAGTTGAAGGCGCCCTTCTGCATTGCCTCCACAGCCACCGGAACGGTTGCATGTCCAGTTACCATCACCACCTCGCAGACTGGCAATCGTTCCCGTGCAAGCTTGAGAAGTTTCATGCCGTCAACGTCGTTCATCACCATATCGGTGATGATGATGTCGTAGGTTTCCAGTTCCACCAGTTTGGCGGCTTCAGGTCCACTGGTTGCGACTTCGCAGCGGTAACCAACCTTCTCGAGACTTTCTGACATTGCCCGCGCATGAGCTGCCTCGTTATCGACCACCAGCAATTTCAGGCTGGATGGATCGAATGCCGCCAAATGGGTGGGTTCGCCCCCACCTCTTGAGGAATCGGACCGTTCTTCACTTGCCATCTTATACGCTCAGACCAAGTACCGAATTGATGGATAAAAACTGATTTGCGAACACTCTCGGGATTTCACTGCCCAATTTTAGAAGATGTTGGCGTTCTCCGGTCAGGAAAAGTCGAAACAGATTAGGTGAAGCGCGGAGTACTTGCTCCGGCAATGCCCGTCGTTTCATCCGATCGGAAAGATACTGCCCCATCTTTCCGTCACGTTAAGTTCCTACGGGTTGCTGCCCCACCCGTAGGAGCTTTTCTTTTTCACCAGCGATTCTTCTCCAGTTGGCTCAAAGTGATTTTGCATAGCGACTTTGCAGAGACTCGACCTCCAACTCGACCTCTCTCGTTGCTCGCATGGCCCTCACCGCCACCTCGGCTGCAGCAAGCGTGGTGATGCAAGGTACTCCATGCTGAACGGCGGCAGCCCGAATCCGTCCCTCATCCGTTCGTGCTCCCTTGCCGCTGGGCGTATTAAGAATCAGCTGAACATCATCATTTTTGAGGTAATCGATGAGGTTAGGGTGGCCCTCTGCCAGCTTCTTGACCCGCGTCACCTCGACGCCTCCTTCCTCAAGCTTCGCCGCAGTCCCGGACGTTGCCAGAATCTCGAAGCCCAAGTCCAGCAGTTCAAGGCCGATGGCCTTCGCTGCATCTTTGTGGCGGGAACTTAAACTGATGAAGATTTTGCCGGTTTCTGGTAACAGGCTACCGGCTGCGATTTGGCTTTTCGCAAAGGCGAGGGAAAACTTGTCGCTAACCCCCATGACCTCTCCGGTACTTCGCATTTCCGGTCCCAACACGATGTCGACGCCGGCAAACTTGCGGAATGGGAAGACACTTTCCTTGATGGAAACGTGACGCGGAATTGGCTCTTTGGTGACATTCTGCTCAGCAAGCGAGATGCCCGCCATGACCTTGGTGGCAATGTTAGCGACAGGAACTCCAGTTGCCTTTGCCACAAACGGTGCCGTCCGCGATGCGCGAGGATTGACCTCCAATACATAGAGAGTAGGACATTGGTCTTCAGACTTGATCGCAAACTGGATATTCATCAGTCCAATCACGTTCAGGCGTTTCGCAAGTTTGTTGGTTGCGGCGCGAATTTCATGAAGTATCGGCTGCGTCAAGCTGAACGGCGGAATCGCACAAGCGGAGTCCCCCGAATGGACACCTGCCTCTTCAATGTGTTCCATGATCCCCATGATCACACAGTCGGTGCCGTCGGCGATCGCATCAACGTCAACTTCGGTGGCGTCTTCGAGAAAACGATCAATCAGCACGGGCTGACCATCCGCGACAACAAACGCCTCGGCCACATAGCGGTCAAATTGCGTCTGGTCATAACAGATCTCCATCGCCCTGCCGCCAAGAACAAAGCTGGGCCGCACAAGCATCGGGAAGCCGATGATCTTGGCCGCCACACGAGCTTCGGCCATGTTTCTTGCGATTCCGCTGGGCGGCTGTCTTAAACCCAACTCATCGATGAGTTGCTGAAACAGTTCTCGATCCTCTGCTGCTTCAATGGTATCGACACTGGTGCCGATGACCGGCACACCCGCCTCCGACAAACCCCGCGCCAGATTCAGTGGTGTTTGGCCACCAAACTGAACAATCACACCATCCGGTTGGATGGCATCACAGACATTCAGAACATCTTCGATTGTCAGTGGCTCAAAGAAGAGCATGTCCGAAGTGTCATAATCGGTACTCACCGTCTCGGGATTACTGTTGATCATCACGCTCTCGTAACCGATTTCCCGGAGCGCGAAACTGGCGTGGCAACAGCAGTAATCGAATTCAATCCCCTGCCCGATGCGATTGGGTCCACCACCCAGAATAACCACCCGCTTCTTGTCACTCTTAGGAGGCAGCTCATCCTCGATTTCATAAGTGCTGTAATAGTAAGGCGTGTAAGCCTCGAATTCGGCAGCACAGGTATCCACGCTCTTGAAGACCGGTCGCACACCGAGTTCCAACCGCCTGGCACGGACTTTCGTTTCAGTCGTTGATGTGATCTTGGCAATCTGGCGATCGGAGAATCCGTCCCTTTTCGCCTCCCACATCTCGTCCCGTGTAAAACTCTCGAGAGTGCCGATCTCTATCAAGCGGTTTTCATGCTCGATGATTTGGGAGAGATGATCCAGGAACCAGACATCAATGTTCGTCAGACTGAACACTTCGTCGATTGTCATGTCAGCCTTGAGGGCGTAACGGATGTAGAAAATCCGCTCCGCCCCGGGCGTGCTCAGCTTCGCTCGAATTTCGTCGAGATCAGGCTGTAGTTCCGTTCCCCACGCATCTCGATTGTCGCTACCCAGACCGAAAGCACCGACTTCCAGTCCACGCATCGCTTTTTGCATCGACTCACGGAACGTCCGTCCGATCGCCATCGTCTCACCAACGCTTTTCATCTGTGTCGTTAGCGTTGCGTCAGCCTCAGGGAACTTCTCAAAAGCAAATCGGGGCATCTTCGTGACAACGTAATCAATCGTTGGCTCGAAGCACGCCTTGGTCTGCTTCGTAATATCGTTCGGCAGTTCCCATAGCAGATAACCCACGGCAAGCTTGGCTGCAATCTTTGCGATGGGAAAACCTGTAGCCTTGCTCGCCAACGCACTGGACCGACTAACGCGAGGATTCATTTCGATCACGATCATTCGCCCAGTATTAGGTTCGATCGCAAACTGAATGTTACTGCCGCCCGTTTCCACGCCGATTTCCCGGATTACTGCCAGCGAAGCATCACGCATCCGCTGATATTCCTTGTCAGTCAATGTCTGCGCTGGTGCCACGGTGATAGAGTCACCAGTGTGCACTCCCATGGCATCAAAGTTCTCGATGCTGCAGACAATGACAACATTATCATCCTTGTCACGCACCACCTCCATCTCGTACTCTTTCCAGCCAATGATTGATTCTTCAATCAACACCTCTGTGACTGGTGACTGATCAAGACCATTTTGCACCAGCGCGTCAAAGTCATCCTTGTTGTAAGCAATGGCTGAACCGCTGCCCCCCATGGTGAAACTGGGTCGCACAACAGCAGGCAATCCCACGTTATGCAAAGCTTCGCGGGCTTTCTCAAGGGTCTTGACCGTGTTTCCATTACAGGTTTCCAAACCGATTTTTTGCATGGCAGCCTTGAACTGCTCACGTTCCTCCGCCTTGGCAATGACCGCCGCGTTCGCACCGATCATTTCAACTCCGTACTTTTCCAGAACCCCGTTGGCTTCCAAATCCATGGCGCAATTCAGACCAGTCTGACCACCCAAGGTCGGGAGCAGGGCATCTGGACGTTCCTTCGCAATGACCTTCTCGATCATCTGCCAGGTCAGAGGCTCGATATAAGTTGCATCTGCGGTTCCGGGATCTGTCATGATGGTCGCAGGGTTGCTGTTAACCAACACGACCTCGTAGCCCTCCTCTCGAAGAGCCTTGCAAGCCTGAGTTCCTGAGTAGTCAAATTCGCAAGCTTGTCCAATCACAATTGGACCGCTGCCAATGATCAGAATTTTTTTGATATCGTCGCGACGGGGCACGTTTGTAGTTCCAGCGGCGTAGATTGACGAAGGATGAATCACCAAACTTGCAAGAAGCCAACCTCGCGTTCCGACCCGGAGGGTCCATCACTGGGAAACTCGGCACTCTCAGTGACTAGTAAACGGTGACTGGTAGAAACATCGACAGAGTAAGGTTGACACCTGCAAATTGAGGCAGAGGATAGCAGAAAACGCGTGAGTCGTAGAGGACGCATCTAAACGCCAAAGTAAACGGGGCCCGTGGTCTCGTCCAAGGGACTTGGAACAGAACCATCATTGCCCCTCACCGGCACTTTTTTGGCATCCGATGGAACTATTATCGGCTGAGCAGCAAATCAGTCTTCCTGCGAAACCGGTCCTGCAGACGGACTGGGAACCTGCTGATCAAGATCACTGGGAACCGACTGATCAAGATCACTGGGAACCTGCTGGCTCATGTTGGATCGACGGACCATGCCGTAACGCCAAATAAATCCCACCGCGATCAAGGCTGCCCCTACCAAAGTCCACCACCGGGGCAACTGGTAGCTCGGGTAGCTTCTCCAAGCGATGAACGTCCAAATCGGTACCGCAACCGGCTCCAACAACGTAAGCAAAGAGGCCTCGTTACTTTCAACCTCACGAACCGCCCACGCAAAGATCATGTACGGTATCGCCAACTGTACCGCCCCTAGGCAGAACAGCGCGATCCACTGTCCCCCGTGCGGCAACGGAACCTTGCCAATGACCAGCGGTGCCAAACACACGACACTGACCAAATGGTTCACCAGCCCAAGCCAAGCCACATCCACACCGCGAAGCCTGCGCAGCGACAGCATTACTACCGCATACATTAAACCTGAAAACAGCGCCAAACCGACCGGGCCAGTAACCAGGGACTCATGAGTCACGCGCGCCTCCATCCCAATGATGAAGGCAATGCCGACGAGCGACAGACCTACCATCACCCAGTCGCTTCGATGTGGGCGATCACCGATTCCGAACAACCCAGCCACAACCACCCAAGCGGGGCCAACATACTGCAACCAAATCGTGGTCGTCTCCGAACCATTCACCATGGCAACCAGAAAAGAATATGTCATCGCAAGGAATGCCATCGACATGGGAATCATCGCAACGCGAAACTGCGGTCGACGCACAAATGGCAATACCGTCAATGCAGCAAAGACGGCGCGCCAGAACGTCAAAGCCACGCCACGTGTTTCCATTGGCCAATCATCGAACCACGGCGCCTTCGCGTACAGACCGCTCGTGCTCCAAAGTAAAGCAGCGACCACCACAAGCAGGCGTGAACGATCCCGAACCGAAAGCTTGACCATCAATTCTGACTTGGACCGGACGACATCAAACGCATCAAGATACGAACAGGCAAATGGTCGCTGGCAAACCGTCCAGAGGCTGTTTTCGGATCAAGGGTGGAAAGCTGCTCGACCTCGATCGGGCCACCAACGAAAACGTGGTCGATGATACGCTCGGGTATCACACCGCGAAATCCATTCCACGTGCTATCTGGTCCAGCCACCTCTTGCTTACTCGCCTTCCGGGCGTCGACCAGCAAGTTTCCATCAATCAACGCCTGGTAGGGTGGCGATTCTGGCAGGCAATTGAAGTCACCCATCACGATGGTAGGCATATCCTTGACCTGATCTCTCACGACCTTGGTTATCAGCCGACCGCTTTCCAGACGCGACTTGGATCCACGATGATCAAAGTGTGCATTGGCCACCCACAGATTGCTACCCGTTGTCTTGTCCTTTAGAAGCATCCAGGTGCACGTCCTCGGCAGCGACGCGTCCCAACCCGCAACACCAACTTCCGCTGGTCTCTGGCTCAACCAGAACGTTCCCCGGTCAAGCTGCTCGAAACGTTCCTTACGAAAGAAAATTGGCGCGTGTTCACCGCCTCTCTTCCCATCATCACGGCCCAATCCATAGAACTGAAAATCAACGAGTCTGGCGACCAACGCATCCAATTGCCCTGCCGTCACCTCCTGCAAACCGATCACATCCTGCTTTGATATCAGATCAACTACCGCATCAACACGGTTGCGCCAGACGTCCTTTCCGTCACGTGGATTGTCGTATCGGATGTTATAAGTCATCAGTCTGATTGGACTGGGCGACTCATCCGCCTGTATTTCGCTCAATTGGATCGAATTCAGGGACAGCAACACACAGAATAGCCTCAACCATGCTGGAAAGTTCACCATTGGGACTGACTCGGGCATCAAGCATAAGAAAGCTTACTCGTGGCGAAGTGCCTCGATAGGATTCATCTTCGCTGCACGCACGGCAGGATACAACCCGCTGACTAATCCCACTCCCACGGCAATCACGACAGCCAACGGAATCGTCCAATACACAATCGACGGCTTCGCTTCACGGATCGGCTGTGGAAGACTCGCAAACTGCTCAGGAAATCCCTGCTCGAAGCCCCAGATCAAACCCCCATAGACTGGTAAGCTGAGGAAACCGAGCAAGATTCCGAGAAACGCTCCGACAAAGCTGAGAACAATCGTTTCAACAAGGAATTGTTTGACAATATCTGCCCGCTTTGCCCCCAACGCGCGTCTGATACCAATCTCACGCGTTCGTTCGGTTACGCTCGCCAGCATGATGTTCATGATCCCGATCCCGCCAACCAGCAGGGAAATGCAGGCGATCAGGATTGCGATACCGAGGAACAGCATCTTCATGTTTCGAGCCTGCTCCAACAACTCCAAAGGCACAACGACCACCGTATCATTCAAATCGCTGTGGTTGGGTGCCAACAAACTCTTGATCAGTGCCGCCGATGGTCGAACCAGTTCGGGTCGAGTGGCCTGCAAAGTGATCTGATTCAATTCCATGATTTCCATCTGAAACTGACCGCTACGTCGGGTCACGATGGTATCCCCAACCCGCTTCCGAAGGGTTTTTATGGGGATATACACATCAGAAGAGAAATCCTGCGAGTCGAGTGATCCACCGATAGCCGCGGACGGATTGCGATGCTCAAGGACTCCTACGATCTTGTACTTGTCGGTATGCTCGGGAACGTTAAGTCGTTTCCCCAAAGGCTCTTCATAAGGGAAAAGCTCTGCTGCGACCCCGGCCGAGATCACGCAAACGGTATCAGCTTTAATATCGTCTGCGTCACCTAGAAACCGGCCACCGTTAGCTCGGATCTTCAAACTGTTGACGTCTGCATACGCGGGAGTGCATCCCACCAAGCGACCATCAATGGAACGATCGCGATAGGTAAATTGCCGTCTTATTTCCCGGATTGGGATCGCCGTCACGATCGTCGGAACATTCTCCACGATTCTTTCCAGATCGCTGCGCAGCAATCCGTACTGATTTGCCCCCATTCCAGCCAATTTGTCCTCCGGCGGCTTTTGGCTTCGAACGATAATGGTCGTTGAACCGAGTGACTCGATCTGCCTCTGAACCTGATCACTTGCCCCTTGGCTAATCGCAGTCAGGACAATGACCGCCGTGACACCAATCATGATGCCAATCATTGTCAAAGCCGTTCGCAATGGGTGCAATGCGAGGCTTTTGATACCGAGTTTCCAAATACGTAACCAAATCATGAACTCTGTTCCCGAAGACTGAACTACTGTTTGGCTAAGAGTTCTTTCACAGCCTGTTGCTGAGCCAGCCTGGCAGCATCACGCCGTTCTTCACTTACTTTTTCATCCGAATGAAGCATCCCGTCTTTCAAGAGAACGATTCGCTTTGCACGGTCTGCCACATCGTCTTCGTGCGTGACGATAATGATCGTCCGACCGTCGCTATTGAGCTCATCAAAAATCGCCAAAATCTCATAGGTCGTGGCCGAATCGAGGTTTCCCGTCGGCTCATCCGCCAGAACAAAGAACGGATCGTTCACCAAACTGCGGGCGATCGCGACACGTTGCTGCTGACCACCTGACAACTGCGCGGGACGGTGACTAAGGCGATCACCCAAGCCCACTCGTTCGGCCAACTCCACAGCTCGCCTCTTTTCGTCCGCCCCAAGTTTTCCCTGATAGTAAAGCGGGACCTGAATGTTCTCAACTACACTCAACTGCTGAATCAAGTTGTAGGACTGGAACACAAATCCAATCCGCCTGCTTCTGATCTCGGCAAGTTGGTCATCTGTCATCTCGGCAATGTCATCATCACCAAGGTACAGGCTTCCGCTGGTTGGTTTGTCGAGACAACCGAGCAGGTTTAGCAACGTACTCTTGCCACTTCCCGAGGGTCCCATGATGGCAACATAATCGCCCTCTTGCACATCAAAGGAGACACCCCGCAGTGCTTTGACTGTCTCGCTTTTGAGCACATATTCCTTGGTAAGATCGCGAATCGAAGTGGCAAAGACCCTTGAATCAGCAGGGGCTGCGACGCGCGATTGATTTGCCAAGCCGTTAGGATCACCATTGCTCATCAGGATCCTCCTCCACCCGTGCGTTTTTTGATCGCTTGGGTCAACTCTATTTTCGTCACATCGCCATCGCCATCAACATCGGCATCAGAGATCATGCTTCGAAAACGACCATCAATCGCCTTGATCTCTTCGGCGGACAGAGTACCGTCACTGTCCTTGTCATTTTGTTCCATCGCCCTTTTGACCATTTCGCTGGCGGAAGGCATGCCACCGCCGCCAGGTGGTCCTCCTCCAGCACCTCCCGCTCTTTCGCCGCCAGGTCGGCCAGTACCTCCACCGCCAGGTCGGCCAGTACCTCCACCGCCAGGTCGGCCAGTACCTCCACCGCCAGGTCGGCCACCTTCTCCGCCCGATCGCACCGATCCCGGAGTTGCCAAGTCACGCATGCCGCTGTTGTCTTCGCGTACAATCTCCGGCAGTTCCATCAAGTCAAGATGATCGCGGAGGTTTAAGATAACGACATCGTCATCATTCAGGCCGGCATCAACACTTGCCATCTTGTCATTGGTCGCCTGAATTTTAATCTTTGAGGTGACGAATTCATCCGGTCCCTTCATCACCAGGGAATACATATCGGGACCATGCTCATACAAACCCTCGATTGGGATCTGCAGCGCATCATCATGTTGCTCGACAAAAATCTGGACCTCAGCAGTCATCCCCGTCCGGATATTCTCTGGTGGATCGATGATCTCGACAATGGTTGCATACTCTTTGATGGATGAGCTGAAGAAACTTCCTGGCTCCGCGTATCGATTCACCTTGACCACACGTCCAGTGAGTTTCATTCCAGGGATGGCGTCAATCTCTATCCTCGCAGCCATGCCCTCAGTAATGAGCGTGATACGCGATTCATTGATTTTGCACTTCACCTGCATCAGTGATGGATCAGGCAAGCGAATGATCTCTTGACGCTCACGCACAGTCGCTCCAGCTTCAACCACGAACTCGGCACTGCCACCACGACTGCTGTAGCGGTTGGCATGAACAACGACTCCATCGGCTGGTGCCATCATAACGCAATTGCCAATCTGCTCTATGATGTCATCCAGCTCGGATGTTTCCTCCATCAGTTCACTTTGAGTCGCCGACAGTGAAGCCTCAGCAGCTTCGATGCCACTATCAAATTGAACCAACATTTTCTGCTTTGTTAGATTTTGCAGCACTTTTAACTTGCTCTCCGCAACGTCCAATTGGTTTTGCGCGTCGGCAACCGAAAACTGATTGGCCTCTAAGGTGAGTGCATTCAACAATCCTTTGGCAACCAGACGCTCACTACTTTGACTATTAAGCCTCGCTATTCGTAACTTCTGCTCAGCAACCGCCTTTAAACTGAAAATCTCTTTCTCCGCTGTTTTATAGACCCCCTCCAGATATTCCTCACGCGAGATCTTGGCCTGCTCCACATTGGCTAACGAAGTAGCGAGACGAGCTTCCGCAGTAATCACCTGAATTTTCTGTTCCTTGAGCCTCAACTCCAATTCAGAGGAATCGAGTTCCACCAGTTTCTGGCCTTTTTTAACGCGAGCTCCCTCGTCAATCACCCACAGAATTGCAGTTCCACTAGTCCCGCGAGACTTGACGTCACAAACGATTTCGGTGTTGCTGCTACTTTCAACCTCGCCTTGCTCCAAAACGATGTGATCAAATGGACCACGGCGGGCGACCTGTGTGATCAAGTCATCAGAATTGACTCGTGCCCCGTCGCTATCGAGAAAAACGTAACCAGCACCACCGATTGCAGCAATGAAGATGATGCAGATGAGGAGGCCTACCCAGACATTGGCCTGCCTGTGGTTTTTGGGCGATTTACTTTTCATGATGCCGGCGTGAAAGGAGGGAAGGTCAAGGAAGGACCGTATTTGTGGTAACCCCCGGCAGTTGCCAAGGTTTCGAATATCATCATTTCCGATGCGTGATTGTGTTTGCTTGATGATATCGCAAGGGAGGGTTTGTCGGCTTGTTGAGCCAGTTTAGGGGGGGCTTCATTCTCAGGATTCTAGCCGGATGTCAAAGTAGCGATCTGCGTCAATCCGCAGATTTGCTGGGATCTTTTCTCTCAGAACTTCCGCTGTTAACGCCAGCCTAGGGTTAATCTCGACCTGAACCCCCTGATCCACCCAAGCGCCAGCCTGCTCCAACCAGCCTTGATGCAAGTCCGAGATCGCTTTTCTGGCCATGCTGGGCGTGTCAGTGACTGATCCATCACCATTCTTGACCGGTGCGAATGCTTCGCAGGGAAGTGACTCAACCACAAACGCATTATTTGCGAGGGGCAGCAGGTCAAAAATAAATCTTTCAAATTTGGTCGCGTTCGGCTGATCAGGTGCAACCGCTCGGCCCTGTTCATCAATATGAGGGACTTTCTTTGCAGCGCGGTGAAAGGGCAATGATGTCGCGAGGGAACCGATACGCCTCAGGAAATTAACATTAAACAGGTGAACGCCAATGTTCCCCGCCCACAGTTTCAGTGATCCATCGGCATTTGTCGCCTCCGCAGCCTCTGCTGGCAAATCGCTGTACTCGATGATCTGAACCTGCCCCTCAACCAGAACAACGTTGCCGACCTTTTCCATCGGATAGCGTTTCCTAACAACCTGTGTCGTCATCTCACTTTCGGCCATTAAATGGTGTCCGATCAGAGCAGGGTCACAAAGATTGGCCAGCGGGTTATCAACTTGAATATAAGCCAGGTGTATCACACCCCGCTTTGCTGCGTCGGCCAGACAACCACTCCGGTCCAACGCTGCAACTGTTCCGCCATGCCCATCGGGACTCAGTGCGAGAGAGCCCGGATTCTGCATCAGCAATTTTCCAGTTGATGAATCAACTGCCGGCATCGTACCCTGCTTGAATATTTTCACATCCTCAAATGGCAACCCAAGGTAATCATTTTCGGCGAAATAGTCGACGGTCTGCTGATCTGTTGCCTCGCTTGTCATGATGTATAAAGGAATACGACAGCCATATATTTCGTTGACTGCCAACAGACGATCAGCAAAAAATTGAAAGAGAGTTCGCTTGGAAACCGGTCCGATAGGAAACATCCCTTTTGGCTGATCGAATCCCAGACGCGTGCCTTGACCACCCGCGACGATAACAGCGGCCACCTGACCATTGCGTAAAGCTTCTTCACCCCGCAGTTTAGCCTGAGCCTGAGACCAGTCAGCCCCGCTGCCATCAGCACGAACTGCCGGTGGCGACTCGGCTCTCGCAGCCAATGCCATGAAGTCGGTGCTGCCGTACTCACCGCGAACCAGACTCGCCAATTCGGGAAGGTCGAGTTCTCTCACCTGTGCAGCCAAAATTGTCTGCTGCGATTGACTTAGCGCGTGCCAGTGGTGCAGGACATGCTGCTGACCAAATCCAGCAAGCAGCTCTTGCAAACTGTCGAAACTCAGAGGTTTATCAGTCAACGGTTCACTCAATTGATAAGGTTTTCATCATTCAATGCCGGTAATGCCATTGCCGTGAATCGTATCGCTGTTCACGCAATCTGCTGACTTCTTTTTCTAGCAAACCTGCCCTCAGGCTGGACCGGATGTCGAATACCGTTTCCAGATCATTCTTCAGACGCTCTGGACTCAGTGGCACATTGGTCACAAAGGCACCGTGATCGCGACCCGCTCGATAATCCGGGTGCCGCGGCGTTTCACGCAGGCAGTGATCCAGCATACTCAAATCAAAGTCGTATAAAAAAGTTCCGTGGTACAAAATTCGCTCCCGCGTGACACGCAAACTGTTCCCCGAACACTTACAGTTCTGCCACGTCAAATCACAGATTCCTTGCAGCTTCGCTGCTGGAATCTGCTGCTGAACAGCCGCTAACACTCGCCCCATGACATACTGATGAGCCGCATCAATTTTCTTCAATCCCTGGTGACGGTCATGAGCGAGAACGACGCTATACATCAGACATCCTGGCCCGCCCACCACGGACGCACCACCCGTACACCGCCGCAGCACAGGTATTTTCCTGGACAAGCAATAATCGACATCGATCTCTTCGTGAACGCGACTGGAACGACCTGCAACAACCACCGGATCTGTAAATTCCCACAACCGCAGCACTTCCCAGGGATTGTCGTCATTCACGTCAATCTCTGTCCTGGTCAGAATCGCCTCATCCAGTGCCAAATGGTCAGCTGGATCGGTGAAATCATCCAACATCCGATGCATCTTGATCCTCTCAACTAATTCGAACGCAACGATTCAAGCAGTGGCATCTTGCTGACCCGCCGCACTGCGGCTAATCCTGCCAGCAGTCCAAACAGCGTAATACCAACCAAGATGACGAGCGGTTCCACCACAGATAGATCCAGACCGTTGATGATTGCATGGGGTAATACGGCCAAGATGGCACAGGCAGCACCGCAACCGATTCCCAGTATCAGCAAGGCCGCTGTTTCACCCATCACGACCGACATTAGACGACGTCGACTAAAGCCAATCGCCCGCATGACGGCCAACTCCTGACGTCGCTCCAAAACACTCCGCAACTGCGCGACGGCCAAACCAATGGTACCTAGCAAAAGTCCCAAGGCACCGAGACTCTGGAATGTACGCAGGTAGGTATTTTGCACGGCCAACATCGCCGACAAGACCCGATTGGCGTCAGTAACATCCATGCCGATGTCCCCCAGTCGATTCTCCAACACCACAGCGACCTGATCTGCATGGGAATTATCATCGGCGATTAGGAAGTACTGGTAACCACTTACGTCTGGAAATACCGTTTCAAAGTTTTCTTCTCCGATCAACAACTTTCCTTGCAGCATTGAGTTGGCAAGCAGTCCGACGACGCGAAAGTAGACCGGTTGATCCGGCTCGTACTCAAAGGCTCGGATTTCGCCAACACCCTTCATCATCTGCAGGCTCCACATGGCGGTATTCTGATCGATAATGACTGGGATCGGATCCTCTTGACTGCCTGAGGCTTGGGTTGCCAATGCATCCCACGGTGATTGATCTGCTGGCAAGCCACCATCAGCAGCCCACTGGAATCCGGGCAACGTTGTTGATGAATCACTGAACAAGCTACTGAATGACTTCGGTACGCCGAGCACCGTGGGCCGTGTTGCCTTGTACAGGTTATTACAACTGGCGTCTTGCCCCAATCGCAACCGAAACGGCGCAATCAATGCATTGGCAAGCACGGACGCGTCCGGACCCAGCAACTCGGAACGCACTTGGGTCTGCCTCAGATCCCTCGAAAGGGGCTGCGCCGATTGACCAATCAGAGCGAATCCCCCTGTCCCTTCCTGTCCTGGTTGTAACCGGAAAGCTGCAATCGCCATGATCAGGAAGGCAGCGGTTGCCATCAGTCCAATCGTCATGGTGCTCCGCAACGGATGCCGAGAGGCATTGCGAATCGCGAGTTGACGAAGCGTAAACGAACCTTGGACGACGCCGACTGCAATGCGACGTGGCCTTCGCAAACATGAATAGACAAAGACAAGTGCTGCGATCAGCAGCAACATCCCGCCGCCCACGAAAGAGCCAGCAGCAATTTGACCAGCAGCGGTAGCACCAAAGGCACCCAAACCGATCGCTATGAATCCCAAAGCAGCAGCGAGTACCGGCAATTTACTCTTTCCTGACTGTCGATCCGCCATCGTGTCCGAATCGCGTTGCGACAACAGATCCTGAGCATCAAGCCGCGTTAACCAGCGTGTCGTCAACCACAACGTGATCGCTGCAACACCCCATCCTGCAATCGCTCCGATCAGGATGCTTTGAACGCTCCAATGAAAAGCAAGAAACGGAACAGTAACGGCCCCCACCCATAGGGACCGCAGCGCCCACAGCACGACCCACGCATAAAGAAATCCACCGGCGACCCCCAACAACACGCCTATACCAGCGATCAGCAAACCTTCACCAAGCACCAACGATACGACACGTCGCGGATTCCAGCCGACCGCCAACAGAGTTCCGAACTGGGCCATACGCTGAGTCATACCCAATCGGAACAGCATCGCAATCAGCATCACAGCAGCGAAAATCACAAAGAAACTCAGTGATAGAAACAGCCCGTCAAAAGGGGTCGTACCACTGGATGCCGCCAGCTGTTGCTCGCGAATGGGCCGGATCGACCAACCCAACTCTGCAAAGGAGGGCCTGAGGACTTCCAGCAAACGCTCGCGGAGTGCATCTTCATCAATCGCAGCATCGGTCGAAATCCGCATGCCCGTTGTTTGTCCAAAGCGACTGCCGAACAATCGTTGCCCGTCAGACAGTGGAAGAAACGCCTTGGGAGTCAAGCGGTACTCGTTCCAATAGACATCATCTTCCTTGCTGATTTCACGCTCCAGCGGAAACGGTAAATCCCAATCACTGATCGAGTCCTGATCGGTGACACCAGGAACAGAAGGAGTCAAATCAGGATCGTTATAAACCGTGGGCGGAAGATCAAAGGTAGCCGCTCGACGCCGGCGATAGGGTGTTGCCGGACGGGTAATCGGCACAACCTCCGTGACCACCGCTTCAAAAAATCGCTCAATCTCTTTACCGTTCTCAACTTCCGGTTCGTAATAGGCGACACGCAAACGCGTCCCACGATCAGCATTCAGTCGATCGGCGGCCCACTGATTCAAAACCATTGGGACCACCACCCCCGCCTTCACTTGCCGGGACGTCGCCGGTGCTGACTTCTCACCAGCTGCATCAGCATCCGGGCGCTGATAGTTCAATGGCAAATCCGGACTGGAATCGATCGCAGTGATCGTGCTGTAAGAAACTGACGCAACGACCTCGCCGTTGTCATTCAAACGCTCGATGGCATTTGCCAAATAGGTCGTTGTCTCGGTCAATTGCTCCGATGGAAAAGCTTCTACAATCCGGTCGACGGCGACCTCAGGCAGCAGCAGACGCTCACTCGTCAACCAGTAGTAATCGTAAACAACGCTTGGATCGCCCTCGTCAGGCTCGAACCGACGTTGGACCCGTTGCAGAGTCAACCCAAGGTCGTTCAAGCTGATTTGAAAATCTTGCAATGTTGCCGGTTGGTCAAGCAACAGGGCATTGGCTTGCCCCTCTCTCTCGAGAACCTCGCCAATGGTGTTCCGATTCACAAAAACATTTTTGGGTGCCGCCTGACTGGGTGAAACAGTAAAGATCCCAAGTCCACGATCAGGGACAATTCCGGCAACCCGCATTCGCGGTAGACCCTCACTTTGTGCATCACGTTTTCCTAATGGGCTATCGGCAGGGACCGCCTGTTCAACCGGCAGCCGCAACGTCAGCAGATCGCCAACCTTGACCCCCAATTCCGACGCCATCGACTGGTTTAACACGATGCTGTCGTCGTCAAACAACGGCGGCTTTGGAATACCCGAAACGTCAAGCCGCCAAAAATCATCATCGCAACCGATGATCTGTACCGAACCCGCCCTGCGAATCGAATCGTCTTCGCTCCGCGCCTCGACAATTCCATTCTCAAATAGCATCAATGGAATCGGATTGAGGTTCGCTGCGGTCAATCCTTCGACCCCAAAAAACCCGCCCGGAAAGACCGCGTTCTCCGTGTTTCCAAGACGTTCGATCGTTAGCCCCCGCAAGCTACCTCGCATCGAATCACCAACCAGTAAGGCGCCCACAATCACGGCAGTCGCCGTCGCGACCCCCAGTGCAACAGAGACTGAAACTCGCCAAGAGTGCCTCATGCTGGCACGAATCAACCGTGACATCGTGAAGGGTGTGGTACTGCCTGTATCTTGCAAATTGGTCATTTTTTTCTCTTCTCCAACAACTAACCCACGTAGTTTCTACGCGGATCGGTCCGGTGATGACAGACGCCAACCAGAATTCATCAAAATTTCCCTGTCCACGATCACCAGACCAATTCCTGCACTGGCCTGGACCAACAGATCTGCCCGTGAGTACGAGCTGCCTGCTAAGGTACCCATTGAGGGCGATAACAACTGCGTTCGCCCATATCAATCGCCGGCAGCCCATCGCCACATCCCTTTACTCCCCTGCCCTGACATGCACGTATCCAACCACCTCGTCGTGGTGGTCACGACAGTCGAATCGCTCGATGATGCTGAACGACTTTCCCGTCAGCTGGTTGAGCAAAGTCTGGCTGCCTGTGTTCAGATCGATGGTCCCATCACCAGTCATTACCGTTGGGATGGAGCAATTCAACGCTCAACTGAATTTCGTTTGACGATCAAGACCAGCAGCGAACGTTGGCCACATCTAAAAGAGCGATTGACCTCACTGCATCCGTACGATGAGCCCGGAATTCTGATGTTGCCGGTCACCGATACCACACAGGGCTATCTGGATTGGGTAGTCAAACACACCGTGTGAATCCAGTCTTAGCTGGCAGCACAATCGAGATAGAGCGATAGCAAGCTCCCGTGCCTATTCAAATCCCTCAACACCGGGCGGAGGAATCAGTTGACCGCCGACGCGTCCCAGCCTTGGCCTTGGCCAGAAACGTGGTTCAAGCGTGAAGCCAATGCCGACATTGTCCCGACCTTTGTCATAGGTCATCCCCATTCGTACCAACAGTGACTCTCCAATGCGGATTAACCCAAACGACTGCGAAACGTTCCCTGTACTACTGAAGTCGTAGCTCGTTCCGCTCGAAACGACCCACTTTTCGTTTAGGCGGTAATCGAGATTACTTCGAAATACCGTGCTACTGATAGGACCCTCGATTGACAGCACACCTAGATAGACATCACCCACGCCCGGACGAGTGCTGCGAATACCACCACTGATCGACCGTAGACCTCCCGCAAAGAAGTCGAAATATCCGTCACTCAACAAAGTCACCCGATCACCAACGTGATACCGCATGTCATAGATCGCGGGACCCAACGTCTCGCCAAAATTATCACGATCCGCATCTGGAAACACCAGTAAATCGAGATCTAGCTGAAACAAGTCAACGATCCTCTCGAGTCCCGGCAAACCGCGTTTCGTCTGCAGTCGTTGATGCAGTCCCAGTCGGAACTGCTGAAGATCGGCGGCAATGACATCACTTGGACTGGCAACGAGGCTCTGTATCCCCTGACGGAATGCATAATTCATGGGGTCATAACGCGCGTCAAGAGTGGCGGGGGCACTCGGGCTGAAACGTGAGCGATACTGTTGCTGAGCATGATCGTCCAACGGGTTGTACAGTGGCAACGCATCCAATGACGAATTGCTATCAGCGTAGAAATACTCGGCCTGCCATTCCGCTTTATGTGCCAGTCCGCGAATATTGAGTAGGCTACTTTGGATCGTAGGATCAACCCGTGAGGCTGGCAAAGTAGCGATAACACCGGCTTGCCCAAACATACGTGTCAGCGGTTCTCCATCAGTCGCTTCCCCATAATAGGAAGCATCTCCCAAAACACTCGGAACGAACCGCACCGGCCCAACTTGAACAGGCAACGCCAGTTTCTGCCGAGTTCCAGTCACAAGGCCTGACGCATTGGTTTCCCCTGGCACAGCCGAATACGTTGCCGCTTCGCTAGGATTCTGAGGCAAATCCCCCACCTGCAGACGTGAATAGCCAACTTTATTGTGGGCTGACCAGGTAAACCGATCACCCAAAATCGCACCACCAATCATGTAGTGCTCAAGCATTGGCAGTTGTTCGGTCGTTGTAAAGAAGTCATTGATCCGGACCTGACTCGTCAAATCAAACAGATGGCTGTTGTGGTACTTGCGCAGCCGCAATGCCGTGCTTTCATTAACGTCACGATCCCACTCGCCCTCGAAATACTGATCCAGAAAATTTCGATCGCTGATCCATCCCAACTCGGCGATCAACTCGAGATTCGAATTCAGGTAATGCCGATGCCGCAGCAGTGATCGCCCACGGAAAGTCGTTTCTGGAGGCAAGTCCCGCCGGCCAACACCCAAATCGTCCAGTCCTTCGTCATGTATCAACCAGGTATCAAAGTAGCCATCAACCGGACCATTGAATCCAAACAGGGATGGCAGACTGTAATCCAATTTCGTTCCGATCGCTGGGCCTCTGGCACTCAGATAATCCAGGGACAGTTCCCAGTCGGCGCCTGGCGGCGCATTCTGAATGCCGAACAACTGGAACAGGTCAAAGTCAAGCAGAACCTGTGTTCCAAAGATCTGGTCGTTCCTCAGCTTGGCTCCGGAAAGGTAATAACCGGGTCGTTCCAAACTGGTAGAGAAAGTGGGCCAATAGAGAATTGGAACACCGCCAAAATATACAAAGTTATCCCTACTGTTCACAAAGGCTTCGCTTCGATTGATCGGCAAACCTGTGATCGGATCTGGCATCAAACGCTGTCGATCAGTCAATTGCAAACGCTCGCTTTGCAGCCAGTAGCGAGGCACCCCCATTCGACTGCTGGTCACAGCTGCATCAAATGCAATGAAATTGCCCTTGGAAACCTGCTGCAGCACGTCGGCCTTTAAACGCACCACGCCCATGTAGTCGGGAATGGTTGTGATGACTTCAGAATCCAGCACCATGCCCTGCTGAGTAGTGATGTTATAAAACATCGAATTGGCATAAATGATTCGCTCACCCTGACGAAACACAATGTCGCCCTCAAGGTAGATTTCTCCGTCGGATTCTTCGCGATCAGTGGATCGATTGAACAGAGACCCCATCTCTGGCAACCACCCGACAACACGGTCAGCGGAAAGTGAAATGGTCCCCAGATCCATCGTGCTACCACCGGGCAGACTGACAGTTACATCTCGAATCAAGACGGTAACACCGCCCCGAGCTACAACCACCGCATCACCCAGTTCTGGACGCTGCTTCATTTCAATCTGAAGTGGAGTAGAGCGATCGCGTGAACCAATCTCGACCGATTTGGTACCACCATCAGTCAGAAAACGGACTGCAGAGGAATTAGTTGGATCAGTCGACGGCGGCGGCAGTTCATTGTCGGGCGACGGTGCAAGAACTGATTCTTCATACTGAACCTGCCAAACATCGGCCTCCGAACCTGCGATTTCGCTCAACCCGCGGTTGGCTGGCGACGAGTTCGAAGCTGGCAGTTGCAGCAGCAAGGCAGGTGGATCTGCCGGCTTCTTTAGGATGCGGGGTGCAATGATTTGCGGATCTTCTAACGTCAGCAGCGTCAATGACTGTGGAACAGCACCCGTCTCTTTACCGTTGGCCTTGCCTTGGATCACAATCCTCGTGCGGACGCGACCGACCGGTCCATCCACCACGAGCAAAATCGCATCGGCACGAAACATTCGATCACCATGCTGCAGCTCGCAGTCGCCTTCCAACAGAGACGCCTCTGCCTCGTCGATCTGCCAGCGAGAAACCACGTTCCCCCGGACACGAATCGTGGCTGGACTTATCTCCTGCGAAATCGCGGGCAAAACACCGACGAGCGTGCAAATGCACAACAACAGATTCCGCGCAGCAGCCAACCCAGAATGCGACATCAGAAGTCGAATTCCGGGTCCCGGCGAGACAGTGGTGGCTTCCTTGCCGCCCAAAAGTTCAGTTTCCCTTGCTAAAAATGGCATCGCGTCCAAACAGAACGCAGCGGGAGTCTACGAACTGGTTTCAGCTACTCACAAGCTTGAAATTACCGATTGAAGCGCGAAATTGGACGGATTCCTGAATAGATGGCGTGGAACAGGCCCAACGCCGCGTGAAACTCACTCAACTTTCGATTCTGCCGCTTCAGTAGCGGCAGCCCTCGCATCAAATTCTTCCTTCGCACGCAGTCTTTCGCCAACCCGGTTGCGAATCAAATCGGCCCACTGGTCGTATCCAGCCTCATTCAAGTGCAAGCGATCGCTCACAAAAAATTCACTGCGTGGATTCCCCGCAGGATCAAGGTAATGATCCGCGGTGGCAATGAAATGCGTGTTCGGTGTCGACAAGGCAATCTCACGCAGTCGCTCGTTCACTTTGCGAATCAAAGGCCAAGCCACAAATCGCTTCTCAGTTGGCGTAACCTCGATCAAAAAGACCGGGGCATGCGACTGGTGAGCATTGGACACCGACACCACATAGCGGGCCAGTTCTTCCACTTGTTCCGCGGTATTGTCCTCAGAATTACCCTGTACATCATTCCCAACAAAAATGACCAGTGCCCGATACTGATGTGGGTGCAGCAAACGCTTTGCAAACACAGCAACGTCGCTGTACCTCGACCCGCCGTAGCCACGCTGAATCGTTCGGAACGGTGCCATATCGACTGCTATGTCGTTCCACCGTCGAATACTGCTGCTTCCAATGAACAGGATAGCATCAACAGGATCCTGCTCGGCCTTGTCCCGACTTTCGATCTTCTGGATTTCATTTTCCCATTTCTCGACTGCTTTGGCGCGGTAGGGCTCAAGAACCGCCTCATCAGGGACAGATGTCGGTGCCCGCAAATCTGCCGGATCAGATATTTCTGGAGCAACCGCCTCCTGTGCATTCGCCACTGAAACAACCAAACACAACAACACGAAACAACGCATATAAATACACATCAGGGTCTGACCATAATCTGACTTAATTAAAATAAAACCTGCAACGCTTCCGCTCCGATCACAGCGTATCGCCGAGCGGGAATGGCATATGCTGCAATCAATTGCGGTCAGCGTCGAGTCCATAGCCTAACTACAATTGACCGCAGATGGGGACGTTTCTAATTTCCAACCCGCAAGTGCTTTCCATGTGTTCCCACTGGACGCTCTGGGGGCCACCCTGCGTTCAGCCCATCATGCTAGGCTGAGCAATCCCATGAAGACATCTTTGGCCGCAGTTGAGAGATCATGCTAAACAAGAAAATCGCATCGCCAACCAGTTACGGTTGTTTTCTGCTCGCACTATTGGTGTTTTCGACGATGGCGTTTGGTAATCAACCAGATTCGGAGCGTACGAAGGCGGGCATCAAACTCACTGAATTACTTGATCGAGTCTGGGACTTCGAATTGGAGGCATCTCCGTTACTGGCAACCAATGTGGGCGATCCGCGCGGGCAGGACCGCTTGGCCAACGACAGCCTCTCTGCCATCAAGCAACGTGCAGAACAGCGAACGCAATTCCTTGACGCGTTGAAACAGATCCCTGTCGCCTCGCTTAACCCGGGAAAGCGAATCGATCATGAACTGTTACGACGACGACTTGAAGGTCAACTCGCCGACTTTCGATTCAAAGTTCATTTGATGCCGATCAATAATCGTAGCGGATTCCACATTAGTTTTCCGGAATTACCCCGCATCATGAATCCCAGATCCGAGCGGGACTTTGCAAACTACGTTGCTCGTCTGAAGGACTTTGATCGATATGTGGATCAGCAAATCACCCTGTTACGCGGTGGGATCGAGGCTGGGCTCGTCCAACCCGCGATCATCATGCGTGATTCACTGTCACAGGTTCAGTCGCATCTAGTGGACGATCTGTCCGAATCGCTATTCATCACAAATGTGTCTGAGGAAGCAAGCAACAGACTCGAGGCGGACAAGTGGAAACAGATTGAGAGCGAAATCCAGAACGCGATCAAGTCCAACGTGGTCCCGGCGTACCAGCGTTTTGCTGATTTCCTGAGGACCGAATACTTGCCGGCCTGTCGAGGCCCCGTGGGGACAGTGGCCATGCCGATGGGACGCGAGTTCTATCTGGATCGTGTCCATCGATTCACGACGATTGATATCTCGCCAGAAGAATTGCATCAAACGGGCATCCGTGAAAACGCGAGGATTCGTGCCGAAATGGAGGTGATCAAGAACACCGTCGGCTTTGAGGGAACGCTTGATGCGTTTATCGAGTACCTGCGGACCGATCCCAAATTTTATGCCACGACAGCCAAGGAACTGATGCAGACCGCAGCGCTGATTCTGAAACGAGCAGATGGTCGCTTGCCTGAATTGTTCGGTCATCTTCCCCGAATTCCGTACGGGCTGCGTGAGATCCCTGCCTACGTGGCTCCACAAACCACTGCTGCATATTACTGGCCCCCCGCGACCGATGGCTCAAGAGGCGGCTTTTACTATCTGAATACCTACAATCTGTCTTCGCGTCCGTTGTATCAACTCGAAGCCCTCTCTCTGCACGAGGCAGTGCCGGGTCACCACCTGCAACTTGCAATCCAGGCTGAACTTAAAGACTTGCATCCCATCAGTCGAGAGAGCAATTTCACAGCCTTCATTGAAGGCTGGGCGTTGTATAGCGAACGGCTCGGCAAAGACATCGGATTCTACAAGGACCCTTATCAGGACTTTGGGCGTTTGAGCATGGAAGCATGGCGGGCAAGCCGTCTGGTTGTTGATACAGGGCTTCACTGGATGGGTTGGTCCCGGCAGCAAGCCATCGATTACATGACGGAGAACACTGCGTTGAGCCCACACAACATCGTTGCAGAAGTCGATCGCTACATCGGTTGGCCGGGGCAGGCGCTCGCATACAAAACAGGCGAACTCGCTATCAGTCGCATCCGCCGCAAAGCAGAGCAAACACTGGGCGACCGCTTTGACATTCGATCCTTTCACGACCGAGTTCTTGAGGCCGGATCGATCCCCCTGCCTTTGTTAGAAGAACGTATCGACAGCTGGATAGATGATCAACGTCAGGTACAGGATGACTGACCTGGTCACCACCAGTAGCAACCCTCGCCGTTGCCCTAACCTGTCTTCCACGTCCGAACTGTCAGAGGACCCAGAGACAAGACACAGACCTAGTGGTTGGCCTGACCTTTGATGGTTCTCTGAGCGACTTCCCACGCTTCGACCAGATGCTCAGCATAGGCATCCGGACTTAACAGATGATGTGTTTCCCCTGTCTCGATCTCAACCAACCAGCCATCTCCGTAGGTGTCAGCATTGATCAGGGAAGGGTCCTGCAAAGTCGCCTCGTTGATGGCAACGAGCAAACCACCTACGGGTGAGTAAAGATCGCTCTCAGCCTTCTTGCTTTCGATCGCTCCGATCTGGGCACGCAATGCGATATCGACAGGTGGATTAACTTCCCAATCAAGAAAGTACACATCCTGCAACAATCTAACCGCGTAAGCGGTCAGCCCAAATCGCCAACGATGACCGATGACCAGACTTGCCCACATGTGATTGGTTGCATAACACCGGTCACGGGGAAACTCAGCCGTGAACTCTCCCATGGCAAAAGAGAATGATGTTTCCAATTCGGAATCAGGCGAGGAATCAGCAGCAGCATGATCGCTCACGTGTATCGAACCCCTTGAAACTCTGTTTCAAAGAATGCTGGCAACAGACCATCAATACGCAGCAACCCGGCATTTGTCAGCTCGATGGCATCACCATCAATTTTGACATAACCATCGGTGGCATACCCACTCCATTGCTCGGCGAACTCTTTGACAATTTCAACACCAAACTTCTGGCGAAAATAACCGGCATCAACGTACCCGCGTTTGAGCAGCAAAATCAACTCTCTTACCAATTGCTGGTGATTGCTGGGAACGAAGCCTCGCCCCAGAGGAAGATTTCCGGACTCAATCGAGGAAAGGTATTGCTCAAGTTCAGCAAGATTTTGATAGTGGACACCACTGGCATGACCAAAACTGGCAATGCCAGTTGCCAACAGGTCGGCTCCTTGCCAAAGATTGTCGCGATAGCTGAAGTTCACCTTCGTTGGATCTTTGACCACAGTGTAGGCACTGCTGACGCAGTAGCCAGCCTTTTGAAATTCACCAAACGCGTATTCAACCCAAGCCCGTTTGGTTTCCCAATCAGCGACTGGACTTTCAACCTGATTACCAAGGATGTCCTTGCTGTACACCGTATTGAACGGCAATTCCATCTGATAGATCGTGACACTCTCGGGCGACAGTTCCAGCGTCTTGTCGACGTTCTCTTTCCAGTTATCCCAGGTTTCACCCACCATTCCTGAAATCAGGTCGATATTCACATTGGGAAAATCGACTGCCGTGATCCATTCCCACGAATTGAATACCTGCTTTGACAGGTGTGCCCGACCATTCTCTTCAAGCAGTTTATCCGAGAAATTTTCGATACCCAAACTCAGACGGGTGACACCAAGGACATCTCGCAACGTCTTGACTTTGGTTTCACTGAGGGTGCCAGGCTCACATTCGAATGTCACTTCCTCCGCTCCATCCCAAGTGATGTGCTCTCGAAGACGATCAGCGAGTTTCGTTAATTGTTTGGGTGACAGAAAACTTGGGGTACCACCGCCGAAATAAACAAAGCGGAATGGTCGATCCGCCATCACCGGCAATCGACTGACAAGCGAAATCTCATTGCACAGAGCATCAACATATCTCTGCACCTCTGCCGCTTTGACATCTGTAAAAACTTTGAAATAGCAAAACTTGCATCGCTTCCGACAAAACGGAATGTGCAGATAAAGCCCCAAAGGAGTCTCATCCCTCGGCGGACCCTCTAAGGCTTCGAGAACGGCAGGTAACTGATCCGGACTCCACTGACTGTAGGGTGGATAATTCGAGATAAAATAGCTACCGACTTCGGTTTTTTTCTTGTCGCTTGGAGCGGAAGCCATGAAGGGAAACCTATGGGAAAAAAGGGGATCAGGTCACTGCCTGATCAAATCGGTCGGATGCCCGCAGTCCTGCTAAAGTCTGAGACAGGATACTGGGGGTACTAACGGCACAAGTCAAAACGAAGGAATCAATTCTTGTTATTGGCTCCCGCCCCGAAACAGCGTACAACGCCGTCATCATCAGCGATGAACAACTCTTGGCCGGCAATGGCGGGACCCGCCAGAAACGAACCACGTATTTCGTAACTCCATTTCTCGTCGGTCCCATCCTCGAGCCCAAGCCGTATCAATCGTCCATCCGTGGCGGCGATCCAAACATCTTTTCCAGCAATCACTGGTGAGGCATCGGCGCGGCGACGAAGGGTATGTCGCCATTTCAGCTTTCCGGTTGCAATGGTAATTGCATCCACCTGCTTGTACTGGCTGCTGACAACGACCAATTCATCAGTAACCGCAGCACTGTTGCGGTACTCCTGAGGACGTTCCTCATCCGTGTATTGCCATAATTCTTTCTGAGCCTTCCAATCGAATGCCAGGACTGCACCGTCCATGATCGGCAGAAATGCTTTGGTGCCAACAACAGAGGGGGTCGAACCCGTTGGCCCTCCCAGTTCAAAGGATTCGCCGACCAATTTACCGGTTTTCAAATCCACGACATGCAGTTGGCCGTCACAGCCGCCCAGAAATGTCCGATCGCCAGCAACGGTGGGACTGCAACGGATCTGATCGTTGGTTTGGTACGTCCAGACGGCAACCCCGTCTTTCAGTTGGAAGCAATACAGCTTCCCATCTTGGCTTGTCGCCAACACTTTGTCTCCGTAAAAGGCAACAGAACCACTCATTTCCCCATCTGTCGACTTTCGCCAAAATTCTTTTCCGGTAGCCACATCTAGGGCGTAAAGTTTGCCATCGATATCGCCGATCACAAGACGACCAGAATTCACCGCAGGCGCCGCCAAAAAACCGGTCTTGAAGTCGATTTCCCAGATTTTAGTCCCTTTGTCCCGGTCGATGGCGTAAACCTTTCCCATCACGTCAGCAACAAAAACGCGGTTGCCAACTACCACCGGTGTCGTCTCGATCGCTTCATCAGCTTTGTATTCCCAACGCACCTTTAAATTAGCAGGTAACGTCTGATCAGCATGTCCTGTCGACTGAGCATCTCCTCTGGGGGTTGGCCAATCCGCTTTAATCATTTGATCGGCAACTGACCGATTCTTTGGCTTTGTCTCGTTCGCCATAGTACGCACTGAGCAAAAACATGATGGCGAAACTAAAGCGATACAGCCGATCAAGAGCTTGAAGGAGTAACGATTTTTACGGGTTATAGCGATCATACGGAGATCCGGAATAAGGATTCTAACTATCATTGTGATAAAAAAGCCCGACTGCAGGGTGCCGAGGGGATCAGGGACCCCAAAAGCGATTCTTCAGAAAAAGACCCCCGCTCGATCCCTACTATCGGTCTATTATAGGCTCTTGCGTGTGGAGTACACCGGCAAGTTAGCGATGATTCGCCTCAACTTTGCCCCACACAACCATAATTCGATTACTTCACCTTATCCTTATCTTCTAACAGTCCATGATTTGCGTAACCCTCGGTAGAGCCCGCCACAAACGGATGATTGCCGAACACAAGTTTCTCGCTGAGCAGGGAGCGGAACTCGTCGAGTTGCGGCTGGATTACATTGGCCGGGCAATCAGCCTCTCTAGGCTGATTGACAATCGCCCCTGTCCGGTCGTGCTGACCGCGCGACGACGAGACGACGGCGGGCGCTGGATGAAGACCGAACAGGAACGCTTGATGCTGCTTCGCAGCGGCATTGCCGCCGGTGTCGAGTACGTTGACATCGAAGCCGACATCGCGTCCCAGATCCCCCGCTACGGCAACACCAAACGGATCATTAGTTTCCACGACATGTCGGAAACTCCCGAAAATCTGGAACAACTGCATTCAGCAATGGCCGACGAAGACGCCGACATTGTCAAGATTGCGACGATGGCAAATTCGTTTTCCGACAACCTGCGAATGATCAACCTTGTCCGAAATGCCAAGGTTCCCACCATCGGCATTTGCATGGGCGAAATTGGCATCATCACACGCTTATTGGCAAATCGGCTCGGGTCTCCTTTCACCTATGCGACGTTCACCGGTGGCCGAAAAATGGCGCCCGGGCAACTCGACTGGAAAGAAATGCGGGACCTGTACAACTACAACACGATCAACGAGGAAACCGAGTTCTTCGGTGTCGTTGCGGATCCGGTTGCTCACAGCTACAGCCCACTGATTCACAATCGCGCATTCGCTGAAGAGGGATTGAATGCCCGATACTTTCCCTTTCGGGTTCCAAAAAACGATTTGTCCCACCTGATTGAACTTTGCCCTGATCTAAATATCAGTGGACTCAGCATCACCATTCCCCATAAACAGGATGCAATCGAATTTTGCTCTCAGGCAGAATCGAGCGCTACCGGAATCGGTGCGGTCAATACGATGGTTTTCCAGAACGATGACTGTCTTGGATACAACACCGATTATCGCGCCGCGATGGACTGCATCGAGGAAACCTTCCAAGTGGATAAATCGCAGGAACGCCCAATGCAAGGACTCACCGCTCTGGTGCTTGGCGCCGGTGGTGTATCACGGGCGATCGCGTGGGGCCTGAAGCAACGGTATTGCGATGTCGTGATTTCATCACGAACCCATGAAAGAGCCCAGATTCTGGCTGCCGAACTCGGCTGCCGAACTGTGGAATGGGAGCAACGCCATGAACCCAAGATCAACTTGTTGGTCAATGGAACCCCTGTAGGCATGCACCCGGATATGGATATATCCCCCTACAACCCCTCCGCCATGAGCCAGTATCTCGCCGTCTTTGACACGGTTTACAATCCAGAGAACACCATGCTTATCAAGCATGCGAAGCGGGCAGAATGCCGAATCATCACCGGCATCGACATGTTCGTTCGACAGGCTGCCTATCAGTACAAGCTTTTCACCGGGCTCGATGCACCTATCAAACTGATGCGGCAAACCATCAAACAGGCCACCAACCCGGTGCAGCTGAATTGAGTACTTGGGATGGAAACCCACAGCCTCCTGCGGAGGTTAAATTGCGGCAAGCCCAACCTGCAGATGCTGAGAAAATTCACGCGCTGATGCGTCCCTATGTGATGGAGCGGCTGTTACTGGCACGAACGGAAACCGAGATCATTGAACTCACACGCAATGGATTTGTTGCGTTTCAAAAAGAAGGTGGTGAAGAACAGCGACTGATCGGTTTCTCTGCCATTGAAATCTATGGACCCAAACTCGCTGAACTGCAATGCCTCGCAGTGGACACAGCCTTCCAAGGCAGTGGAGTTGGGAGCCAGCTGATTCAGGCTTGCGTGGACAGAGCACGTGAACTCAACGTCATGGAAATCCTTGCCATCAGTTCCTCGGAACGTTTCCTGCAGAGCTGTGGATTCGATTATTCGCTGCCGGACCAAAAGAAAGCACTCTTTTATCAGTTACGTCCACGACCAACTGAATTGCCAGAAAACGACATCGCCGAACCGGGCAATGGCTGAAAAAACAGCCTTGCGAACAGCCCTCTGCTCAGAACTCTGCTCAGAACTCTGCTCAGCCCTCTGCTCAGCCCTCTGCTCAGAACTCTGCTGACAGGCTGCCGGACCCGAATCCACCGGTGCTGCATTGTCGCCCCGAAGTGCGGCCACCAGAATCCAACCAATCAGAGTTGCTATATCTCTGGTTTCGAGCCCTGTTCACCATTTTTCTCCGGCGGACCGTCGTCATCGAGCGTGCCACCTTCAGACTCATCATTCAGGCGCCATGCTGCCCCGCTCTGCTCCCGGACCGTCGTGAGATCTTCGGTCGTGGTCGCGTCACCACTCGAATCAGGCTGCACTAAATCGCCCTCGGACGGTTTGAGATCATCAGGGCCTGCGTCGGTATCCAAGGAAGGTTCCCGCAACCACAGCGGAACTATTCCCAGCATCAACAACCAGAACAACATTACCCCCGGAGATGTGCCCTCCGATGGCCAAAGCGGAAATCCCTCGCCGGGAACACTTTCCACCGATTCCAAACGCCTCCAAAACACTATTTGGAAGGTCGCTGCAAAGGGCATCGAGATCGCGAATCGCCCCAAAGCATCACAATTAAGAGGCAGCAAGGGACGCAACCAGAAAGCCAACACAGCCGCTAAAACAATCACGGCAGGCGATGCCTGCCAACCGACCAGAAGTGTCGGGATCGCGAGAATCGAAATCAAGTCAACCAACCTGACCGTCGATTTGCCAAGGGGATCGAGTTTCGGGTCAGCTGTCGGGCAAAAACCCTGAGCCAGGTATCGCCCCAACGCGGTGGCCGCAACCAATGCAGTGATGACTCTGATGATGGAATCGATGTACCTGCCATCCGGTTGCCAAGTGTCGGAAACATCCATCTGCCACGGGACGACCATCAACGCAGGATAGATCAACAGCGGCAAAACAGTGACGGTCAAGGCAAAGACCACCAGACGTCCTGGTAGTCGGTTACCATCCATGCGAATCAACCCGAACGCCCAACACATGGTAAGACCCATGACATGATAAAGCAGAATCAGCAGGATTTGATGATCGATTTCAGGCAACCATAGCGGACCTCCATACCCTGAATCCTGCCGAGGCAAACTGAACCGATAGACTTCTGAGACAGCAATCCCCGTCAGCGACAAACCAACCACCCCTTCCACGATGGGATAGCGTGGGGAAATCGGCAAGCGGCATGTGCGGCACCGCCCCCGCAATGCTAACCAACCGAATACGGGAAAATTATCTCGGGCCTTCAGTTGGCAAAAACATCGGGGGCAGTGGGAACGGCCGTTGATCGATTCACCACGCGGCATACGCCAAGCGACGACGTTCAGAAAACTACCGATTGACGAGGCCACCCAAAAAGACCAGACGACAATCACCACATCAACGGTACGTGGCAGGTACAAATCAGCAGGCGCCAACTGCGAATGACTCTGCGCCTGCAAATACGAAATCCCAAAGATATAAGCTGCCCCCAGCAAAACCACGGCGGCACAGGCTTGCCAGAGTAGATAGCGGATGCGTGGTCGCCGTTTTGGCAAAACAAAATCTCGGTGGTTTTCTATGGGACGGGTTAAATCTGCCTGATTTTTCGAACGAACAGCTAAGCCAGGCATCTGAAAGGTTGCATGGCCCCAAGGTGATTGGGAACATCCAGCATGGATCCCCGCAAGGAAAAAATATCTACGCGGGACGCACAAACCAGCATCCTACAACAGATGCTCTCAGTTGTGATTGCAGTGAGTGGAAGCTGAATGGAATGTTGCAGCAGCTTCCGCTCGACCATTCCATCCCATGCAACTCCTTGAGTGGGTACAATAGTTTTGGGAAGTTGCCGAACTGCGACGGCAAACACCATGGCGAGCAGTTAAGATCGGGGTAGCAAACACGACGGAACCGGTACAAACCGTCCTCGCATGGGGATTCATGCTAAGTTGGAAATGGCTCCAACCAGCAGTTGCACAAGAGAGATCGATCCGGCATCTCTACTGATTTTCCTGCAGAACAGTCAGTAAAACATCGAAATCAACCACTTAATTGTCCAAAATTTCGGCCCACATACGAGGAGGTGAAGGATTGTTGCTGAGATCACCGATATCCAGACGGGGTCGTGAGTGCGTGCAAAAACATCTAATATCCCAATCGCCTTTCCCAAACTTACGACAAAAAGTCTGAGGCGATTGACGCCGTCTGATCTAAACTCATGTCTGACCCTTCTCATATCCTTGTTGTGGACGACAGTCCAACGCAACTTCAGCAAATTCAACTGTTGCTTGAGAAAGAGGGTTTCGTCGTTCGATCCGCAATGGATGGGAAACAGGCGATGGCCTCAATCGAAGCCGAGATGCCCCTCTTGGTGGTGACCGATTTGCGAATGCCCGTAATGAACGGATTGGAATTGGTTGCATCTGTCAAAGAGTCCACGCCGTCGCTGCCAGTGATCCTGACAACCAGTCAGGGGAGTGAGGAAATCGCAAGCCAAGCCTTGCATGCGGGCGCTGCGAACTACGTTCCCAAGCGGGAACTCAATAGCACTCTGATCCCGGTCGTGCGACAGGTGTTGGCGGTCAATCAGGCAGCGAGATCAGTGGAACAAGTCGCAAAGCTTGCCATTGAAAGCAGCATCACCCTCGAGGCCAGAAACGATGAGTCGCTGATTCCAAGCATCATTACCCGACTGGAATTACTGATGGTCGAACTCGATCTGTTTGATGACGGTGAACGAATGCAGATCGCGATGGCTCTGGATGAAGCTCTGCTGAATGCCATGATTCATGGCAATTTGGAAGTCTCGTCAGAACTACGGCAGATCGATAGTGGCAAGCCCTATGTCAATATGATCGCGGAACGAAAACAACAAAGTCCGTACAGCGAACGCAACGTCACCATCAAATTGGAAGCTTCCAATGAGTGCGCAACGTTTATCATTCGTGATGAGGGGCCAGGATTTGATGCCCAGTCCCTGCGTGACCCCACCGATCCAGAGAACATTGAACGTGCCGGAGGCCGGGGCTTGCTGTTAATCAATGCCTTCATGGACGAAGTGAGCCATAACCGAATCGGCAACGAAATTCGAATGGTCAAACAAAAGGTGAGTAGCAACTCCGAAGAATCGGATGCTGACGACGAGTAATACTAAGGCTCGATCTCACGCATAATCAGCCGGACCTGGAACAAAACCGATCCGAATCGTACTTCGTTTCACTCTCCAGGATCAGCTATTCAAGTCGGCCCTCTGTCCATGACAGTACAATTGCAGGCCGCCCTGCTTTCCAGTGCATCCCTGCTTTCCTTTCCGATGCATCTGCTTGAGCCCGTCTGACCAGAAACCAGAAATCCATGCGTAGGAATCGTCCGTTCGCCGCGATCCCCGTTTTCAAATTTCTGTTGAACGCCGTGGTGTTGAGCAATGGCGCATTCTCACCATCTCTCAACGACCCGCCTGACTGATGCCAATTCCTGCGATACGCCATACACATGCCAATGATCATCCCGTCCGCGAGGATGGGGATTACGTGCTTTACTGGATGACAGCGTTTCGACGCGCCAACCATAACTTTGCTTTACAGCACGCGGTGGACCGGGCTCGACAATTTGCAAAGCCCCTGATCATTTTCGAGCCGCTGCGTTTGCGATATCGGTGGGCCAGCGATCGACTGCACCAATTCGTGATCGAGGGCATGCGGGATAACCAACTGGCGTTTGATGGCCAACCAGTAACATATTTTCCTTACATCGAAACCGAACACGGTTCGGGCTCGCCGCTACTCAATGAATTGGCAGCACGAGCCTGCACGGTTGTCACCGATGAGTACCCCTGCTTTTTTCATCCCCACATGATTCGCGTGGTAAGAAAACACTTGCCCGCGAGACTGGAACTGGTCGACAGCAACGGGGTGACACCGCTTCGACTACCCGACCGAACCTTCACTGTTGCTCACAGCTATCGACGCTGGATGCAAAAAAACATTCTCGACAGCCTGATGGAACTGCCGGCAGCAGACCCCCTCAAGGGAGCGAAACTACCACGCTTGGAGTCCTTGCCCGAACAGATCACGAAAAGATGGCCATCAGCGGACTTGCACCACTTTCTTGAGCGTGGTGGAATCGGAGAACTTCCCATCGATCATGCGGTACCGCCAAGCAGACTGATTGTCGGCGGCTCTGCCGAAGCCAAAAGTCGACTTGATAAATTTTTGAATCGCAATCTGAAAGCGTATGGAGACGACCGCAATCACCCGGATGAACATGTCACGACCGGTCTGAGCCCACATCTCCATTTCGGGCACATCTCAGCCCACGAAATCATCCTAAAACTTCTCGATCACGAGAACTGGACTCCTGATCAAGCTTCTACAGCGAATGGCAAGAATCATGGGTTCTGGAATACAAGCCCACCTGCGGAAGCATTTCTTGACCAGGTGCTGACATGGCGTGAAATGGGCTTCAACCTGGCCTTCCGACAACCCGACAATTACAACAAGTTTGAATCGCTGCCCGGCTGGGCCCAGAAGACACTTGACGAGCACGGAAACGACGAAAGACCATTTATTTACAGCCTCCAGCAGTTTGAATCGGCCAAGACTGCCGACCCCCTTTGGAATGCTGCCCAGCGAGAGATTGTGCAAACCGGTGTGATGCACAACTACCTGCGGATGCTCTGGGGAAAAAAGATCCTGCATTGGACCGAGTCACCACGGCAGGCACTCTCGATCATGGTCGAGTTGAACAACAAATATGGACTCGATGGCAGGGATCCGAACTCATACAGTGGCATTTTTTGGGTTCTGGGGCGATATGACCGGGCTTGGGGTCCCAAACGACCGATCTTCGGAAGCATCCGCTACATGACCAGCGAATCCGCTAGAAAAAAGCTGCGTTTGAAGAAATACGTCGAACATTTCGGTCCGAACCGTCTAACCTGACAACCCGCTTCCCCCATCCTCCCGAAACCTCTGAGGCGTCCGATGGGGCCATCCAAACGAAAAATATGGCTTGGAAGCCACTTCGCGAACGTTTTCATCACCAATCGGGCCGAAAGGCCTTGCCCGAAGACGCGACCCCCGATAAATTTCTCGATTCCCCGCAGTACGGCGCCCGCGCTGTAATCAGCATTTTTCGATTTCGATCCATTCAATCCATAAGTCAATCCCGTGGTGGCTCAACCAACAACCATGGCCAAAACTGGCCAAGTCGAACAACAGTGGTACATCGTCGACGCTTCTGACGAGGTCCTCGGTCGACTGGCGAGTGATATCGCTGTGGTCCTGATGGGCAAGCATCGACCCCATTACACCCCACATGTCGACTGCGGCGATTTCGTGATCGTCCTCAATGCAGAGCAAGTCGGGATGACCGGAAAGAAAATGGACGATCGCCACTACACTTGGTATACAGGCTATCCCGGGCTTCGCTTAGAGAGTTACGGTGACCGCAAAAAGCGGAAACCTGAGGATCTGATTTATCACGCTGTACGCCGAATGCTGCCCAAGAACAAGCTGGCCTATCAGATGATCAAGAAACTAAAGATCTATGCCGGCTCCGAGCACCCTCATACCGCACAACAACCTGAAACGCTTCAGCGGACCGGAAAGAAAGTCTCGTAAGCAAGATTCAATCTTGCAACGCACCCACATACACACCTCTTTTTAGAAACATCTGAACCTATGGTCGCCGTCAAAAAGGACAAAATTTCCGGAGACTCACTCGGCACCGGCCGGCGAAAAAGCAGCGTAGCTCGCGTACGCGTTCGCCCCGGAAATGGAACGATTACCGTCAACAGCAAGCCGATGTCGGATTACTTTGTTAACGATCAGCATCAAGCTGCGATCATCGCCACGCTCTCGTCGGTTGAGCATGGGGAAAAGGTTGATGTACTGGTTCGAGTATCGGGTGGTGGCATGAGCGGCCAAAGCGGTGCAGTCCGGATGGGATTGGCCCGTGCCTTGGTCAGCTACGACGAATCACTGCATGAATCACTTCGCGAAGGCGGGTACCTGACTCGTGACTCGCGCATGAAAGAACGTAAGAAGCCAGGTCTTCGAGGTGCTCGCCGCGGCGTCCAGTTCAGCAAGCGTTAATTCGCTCGCGTACTGTTGATCGCCTCGCTGAGATTCTTGAGCCTAAGGCTGCAGCATGTCGCCTCTCGGGGGGGTGACATGGAAGAAAATGTCCCGTACCAACGTGCGGGCAGCGCATTTTGTGCTCATAGTTGAACTTGTGGCTCACGCTTGACCATTCCGATGTGAACCGTGTCAGTGCCACTCTCTCGAACATCGATGCAGTCGGTGAGTAGGTGAAAGAGTTTCACCCTCGAGAGCGATTCCTGATTTGAGGTTTGGTTTTGGGAAATAAAGAAGAGGCCTTCGAGGTCGAAGGTACTGTCACACAAGCATTGGCCAATACGCGATTTCGTGTTCAGTTGGAAACCGGCAGTGAAGTGATGGCTCATGTCGCTGGTCGAATGCGAAAACACTTCATTCGAATCGTCCCTGGCGACAAAGTTCGGGTCGAACTTTCGCCCTATGACCTGACCAAGGGTCGAATTGTTTACCGCGAGAGATAGCTGATACTGCCGTGCCACCGGAGGGGTATTGCCTACCCGTTCGTCGAAACCAAATTTGGACGACAAATACCAATTTTCGCAAACAACCCCGCAAAGTGGCTGTTTTCTCGCGCCCCGTTGCTTCAGGAATTGCAGCCCCGTAAAAGTTGTCGTTTTTTGAAAGAGCCCCGAAACCACAGTTACGGTTCACGGGTACAGTAAAGTGTTTGGGAACGGGTTGATTTGGATCAGAGCGGCGTGACTGCACAAAGTGGCAAGTCATGGTTGCCTCCAGCATCTCAATCCATCCCTAATTCCAATTCCAAGACCTAATGGCGGGCCCTCGCTTCCGCCAATCACTGCTTCCCAGAGGAAGGTTTTTACAATGGTGTTCTCGAATCGTTTGATTCGCCGCGGCTTCTTGGCCTCCACGATGGCCATGGGATTCTTGCTGGCGGCTCCCGCCCATTTGCTGACGCAGACACAAGCACAACAGGACAGCGACTCCCAGGTCGCGAACGACGAGCCAGTGCTGATTGTGACCCTGGGTTCAGTCAACAAGCTGACGCAAGACATTAATTATGTCACAGGCGTGGCCGGCCAAGCTCAAGCAGGTGGCATGTTCGGATTGCTGATGGGCACCTTTACACAAGGACTCGACACGACTCGTCCTATCGGGATTCTGGTTCCAATGGTGGACGGAATCCCTCAACCCATCGCTTTGTTGCCGACAAATGATGTGAAGACCGTTCTGAAACGGCTCGAGGCCCAAACCGGTCCCTATGATGAAGAAGACGATGGCACGCTCAGGATTATTGTTGGTGCCAGCGTTGTCCACATTCAGCAGAAGGGCGAGTGGGCAGTGATGGGAACCGCAAAGGAAGTGCTGAAGCTTGCGCCTGCGGACCCAAGTGATTTGTTCGAAGGCATGGGCAACAAGTACGACATAGCTGTTCGTATGAAAATGCAGCAAATCCCTGCTGCGACTCGGGAGATGCTGACCGCCCAACTGAAGATGGGTTTTCAGCAAGCAATGGCGACGCAAAATGGACCTGACGCTGACGCTAGCCGTCAAGTAGCAGAGAACTCCATTGAGCAGTTGGAGCAACTCGTTCGTGACACCGATGAATTGCAGTTTGGATTCAACATCGATCAAGCCAAGCAAAAGATTGTTATCGACGGTAGCTACACGGCTGTACCCGGAAGCAAGCTCGCAACCATGTATGACGGAATTCACGCTATCCCGTCCAAGTTTGCATCGGTCATTCGGGATGATGCAGCAGCTTTTTATCACGCTGCTTCTTCCATCAGCCCCGAGGCCATTGAAGACACGAGGACAAGCCTGAAAGCATCGATGGGTGCCCTCCGCACGGCTCTGGACAGCCAAGGTGGCCTCACAGAAAGCCAACGCGAAGACATCAACAGCCTCGTTGATCGCATCATCGAACTGGCTGTCAAATCCCTCGCGGAAGGCCGAACTGACATAGGTGCACTGTTACTTGCCGATGAAGAAGATTTCAAATTCGTCTTTGGAGCCTTTGTTGCTGACGGCAATGAAGTCGCCAGTATCGCAAAAGACTTGGCCGCCAAGGTTGAAAATGAGCCAAATGCTCCACAGTTCAAATTCGACGTCAGCACTTACAAAGGTGTCACGATGCACCTGGTTGAAGCCGACCTCCCAGAGAGTGAAAACGAAGCGCGACGCGTATTCGGAGAAAAACTTCGTGTCCACATCGGCACCGGTGCCAAGTCGGTTTATCTTGCAATCGGAAACGGCAGCGACGAACTGATGAAGGAATTGATTGACTCGGGTGATAAGGATACCACCGCTGACCGACCTGTCGGTCAATTGCGACTTACCATGATGCCAATTCTTACCTACGCGCTGTCAGTCGAGTCCAACGAATCGATCGCTGCAATGATCGATGCTTTGGCAAGGTCACCTGATGGTGGTGAATTGAACATGGTTGCCGAGTCCATCCGCAACGGACAGAAGTTCTCTTTCGAAGTGGGTGAAGGATTCCTGCAGGCTATCGGAGCAGCAGTACAACAAACCCAACAGGCACTGCAAGGCGAACAGTTCTAGCATTTGACTTTCAGAGAAAAGTTCTCTCTTTCATCACAGATGACTTTACAAAAGACCGTCGGTTTCATAGCCGGCGGTCTTTTTTCATGACAGCGAAATTGTTTCCGTTTGAATCGGTAAAAACTGTGAGCCCTGCGCAAAAGAAAAAAATCTTTACAATCTGTATCGCAGTCGGCATGATCGGTGGCTACTACTACTATCAGTCGATTGACCGCAACCCAACAGACTTGGCCAATGCTGCGCCAACGATCACGGATCAGGAATCGAATGAAGAATTGACCATGTCTGACGTACTCGACATGGCTCAAGCAGCACGAGACCAGCTCTCAACAACCCTGAACGATTACACAGCACGGTTTGTGAAGCAGGAATTGGATAATAACGGGGTCTTGGGTCCAGAGTCCGAAATCCTGATGAAAGTCCAGACAAGGCTTCGCAACGAATCCAATGACGCGCCGATGCGCGTGTACATGGCCTTCAATGCGCCACAAAACGTCAAGGGCCGTGAGGTCATTTGGGGGGCCGATCTCTATGACGGAAAAATGGCAGTTCATGAAGTGGGACTGCTGCTCGGACTCAAGACACTCTGGCTCGATCCAACTGGCTTCCTTGCCATGCAGGGACAGAAGTTCCCAATCAGTGAAATCGGTATCCTGAAATTGATCGACAAACTGATCGAACGTGGAGAACTGGATCGCGACAATCCTGACATCAGCGTGACAGTCATCCCGGACCAAAAGATTGATGAGACACCCGCACAACTCATCCAGATCCGACGCAGCAAGCCATCCGATAACGAAGATGACTTCTCATTAGCCGAGATCGTTCTCGATCCCGAGCGACAACTGATTCTCAGTTACCGAGCTTTTGGATGGCCTGCTCAGAAAGGGGACGATCCACCGTTGCTGGAATCTTATACTTATCATGACGTGAAAACCAATGTCGGACTGAAAAAGTCCGACTTCGATCCCAAAAATCCTGAATACAATTTTCCCGCGATCTGATCCCGGTCCATCCCTTGGGTCAACGACACCGGTTGTTTTCCTAACGTTCAATGTCGGAATATCAGACAGACAGCGTTGAATTTTAACTTTCCTAAACGATTGCCGCCCGCCTAACCTTCCACCTGAGGCACAAGTTTCTGATGAGCCCTTACCGTCTGCAGCGATGCCTCCCCGTTTTGATCATTTTCATCAGTCTCATCGAGCACGGTTCGGCGGATGATTTTCCTCAGTGGCGAGGTGTTAATCGCGATGGAGTTCTGAATGAGAGTAATTTGCTGGAGCAGTTGCCGGAGGGCAATCTGCCAAGAAAATGGTCTGTTCCAATCGGGTCCGGATACAGCGGACCAACGATTGCTGACGGGCGAGTCTACGTCACGGATCGTGGCATTGGTGACTCAGACAATGAAGTCGAACGCATTCTCTGTTTCGATGCGGAGAACGGCGATTTGATCTGGGAGCACGCTTATCAAGTCAACTACAACGATGGTGATTATAACATCGGCTACAAAGCTGGACCGCGGGCCGCAGTCACGATTCATCATGGCAAAGCTCTGTCCGTTGGTGCGATGGGCAACTTCAAATGCCTGGACGCCTCCACCGGAAAAGTTCTGTGGGAACATGAACTGACAGACGAGTACAAAGTACGCATGCCGATCTGGGGAATCACAGCGGCACCTCTGGTTCACGATGATCTCGTCATCCAGATTGTTTCTGGATCTGGCGATGCATGTGTGGTCGCGTTTGATTTACTCAGCGGCAAAGAACGGTGGAGGGCCATTGATGAACTTGCTGGCTACAGTGCACCCATCATGATTCGGCAGGGCAAACAGGATGTTGCCGTTTGCTGGACAGGCGAGAGCGTGACGGGACTTGATCCGGCTAGCGGCAAGACGTTGTGGCGATTGCCCATGAAGCCTCGCAATATGCCCATTGGAGTTGCCACCCCAATCGTCTCTCAACAATACCTGTTTGTGTCATCGTTCTACGATGGTTCCATGTTGATCGAACTGGACCTTGAAGAGCCTGAAGTCAAACAGGTTTGGCGACGGATCGGAATCGACGAAAAAAACACGGACTCATTGCATTGCATGATCAGCACACCCTTGATCAAAGGTGACCATATCTACGGTGTCGACAGTTATGGCGAACTGCGGTGCCTTGACCTGAAAACGGGCGACCGGATCTGGGAAGACACCACTGCTGTGCCGCGAGCCAGATGGGCCACCATCCATACCTTCCGCGACGGGGACCGCGAAATCATGTTGAACGATCAAGGCGAGCTGATATTTGCAACATTGACCCCGGATGGATTTCGTGAACATTCGAGGACGAAACTGCTTGAACCCACTCTCAGACAGCTTCCACGCCGGGGTGGTGTTACGTGGGCACATCCCGCTATCGCCAATGGGGTCATCTTTGCTCGTAGTGACAACGAGTTGGTTGCGGCTCCACTGACCAAAACACAATGAAATCAATCGCCAACTCTTTGGTCCTTGTCCTCTCTTTCCTGTGCCTAAAGCTGGCCACCGGAGAGAGTCCAGACATTGTCATGATCGCCATCGATGATCTGCGGCCCATGCTGGGTTGTTACGGAGATAGCAGGATCAAGAGTCCAAACATTGATTCACTTGCAAGCCGAGGAGTCGTTTTTGAGCGTGCCTATTGTCAATATGCCAAATGTGGCACCTCACGCCTGTCCGTGATGAGCGGTTTGAGGCCTGACTCGATTGGAATATTTAGTAACAATTCAGCTGATGTCAGCCGTTTTCGCGAGCTTCGCCCTGACGTGAATTCTCTGGCCAGTTGGCTGAAACGATCGGGCTATCACACCCAAAGCTTCGGGAAAATCTATCACGATGGCTGGGACAATCCTGCCGACTGGTCAGCTGAATCATACCCCGGACGCGATCGTGAAATGTTGGAGGTTGTCGATGCCGAAAACCCGTCATCGCCAACGGTCATTGCCGAACGATTGGACTGTCCTGTTATCCAATCACCTGACGTTGATGACGAACATCTATTTGCCGGGCGAATGACGACAAGAGTGATTGGAACCCTCGATCATTTCCAAAGCCAAAAACCGCTGTTCCTCGCGATCGGATTCAGACGTCCACATCTGCCATTTGTAGCACCGAAAAAGTATTTCGATCGCTATAGCGTTGATGATTCATGGCTCGCAGGTAACCAAGTTCCCGACCCACGCACAACGAATCTGTCCTGGTTCAACTCAGACGGGTACATCGGTACCGCGCGGCGAGTGGGACTTGAAATGCCAGTGCGACCGGACCATGCCGAGGCGATCGCGTGGAATGGCTATGAAATGCGCAGTTACCGAGGAGTCCCCAATCAGGGCCCGATCCCGGTTGCGACCCAGATCAATTTGATCCATGCCTACGCTGCCTGCATCAGTTACGTCGATGCCCAAATCGGTCGCATACTCGACCAACTTCAACGGTCCCCGCGATTCAAAAATGCAATTATCATTTTGTGGTCGGATCACGGTTGGCACTTGGGTGAGCAATCCGCTTGGGGAAAAATGACCAACTTCGAGATTGCCACCCGAGTCCCGCTGATCATTGCAGCCCCGGGTGTACGTCATGGACGCACCGATCAACTTGCTGAACTTGTCGATGTCTATCCGACCCTGTGTGATCTCGCCAAGATTGACCAACCTGACCATCTGGAAGGCGACAGCTTACTGCCGGTATTACGATCAGGAGGTTCCACCACCGATTCAATCGCATTGAGCCAATACGCGCGTTTTCGTGAACGGTACATGGGCCGTGCGATTCGCACGCAACGGTATCGATACGTTGCATGGTTCGATCAACGCGAGAACAGTATCGTCGGGCGCGAATTGTACGATCATCAGGTTGACCCTCATGAGAACAACAATCTGGCATTACGAAATGATCATACTGAACTGGTCGCCTCTTTTGATAAACAGCTGCAACACGCTTTCAAGCTGACGGCCACGAAACACTGATTCATGATTCATGATTCATGGCTGGATATTTTACTCAATTCGTTAAAATGCTTGCTGAAACCGACTCTATCTACACTTCCTCAATACAAGCTGAATCCATGCCAAAGATTGGACCCATGATCGCCGCCTCCGCACAACTGGGGCTCGGTTACGCAGAGCGTCTACTCAAAGATGTCCCCGCGGATCGATTTGCACGATTCGCTCAGGTCGGTGATACGACCATTGAGTCCAATCATCCTGCATTTATCTATGGACATCTTGGTCTCTACGCATCCCGTGTGATCGCTGAACTTGGGTGCGACGCATCCGACTACAATCCATCTGCAGAGTACGACAAGCTGTTTTCTAAGGATGCGGTATGTGTTGATGACCCAGACGGCTCCATCTACCCGTCCATGGAAGATGTTACATCCCATCTGTTCACCAACTATCAAGCTGCTATCGCGGCTCTTGAGCAGGCGGACGACTCGATCTTTGAGCAACAGAATCCCAACGAAGCCATGCGGGCCAAGTTCGCCACGGTTGGTGCGATGCACGCATTTTATGTTGGCGGACACTTCATGCTGCACATGGGGCAAATGAGCGCTTGGCGGCGGATGGCAGGTTTTGGACCAGCCTGATTCTTCTAACTCTGCGGAAGATAGTTGAATTCAGGCAATGGAATGGGGACGGGATTAGAATCGACGGAACGCTAAATCGTGCCGCCGGAACAATCGTCCACTCACAGGTGACCGAGGAAACCCCGCCTTGGTCCGGCAGTCGGCCACCTGAGCGTACTACCTGCCAGACAGACGCAAGGACTCGGGATAGCTTCATCTCAATTTTTCCCAGCCAGTTCCCCGACTAGCCAACTTCATTTCAGCGGAAGACTATCAACCGACGTTATTGATCCCGTCCGCCCAGATCATTTACATCGATCCCACCAGTCAAATCAAAAGAAGTCGCATGCCCGCCTGGACACCTTCCTCGTGGAAAACCAAAACCGCGCTGCAGCAACCCCAATATGACGAACCTGCAGAACTGGAAGCCGTGGTTAGAGAATTATCCGAACGCCCACCTCTGGTCACCAGCTGGGAGGTTGAACGGCTGAAGAGTCAATTATCGCTTGCGTCCTGTGGCGGTGCTTTTTTGCTACAGGGAGGCGACTGCAACGAAAGCTTTCAAGCCTGCCGTGCCGACCCCATCGAAAAGAAACTGAAAGTCCTGTTGCAGATGAGCCTGGTACTCGTCTTCGGAATGAACAAACCGGTCATTCGCGTTGGACGCATTGCAGGACAGTATGCAAAGCCGAGATCAAGCAATACCGAAAAACGCGATGGTGTGACACTACCTTCGTACCGGGGTGACTGCGTTAATCGCATACCGTTCACAGCCAAGGACAGACGCAATCGTCCCGAATTACTTCTGGAGGCTTATGGTCGGTCAGCTCAAACATTGAACTATTTAAGAGCTTTGGCCGAAGGCGGTTTTGCCGACATTCATCACCCTGAGAATTGGGAACTCGATTGCGTTAGCCAAGCTGCAAGATCGCAGGAATATCACCAGATAGTTCGCGGAATCGGTGACTCATTACGATTCATCGATACCATCGGTGGCGTCACTCGCGCTGATCTTTCACGAGTCGACTTTTACACCTCGCACGAGGCATTGTTGCTGCCCTATGAACAGGCTTTGACCCGCCAGGCAATCAGCGGCAACGGTTGGTACAACCTCGGAACACACTACCCATGGATCGGTGACCGCACACGAGATCTCGATGGTGCTCACGTCGAATATTTCCGAGGTATCGAAAACCCCATTGGCGTCAAAGTGGGTCCTACGGCCTCACCTGCTGAATTGACTGAGTTGATCGAAGTCCTGAATCCCAATCGGCAACTCGGTCGCATGACTCTGATTTGTCGATTCGGATCTGGCAAGATCCAGACCTGCTTGCCTCCACTAATTGATGCCGTGCAAAAATCGGGGCATCCTGTGCTCTGGTCCGTTGACCCCATGCATGGCAATACCATGACGACGGACAATGGAATCAAGACCCGCCACTTTGATCAGATTCTGAGTGAGGTGCGGGACTCATTTGCGATTCACCAACAGCAGGGAACGATCGTTGGTGGCATTCACTTGGAACTCACTGGCAACAACGTGACCGAGTGCATTGGTGGTGCCGGGGGTCTTCAGTCAGCGGACTTGGCTCGCGCTTACGAAAGCAATGTTGACCCGAGACTCAATTACGAACAGGCGATGGAAATCGCGTTTCTGATCGCAGGGCAAGCCAGAGAATCTGCCTGAAGCAAAGACAGGAAAGGAATCTGAATCCAAAGGTAATCTGGCATCAGCAACAACGACAAACACACCTTCCCATGAATCACCATCGCCACTCGCGGCAAGCATCCGCTGCCAATACCCCAGCGGGCACCGCAACACCGTTGCAAGAGGCCCTTGCAGTCGTGGTGACCAAATTGTCAGAGGGTGAAGTGGTCAGTTTTGGTGACATTGCCAAACGCGCTGGTCACCCACGGGCTGCCCGAGCCGCCGGGGCCGTGCTGGCAAACTCAGCCGACACATTACCGTGGTGGCGGGTCGTCTATTCCGACGGTCATCTGCCACCGTGCAACCCCAGTTTGCAAGCTGAACGGCTTACTGCCGAGGGTGTTCAGCTGACAGGATTTCGCGTCCTGAAGTCTCCTCTGGGACGTTTCACACATCCGTAAACCAAGATGAACTGTCCCGGTAGCGGCTCACAACATTGCCGAACCAGACTAAAATAGTCTACTGGAGGCAACTGACACCTCTCCCTTACCTGACCAAGAATAACGAACCGAGTCGAATGATGATGAACCTACGAACATTCCTGTGCATTGCCCTTGCAGCCATCGGGTGCGCCGTCACAGTGGCTAATGATCGTCCTAACATTCTGTTCATCATGTCGGACGATCATACAGCGCAAGCGGTTGGTGCCTACGCAACGCTGCTCAAAGATCTCGATCCAACGCCCAATATCGATCAACTGGCCGCCGGCGGCATCTGCTTTGACAATGCGTTTTGCACCAATGCCATCTGCACACCCTCCAGAGCATGCATCATCACGGGGCAATACAACCACATGAATGGTGTCTTTGATTTGGGCGGCAGAATTGAGCGGGACAAACAATCGCTTCCAATGCTGATGCGAGATGCCGGTTACCAAACCGCCATGATTGGAAAATGGCATCTCAAGGTCGAACCCAACTTTGATTACTACAAAGTCCTGCCTGGTCAAGGTAAGTATTTCAACACAGAGTTTCGTATCCAGGGCGACAAAAAATGGCCAAAAAACATCGTCAAGTATCCTGGTTCGCATTCATCGGATGTGATCACCGATGCAACACTTGATTGGTTTAAAAACCACCGTGATGCCGATAGGCCATTCTTTGTGTGCCATCAATTCAAGGCGCCACACGACTACTTTGAAAGTCACCCCCGCTACGATGGCTATCTGGCAGACACCGACATTCCCGAACCTCAGTCATTGTGGCACAAACCAAATACATGGGGATCGCTTGCAACTCGCGGTTACAAAGACGAACTCGTTCCGCACATCGGTACATCCATCGGTCGCAGGAATCCCAGACGTTCCTACGCAGCAGATCTGCCCATGAAATTCCCCACGGAATTCAAATGGGATTACAAGGATCCCAATCTCTCGGATGATCAAGTCAAGCGACTTTCGTACCAAGCCTACCTGAAGAAGTACCTGCGTTGCGTCAAGGGAGTCGACGACAACATGAAACGCCTGATGGACTATCTGAAAACTGCGGGACTCTACGACAATACGCTGATTATCTATACCGGTGACCAAGGCTTTTGGCTCGGTGAAAAGGATTACCAGGATAAACGCTGGGCCTACGACGAATCAGAGCGTATGCCCTTCATTGTTCGCTACCCGAAAGCCATCCCTGCTGGAACCCGCAGTGATGCAATCATCGAGAACATCGACTATCCCGCTTTAATGCTGGATTACGCCGGTGTAAACATCCCGGCAGAGATGCAGGGACGTTCTTTCCGCCGCATTTGCGAGACCGGCAAGGAACCCAATGACTGGAAACAGGCAACCTATTACCGCTACTGGATGCACATGGCACATCATGACAATCCGGGAGAAATGGCGATTCGCACCAAGACGCACAAATTGATCTACTTCTATGGCTGCGATTACCAGGGTAAAAAACCGACACCCCCAGCATGGGAACTCTATGACCTGACCAGCGACCCTGAAGAATTGAACAATGTCTATGACGACCCCTCCTACAATGTCATACGTCAGCAATTGAAATCCCAACTGGCCCAATTGCGACTGGACATTGGTGACGATGGATCACACTACCCCGAGTGTGAAAAAGTCGTGCAGGAGTTCTGGGACTACGATCAAGCCGATCGCAACAAAGCTATCGAGATTTCCGGAGCCTTTCGGCGAAGTCGCGAGGCAGAACTGGAACGCATGAAAAAGAACCAGAAATAACCATCTTCACCACACCAGAACAGCAAGATTATTTTCGGGCGGTATGACCCCGAATCACCACCCACTCGAACCGCTGGCAACCAAGGCTCTGGAGCATCGTTGCATACTATTCTGACTGGAAACCCCGATACGACACCCCCAATGCCCAGCCAGTCCTAAACTGGTTCCAGCTTATATTCGTAGACGGTCCAGCACAGGACAATATCCCGCCAAAATCAAATACCTGTCGGTGTTCTGCCTGACTCACTACTATCTGATGGTTCAAAGCGGCAGCAGCACATTCATTTCCAACGAGCCCAGCGAATGAAACACATTCGGAACTTTTGCATCATTGCACACATCGACCACGGCAAGTCAACACTGGCTGATCGACTGATTCAAGCCTGTGGTGGCGTGACGCAGCGCGAGTTCCATGACCAAATGCTCGACTCGATGGACATCGAGCGGGAACGCGGCATCACGATCAAGAGCAATACCGTCTCGCTTTCCTATACAGCAAAGAACGGTGAAAACTATCTATTGAATCTGATCGACACTCCGGGACACGTTGATTTTTCGCATGAGGTGCGGCGGTCGCTGATGGCATGTGAAGGTGCGTTGATGGTCGTTGACGCATCACAGGGTGTTGAAGCACAAACGGTTGCCAACCTGTACCTCGCCCTGGAATACGATCTGGATCTGTTGGCAATCATCAATAAGATTGACTTGCCTGCCGCTGACGTCGACCGCGTGCGAGAAGAAATTGATGCGGACCTTGGACTGGACCCATTTGCGGCAATCCCCGTTTCCGCAAAAACAGGGATTGGCATTGAGGATGTACTTGAGGGCATCGTGGAACACCTTCCCTGTCCCGAGGGAGATCCCGAGGCACCCCTGAAGGCATTGGTTTTTGATGCCCACTTCGACAAATATCGAGGTGTTATCCTGCAGTGCCGTGTGATGCAGGGAACACTGAAGCCGCGACAGACAATCCACTTCATGCATTCCGGTCGCGATTACAAGGTGGACGAACTTGGATACAACCAGTTCAAACTCAACCCGAAAGAGCAACTGAGTGTTGGCGAGGTCGGCTACATTGTCGCTGGTGTAAAAAGTGTCCAGGACATTGAGATTGGTGACACAATCACCATGCTCGATCGGCAGGCAGACAAACCAATCCCGGGTTATCAGGAAGCCAAACAGGTCGTTTTTTCATCGGTCTATCCGATGAGTACTGATGAGTATCAAGATCTGACCAAGGCTCTCGACAAGCTCGCCATCAATGACGCCGCCCTGACTTATGAGAAAGACAGTTCAGCCGCTCTGGGTTTTGGTTTCCGTTGCGGATTCCTCGGATTGCTACATCTTGATGTGATTCAAGAACGTTTACAGAGGGAATTTGACATTGGGCTTGTGATCTCCGCGCCTTCGGTTAAGTACAAACTGAATTTGAGAGACGGGACGACGATCGATGTTGATAATCCAAGCTACTGGCCTGACCCCACCAATATTGATTCAGCCTCTGAGCCGTACATCAAAGCGTCCATTCTGACACCAGAAGAATTTGTTGGCCCCGTGATGGAACTCTGCCGAGAACATCGCTCGGAAAGTCAGACAATGAACTACCTGTCGGCTGGCCGGGTCGAAGTAACCAGCGAGATGCCACTGGGCGAAGTCCTGTTTGACTTCTATGGCAAACTAAAGATGATCACCCGCGGCTATGGTTCATTTGATTATGCGCCGATCGAGTATCGAACCACAGATGTCGTCAAAGTCGACATCCTTGTCAATAAAGAACCGATTGACGCTTTGGCCTACCTGGTCCATCGGGAAAAGGCACGGGCTCGAGCCTTGCACTACTGTGAACAGCTCGCCGAAGCAATTCCTCGGCACCAATTCAAAATTCCGATTCAAGGGGCGATCGGCGGGACCATCATTGCACGAGCCACGATCCAGCCCTACCGGAAGGATGTCACAGCAAAACTTTATGGTGGTGATGTGACTCGAAAGAAAAAGCTGCTTGAAAAGCAGAAAAAAGGGAAAGCCAAGATGAAACAGTTTGGCAGCGTGAACATTCCGCAACAAGCATTTGTCTCTGTACTGCGGGCAGACAAGGACTAGGAGCCTGAAAACCCAGACCAGATCAGCTAATCCCGAAGCACTCATCCCAGATTGCACGCAGGTACAAAAGGTTGCACGCAGGTACAAAAGGTTGCACGCAGGCATCCCAAAATCCGGTGTAGGTAGACGACAAGACTGACGACTGATAACGCGGGTACGCGGCCAGCAAATCGACACGCGTGGCTACCGAGACCCACCTATCTCATTAGCTAACCGATTGAAAATAGGCTCATGACTAGATCAGCGATGGGTGCCAGAACTTTGCCGGGCGAGTATTTCACGTCGACAGAAATCCACGACCGTGAAACAGCCAACATATTTGAAAAGCAATGGATTTGTGTCGGAAGAGCATCAGCTATCCCCAACGCCGGAGATTTCTTTCTGCACGAAATGGATGGTGAAAGTCTGATCATCGTTCGCAATGAATCAGGACAGGTCAATTGCTTCTACAACGTCTGCCGCCATCGTGGAACACGAATTCAAGAAGCTGCATGTGGACGCATCAAAAAGCGACTCCACTGTCCGTATCACGCCTGGGGCTATGACTTGGATGGAAAGCTCAAATCAGCACCGAACATGATGGGAGTGGATGGTTTTTGCGAGCAAGATCATTCCCTTCACACTGCAGCCTGCCGTGTTTGGCAAGGCTTCATATTTATCAACCAGAAACAAGGCGGCGCGGCACTTGAAACGGACTTCCAGGGCATCCTAGATCGCTTCGATGACTGGGAACTTGAGCGTCTGGTGAGCGCTCATGAGATCACTTACAACGTGCGGGCAAACTGGAAAGTCATCTTTCAGAATTACAGTGAGTGTTACCACTGTTCTCTCGTTCATCCACAATTACGTCCCATCACATCCGTGGAAACGGCATCCAATGATTTTGAGGATGGGCAGCTTCTGGGTGGACCAATGATTCTTTCAGACGAATTCAAAACCGTGACAATGGATGGAAACCAATGTGGTGAACTGCTGTCCAAGCTCTCATCTGATGATCAGCGCCGAGTCTACTTTTACACCCTCTGCCCTTCTCTTTTCATCAGTCCCCACCCCGACTATGTCCTCACCCATCGGATCGAGAGGCGCAGTGTCAACTCGACTCGAATTGTGTGCAACTGGCTATTTCCACCCGAAGTGATTCAACGCGACGGCTTTGATGTCGCACAGGCGGTTGAATTCTGGGATCTCACCAATCGCCAGGATTGGGACATTTGTGAACTGACCCAACAGGGACTGCAATCCCGCGTCTACCAACCGGGCCCTTACTCCGAATTGGAAAGCATGCTGGCCGCCTTTGACCGCCACTATCTGTCCCTGATGACAGCAAGCTGAAAACACGGTCAACAAACCGAGGGTTGCTTCACTTGGTCGAACGGTGTTCGACGCCTGACTGATCAAATCAGGCGATCCGATCCCGTAGTATTTCATGGGCAGCATTCCTTCCACAGGCACCCATCACGCCTCCACCGGGATGACTGGCGGCACCGCACAGGTACAAGCCGCTGATCGGCGTTCGATGATCTGCCCAACCTGGAATCGGTCGCATCATATGGAGTTGGTTGAGATTCATGGCACCTTGAAAAATATTGCCACCCGTAAGCCCATACGTTCGCTCAATGTCGACCGGGCTCAACACCTGCCGATGCTCGATCGCATTCGAAATATTGGGCGCATACTCAGCAAGCCTTTCCAGACAACGATCCGCAAATGATTCCTTGATGTCGTCCCACACCAGTCCCTGTTTCAGTTTGTAGGGTGCATACTGCACAAACATGCTCATGATGTGCTTTCCCTCAGGAGCAATCGTCCGGTCGACGCTTGTAGGAATCGTGATTTCAAGGATCGGATCTTTGCTGGGCTCACCATACTTGGCATCGTCATATGCCCTTTCAACCTCATTCAATGTTTCGCCGATGTGAATCGTTCCATTGTGTTGGGGAGCAGCTCCCGTCGACGGCAAACATGAAAAGTTGGGCAACTCGGACAACGCCAAATTGATCTTGGCCGTTGCTGAACTGTAATCAATACGATCAACGGCAGCCCGAAACGGTGTGGGCAAATCACTCTCTTGAAGAAAATGATTGAACGTCAAATTCGCATCGACACTCGATGCCACCGCTGATGCACTGAATTCGCGGCCGTCACTTAACAGGACGCCACGGGCCTGATTGTTCTCGACCAGAATACGGTCCACCTCACATTCCGTCTCAATCGTCACACCCAATTGGCGGCAGACGGTTGCAATGGACTCCGACAGTGCGCCCATGCCACCTTGCACATAGCCCCAAACTCCGCGGGCGCCGCCAGCGGTTCCCATGACATGATGCAACAACACATAGGCGGTTCCCGGTTGCGAAATCGATGCGAAGGCGCCAATCACTGCATCTGTGGCCAGAGTTGTCTTCAGAACCTCTGTTTCGAACCAACGTTCCAACACGGGTCTCGCTGCAGCGGTCAATAACTCAATCCCTTCCGGGATTGTCTCTTCCATGGCAGCCAACGCCTTACGAAGCGCCCAGCCTTTCTTGAGATCCCTCAATTTTTTCCCCATGCCAATCCGACGCCAACTCCTTGGCAGAGGCAGTAAGTCGGGCGCGGCTTGATTCAGAACCGGTTCCAAATGCATCGCGACATCCTCGAGTACTTGCTCGTAACGCGAGAACGATTCTGCATCCGATTTACTGAAACCAGCAATCTGCTCAAAATTCTGTTTCTTGTCAGCCCCCAACATCAGATGCCGACCATCCCGCATCGGTGTGAACGACGATGGGACGCGAGGCAGGATCACCAAACCGTTCTGCTTGAGTTGCAGATCGGAAATGATTTCTGGCAACAGCAAACTGACAACGTAGGACGCGGTCGACACTTTGTAACCAGGCCATAGTTCCTCGGTAACGCTGCACCCCCCCAACATGGGCCGCCGCTCCAAGACACAGACTTGCTTTCCCTTCTTCGCAAGGTAAGCCGCCGCAATCAACCCGTTGTGACCACCACCGATGATGACACAATCAAATGTCTGGGCCTTACTCGAACTCGACATAATGCTTCCCGGTTTGGAACCGTAATGGGTGGATCAACGCACGCTCAATTATTCAACCATTGTGCCACAATTCCCGCGATGCCCCTCCTGATAAATACTCGAGCTATTTTCAGTGCCAGGGTATTTTCTCTCCGGTCTTTCAAGCGTACCCGATGCCGACGGCATGGATCGCAGCACGAAAGTGACAGCAACGATGTTCCCACTGCTGCGGGGTTGCGTTTTTTCGGGGGGGGACACACACCGCACCAGAATTCGCGCAGTTCGTGAGGAATGATCGTCAGAGGGCCCAGTAAAAACTGGCATACGCAATCAAGACTCGAATAAAAGCAATTTGGATCAACCCCCTCGTCCGCCTCTAAACCTGCACTACGGCCACGCCATTCAAGCATGTCAAAGAGTCTTCGCTCCACTTTTACGTCCTCTGAGAACACAACGGTGTGTTCAGGCGACGGGTGCATCACAACATACCGCCGCAAGCAGAAAGAGAGTCTTAACAAACAGAAAATTCAATCGGCAGACGTTTTCAGATCTCCGGCCAAAAACGCCGCACTGAGACCCAACGCAATACGATTTCCAATCCTTCCTCTGTTGCTGCTGACACTCGCCGCGGCACTTGATCTGGCAGGTCACCAATGGATGCCAGTTTCCGTTTTTGCTGACCTGTTAGCGATTCTGACTAACCTTATTTTGTTTAGTATCGAATTTGGTGAAATTGATGAACCACGTTGGAAATCATTAGGGGCATGCCTGTGCGTTCCCTGTGGTCTGGCCATCATCGCAGCCTTGCTCTAATGACCCAGGTATCACCTTGCCAACACGTTTCCAGTCGTTGCTAAGTCATCTGGCTCCCTGCCTTTGGTGACAAACTTCATGCTTTCCAGTGAGCAAGTACCATGCCATGGAAAATTGATATTGGGATTCATTGTTTGCTATATTTCCTGTAGTCATTTTGCCTCCAGCTTCCTAGGACTTCCGTCATGATTCGTTCTGTATTGAGCTTCGCTGTCGTTGTCTGTCTTTATTCAGACTCGTTCGCCCAGAAGATTGTTACTGAACCCGGTATCAATCCAGACTTGCCAAATGTTCTGTTGATCGGGGACTCCATCTCCATGGGCTATACGGTGCCGGTCCGCAAGAAAATGGCAGGCACGGCTAACGTCTTTCGTCCCAAAACCAACTGTGGCCCCACGACCAAAGGTGTAGCGGAGTTGGATAAATGGTTGGGTGATCGAAAGTGGAGCGTCATTCATTTCAATCATGGCCTGCACGATCTTAAATACATGGGTGCCAACAATGGGAATCTGGCGGATCCCAAAGACTCAAAATCTCATCAACAAGTTCCCCCCGCCGAATATGAAGCCAACCTTAAGAAGATCGCTGAACGGTTGAAAAAAACTGGCGCTGTTGTGATCTGGTGTGAAACGACTCCTGTTCCAAAAGGGGCAAAAGGTCGAGTAGTTGGTGATAGCAAAAAGTACAATGAGATCGCAGCCAAGGTGATGAAAGAACTTGGTGACATCCAAACCAATCCACTTTGGCAGATATCAACCGAAGGGATACCAACGCGTCCTGCAAACGTCCACTACACGGCGGAAGGCTCTAACAAACTGGCTGATCAGGTCGTCTCTATCATCAAAAAAAATCTGCCCTAGAGACCTGTCAGAAGTGGCCCGCTTAAAGTATTCAGCGGCGAATGCAATTAAAAACCCCACGTAACTCCGAGTGAGTCGAGGTGTTCCTCACCTTAGCACCTCAGTCATTGGCCCCGTACTATCGGCGAACTTCTTAACGGGAACATCGACAGCGTTGAGCATCGAGACAAACAGGTTGGTCAGCGGGACCTTCTTCGCGCCGACAAACTCGTGCAGATGGCCGTGGCGGAATCCGAGCTTGCTGCCGCCGGCGAGTTGGATCGGGTAGTTCTTGGTGCTGTGGGACGCGTGCGGGTGGGCGGAGCCCCAAAGGACGAGGGTGCGGTCGAGCATGTTGCCGTCGCCTTCGGGAGTGTCGCGCAGGCGTTGGAGGAAGTAGGCGTGTTGTTTGGCGCGCCACTGGTCCCACTGTCCGGAGTAGTCAGCCGGCCGTTTGTGGGCGATGTCGTGGGTGGCACCTTTGTAGCCGAGTACGTAGGTGGCGTAGTTCCACATTTCGCTGCTGGACGATTGTTCGCTTTCGAGCATCAGGGTGGCGAAGCGAGTCGAGTCGGTCTGGAAGGCGAGGTAGATCAGGTCATACATGCAGCGGATGTATTCCTCCGGGTCTTTGTGAGAGACTTCGAGGTTCAGTCCTTTGGTGTCGATCTCGGGAAGTGGTTGGTGGCTCCACTTACTGGTACGTTCCACCCGTTGTTCCAGAGCGCGGATCGAGTCGAGGTATTCATCCACCTTCCCCTGGTCCTGTCGTCCCAGACGGTTCTTGAAGCTTTGGCTGTGTTCGAGCACGAGGTCGAGGATGCTAGCATCGCGTTTCAGTCCAGCACGGACTTGCTCAACACCTTTGCCGGCATAGGGATTGAACAGTCGGTTGAAGATTTCCTGGGGCTTGTGCATCGACAGAATTGGGCGTCCTGGGCCTCGGTGTGAGAGCGTTTTGCAGGAGCCGTAAGAGCCGGTGCCACCTTCTGTACCGAGCACGAGTGCTGAGTAGCGGGTTTTGTGGCCGTGCCTTTGGGCAGCGACTTGATCGATGGAGATGTTGTTGGTTTTTTCCGCCCCCATCATGTCGGCGCCGGTGGCAAAGACGTCACCAGAGCTGTGGCCGCCGAGTTTCCAGCCGCCAGCGTGGTCGAGTCCGCGCAGATACGAGATGTTGTCTTTGAGAAGAGCGAAAGGAGCGGAGGATTTGTTAAAGCTCAGTGGACCGGCATCCTTGCACGGCCACCAGCTCCACTGGTGGTGTTCGTTTTTCGGGTCGTTTTTTTTCCGGGCAGGGACACCCGACGGGCCGTCTGGCATGTAGGCACCGTAGGCGAAGTAACTCACTAACATCCGTTTGGGCATCCCGCCCTCTCCGGGTGCTTTGGACATGGCGCCCATGGCCTTGCCCATGCCGTTGAGAAGCGGGAGTGCGAGTGCGACGCCTCCACCCTTGAGGAGTTCGCGCCGGTCAAGGTGCCAGGATTTGTGTTTCATTACTTCTTGTGTTTCATTACTTGTTGTTGGTGGCGCCACGGAAGGTGGAGCTTTGGCAGATGGCAACGATCATGTCCTGGAGAAGAAAACCGTTTTCTCTGGATAGAGAGAGAATTTTTTCGACATCAGAGCGGTCGCGGTAGTTGAGTTCGCGGCCGATGCCATAGGTGAGCAGGCGGCGGATGACGTTCTCGGCGATGTCGTGCTTGCGTGACTTGAGCAGGTGAGCTTTGAGTTGAGGCATACTATCGACATTGGGGCCGTGCGGGACCCGGGCGTTGGCTTGCACTTCCTGCATGTTGACGCTCTCGACGTATTCGGTGTAGCCGGCGAGGTCATTGTCCTTCTTTTTATCAAATCCACGGACGCGGGTCCCCTCTTTGGGGACCAAGGGCTGATATTTGCCGATGGCGTTGTAACGCTCGAAGGGGATGCCCCAGGGGTCGAGGCGGACGTGGCAGTCGTTGCAGCTTTCCACGGTGCGGTGTTTGGCGAGCAGGTCCTTAATGCTGAGGGCCTGCTCGGCGGAATCGCCTGCCGAGTCAGTGAGGGCGGGAACTTCGGCAGGCGGTGCTTTCACCTGATCGCCGAGGATGGCTTCACGCAGCCAGACGGCGCGGTAAATCGGATGGGGAGCGGAACCGGTACCATTACCAATGAGCACCGAACCGTGGGTCAGCAGGCCGCCGAGGTGGTGATCGGGTTTGATCGGAACGGGGCGGATGCGATGCCCTTCCACTCCCTCGACGCCGTAGTGAGCCGCGAGCGGCTGATTGAGCATGGCGAAATCGGAATCGACTAGATTGGTCACGCTGGCATTGCGGCGGATAAGCTCAGCGATGAACGCGACGGTTTCATCGATCATGTGGTCGCGGATCGTCGGGATGTAAGGCTTTTCCGTGCCGGCGCGTTCTCCGGCTTCAACGTAGTAGAGGAATCTGGGAAAGAGGTCCCGGTTGATCGGGACGGTTTTCATTTTCGGCAAACTAAGCCATTGGTTGGTGAAGTTCGAGACAAAATCGTTTGAGCGCGGGTCGGCGAGCATGCGGCGCACCTGCTTGGCGAGCACGGCGGAATCGTTGAGGTCACCACTCGACGCGAGTTCAATGAGCTCCTTGTCCGGCATGCTGCCCCAGAGGAAGTAGGAGAGTGCGGAGGCAAGTTCGAACTCATGGCCGATGACTTCGCCGTCGGCTTTGGTGTGAAGCAGAAATTGGGGTGTCACTAACACCATCGCGAGGGTTTCTCGCATGGTGGCCTCGATGGTGCCTAACTCCGGTTTCAACAGATCATGAACCTTCAAGAACCGGTTCACCTCCTCCGTGGTGGCAGGGCGGCGGTAGGCGCGCGACATGAAACGCGAGAGGACTTCGTGGACGTATTTCCTGGGCTCACTTTGACGCAGGGGTGAATCGAACAGGATGCGGGTGTGGTGCTCTGGTGGCCAAACTTCGGTGATCGGAGCTTCGAATTCGATCCAGTCGATCACGGCGCGTGGCATATCTGGCTGGCGCGGCCAGTAGAGGAAGCGATTGTCGTCGTTGAGGGTGCCGTCGTCGTAAATGTTCTGGGGGGTGATCGTCAACGTGTCCGGCCGACGTTTGCCTTTGTGAACCTTGCCTAACTGAACGGGATAGTTTTCGATACGCCCACCCAGTTCGTAGATTTGCGGGTTATCGCGCGGGCTACGCAGGTGGACAACACCGACGGGGGTGACCTCTTGGGTTGAGCTATTGATATTGAGGCTGTAGCCCATGACGAAGCGGAGTGGGAGTTCAGTGGCTCCGTTGGGGAAGACGGCGGAGGCTTGGAAGCGGATGCGGAATTCACCCGTCCTGGGGAAATCTCTGACGCCCATGCCTTGGCCCGGGGTGCCACGGCGTGAGTTCTGGATAGCAATCTCGTTGCGATTGAGGCTTTTGGCGAAGCCTTTGTTGGATTCCCCGGAATCCCATTCCTGTCGAGACTTGTGGGTTTCAGGTTTCTCGGGATCGACGATCGCACTGGCCATGGCGGTGCGGGCGACTTGCAGGTATCGGTCGATTTGTTCCGGGCCGAGCAGCATGAACTCGGCAGTGTTGTTGAAGTGGTAGGGTTTGAGCGGGTCTTTTGGGAGGTCCTGGATGAGGTTGAGGTCGACATCCAGAAGATCCCTCATGGTGTTCTCGTATTCGAAGTTGGTAAGCCGTCGCGCCGTGGTGGCCGGGGCTTCCCTGCTGGCTTTTTCAACGTAGATGCCCAGGCCCTTGTTGATCCAGTCGGTGACTACCTTGCGTTCGGCCTCGTCCGGCTGAGGCTCGTCCTCCGGCGGCATTTCGACAGATTCCAACGCCTCGAGCACATCCTCCCATCGCTCAAGCCCCCGTCCCGACGCCAGGTCGCCATCCAATGTGTGCAATGTCAGCCCACCCTTGCTGTTATCGGGACCATGGCACTTGATGCAGTACGCTTTGAAAAACGGCCTCACACGAGCATCGTACTCGTCCGTGCCTGGCGCGATCGGCGTAGCCCCAAAAGCGACCAGCGGACACAGCAAAGTCAACTGGAAGAACACGATGGCCTGACTCCAACTCGTCATTTGCTCTCCTCGATCAGCTCGAGCATGACTTGAACATAAGAAGAAGACAAATTACTGAAAGCTCCTCGGGGATTGGAGGCCAACTCAGGGGACGGTGCTAAAGATGTGCCGGTCCATCAAATTATAACCGCACGAAAGATTCAATTAATACCGCGATCTTGCGTGTTTTCACCCAACCTCGGACTCATTGCCGTATGGGAATCTGAATAACGGTCCTTTCTTGACGCATCTCACGCCGCACGGATTTATGAGACGATCCGCATCCTTGCCGACGAGGCAGCTAGGCCTTACTGCTCGGCACCGAAGGTCGTCTAAGATTCATCCTCGCGGCGTGTGTGAACTCCGGATTTCTAACGAGCGTGGACGTCGGCTGGGCATATTGACGGTACCTTCGCTGGTCACGTTCCCCGACAGAGCGGCACGGGAGGACGACACAATCATTTTCTGATGTTCTTGATCGCTCGAGTGAGACCTGGCTCCGAACTGACAGGCTAGACGCGATAGCGTTAAGTGCTCGGGTCCGTAGCAACTCGATACGCTTCCGCGATTTCGTCTGTTCCCGAGATGGTAACGTCCACGATCGTTCAGCAAGCCGTTTTTAATACGGTAGATCCAACCATGGACCGCAAGCGACTGGCCTCGCTCTCAGGCTTCCTGAACAATCGTGGTGTGACAAACGTTAAGTGCACGTCCGATCACATTCAACTCACAGAGTCGATCCAGACGCATCGCATCGTCAAGCGGAGCAAACACTTCAGCGTGCTTTTGACGCACGTCACGAACGTGACGCACCAATTGTCAATCAGTCTGTCGCACGGGATGCAGGGCTGACTGCCGATACTGCCGTCCGCAATTCGCATAAACGATGCACCCGCATGCAATCGGTTGATGGGTTCTATCGACTGCACGTCGTGACGAGAAAAAGATTGGGCCTGCCGGTTCAGACCAGGATCTGCTTTCGTCGTTGGCACTCAATGATAATCGAAAGCAGTCCTGAATTTGTCGGCATTGTGCGTGCCGGACGTCTGCCCGTGGCCGCTGCCATATTCATTACTGACGACAGAACAATGATGTACAAGTACGGGGCTTCCGATCCTTCCGCATTGGGACTTCGCCCAAATGATTTTTTGTTTTTCAATGCCATGTAAGTAGCAGCACGCAAATGCCAGTTTTTTCATTTTGGCGTGAGCCATGCCATAAACGCAGGACTGTGTCGGTTCAAACGGAAATGGGTGCTGATGAGGAAGAGATTTGTGATGTCAGTATCGCTGGCAAGCCGCATGTATTTATCGGAGAATCGCTTGCTGTGAAGTCAGCCTCCGCGATGATTCGGCGTTCCCCAACCTTGCTGTGTCGCGAGTTGGGTCACTTATTCACCGATCCGATGTTTGAGTCCGGGCTCGGAATGACGTTGAATCGCTGATTCTTTTTGACGCAGTAGCTTTCTGCCCGTAGTTTATTCAAAGTCGACGCATCAGTCAGTTGATCGATGTTCGGAAAAGGTGAGGCCGTGGCTAGGAAACGAATTGGTGGTGCTTACAATGGTAGGCTGCCGCGTCCAATGAGTCACACGTGGGCAAAAGGCATTAATTTCGCAAAAACTTGGTGGAATCGCTGTGGCCGCGGAACAAACATATGAATATCGCAAGCCGTTACGTCGCCGTGTGTATGACGTTCTGAAAGTGCCTGCACGGGCAGTGCGAGATCGCTATCTCTATCACAGGGCTAAAGGTTTTTTCGACCAGGCGGTCGAGCAATCCGAGTATTCTTGGACCGATTTGGGGCGATTCAAGGAATACTTCGAGTACGCATTCAGCCGGCGCAAACCTCACTTTCCCAATTCTCTGCAGCGACCTCGTCGGTATTTTCCCGGATTGCGTGCCCAACCTGTCTGGGATCCCAACGAATTTGAATTCGTCCCTGAACTGTTGCGAAGCCGCGAGGTCATTCGGAGCGAATTTAATGGCTATCGACAAAACGCCGAATTGATGGTTCACCACCAGCGACTCAATGCTGTTGGCAAGTGGAACATCTTGTACTTGCATGCCGCAGGCAATCCCAACGTTGGGATTCGCGAGTTCTTTCCCGAATCGATTAAGGCAACCGGTTCAGTGCCCGGCATGGGCGTCGTCGGACAAGCTTACTTTTCGTTGCTCGCCCCGGGCACGCACATTCCGGCACATTGTGGCCCAACCAACACAAAGTTGCGTTTGCAGTTACGTCTGGATGTGCCGGAAGGTTGTGAGATGCGGATTGGGGACCATCTGCACAAGTGGGATGAGGGCCACGAAATCCTTGTTTTTGATGACTCTTTTGAACACGAAGTCTGGATACGTGGCCAGGGCGAACGTAGCGTCCTGATTTTCGATTTCTGGCACCCAGATCTGACGTCCGCCGAATTATGGGCGTTGGAAACAATTGAGTGCTGGACGCCAGATCGTCGTCGCTACAGGAGAATATCGAAGAAGCTCTTGAAGCCCACGACGACCTAAGTAGTCAAGATGCCTGGGTGTTTGGCTGCTGCACCCACGGGGCAACATGAAGCAGTGTTCTCGCTGGTAGCGTCCACTCAACTCTCCAAAAAAACACACCGTCAGTTGATCCCTGATATGCAATCCCAAGGTAAAGCTGCACGGGTATTGCAAGAACGGAACAGTGATTTTTCTGCGCCGGTTGTCATTGTCGGCATCGATGATGAGCGGGGCGTCCACGTCGCCCGAACGATGGCTCGCCATGGGATCAAAACGATTGCCCTTGCGAAAAACGCAAAGTCGGTGGGTGCACGCACCAGAACGTGTCGGAAGATTCTGGTTGCCAATACAGACAGCGACGATGTCATCAACAAACTTGTTGAGTTGGGAGAATCATTAACAAGTAAAGCTGTTTTGATTCCGTGTTTTGACACGGTCGTATCGCTAATTTCGCAGCATCGTGACCGACTTGCCGGTCTGTACCACTTGGCATTGCCCCATGCGGACACGATTGATCTTATCAGGGACAAAGCCCGCTTCTACGAATTTGCCGAAGCAAATGATTACGTGGTGCCCAAGACAGTACTATTACGCGGCCCTGATGATCTGAACGAGGTGTCTAGGCAACTTCGGTTCCCCTGCATTATTAAGCCTGTGGACAGTAAGTCACTACGATGGCAAGCCGTCACTCATATCAAGGCGTTCCTAGCCGACAATGAAACGGTGCTCAGAGAGCTCTACGAACGCTATCGTGATGCAGCTGACATCTTGATCGCTCAGGAAATGGTAGAAGGAAACGACTCGTCAATCTACACGTGCCTTGGCTACTACAACGCTCAGTCAGAACCGCTGGTTGAATTCACGTCGCGAAAACTGCGGCAATGGCCGCCTCGCACCGGTGTGGGATGTCTAGCAGAGGAAGTGAGGCAGGACGAGGTGCGTGAAACTGCCCGTCGTTTATTGAAGCAACTTCAATTCCGTGGACTTTGTTCGCTGGAAATGAAACAAGACGCTTGCGACGGCAAGTTCTATATCATCGAGGCAAATATCGGCCGGCCGACCGGGCGTAGTGCACATGCCGAAGCATGTGGTGTGGAATTGTTATTGACTTTGTATTGTGATGCTCAGGGACTTCCACCTCCAGAACAACGTATTCAGTCTTTTGAGCGACGGAAATGGATGAACATCCGCCGCGACGCAATGTCATCCCTGAGCTATTGGTGGCGTGGCGAGTTGAAATTCCTGGAATGGTGGAGATCCATCCAGGGAGACATGTCCTACGCGCTGTTCTCATGGCGCGACCCCGGTCCGTTCCTAGGTGAAATCACAAACACATTTCGACGGGCCCTGAAGAAACTGTTTCGCAAGTAATTGGCATCGCACGCAGACATTTTGCGGCGTGATTGAGAGAGCTCCAACGTTACCCCATCGTGCTTGGAACGTCTCCGCTAGACACACCAAAGTTCAAGTCATGATTAGCCGTCGCTCAAACCCGAAATTGCCACCGGCCGTCGTCGTTGGAATGGATGATCTGCGGGGCGTCTATGCGGCGCGCACACTGGCCCGACATCATGTGACCGTGATCGGTATCGCCAAAAACCCAAAATCCTACGGCGCACGAAGTCGTGCGTGTCGTCGAATCATTACGTCCGACACAAGCGGCCAAGCACTGTTGGATACGCTTGTCACGCTGGGACCGCAACTGGATGGCAGGCCGATCATCGTTCCATGCAATGACATGAGTGTAGTAACGCTCTCGCGCCACCGAGACCACCTCAGCAAATGGTACGCTTTGGCGTTGCCATCGGTTGAGTCGGTTGAATTGTTAACCGACAAGGTTCGATTCTTCACGTACGCGCAGCAGAACAACCTGCCCGTTCCAGAAACGCGTATCCTCTACTCCCGCGAGGACGCGGAAAAGGCTGCAGAAGAACTTGCATTTCCATGTGCCGTGAAGCCGCCTGACAGCAAATCGGGGCGTTGGCTCAGTAAGACCCATCTAAAAGCAATGAAGGTTGATGGTGGCGCAGATTTACTGTCGTTCTATGACCAGTTCAGACCGTATGCAGAGGCGCTAATAGTACAGCAATGGATAGAGGGTGCTGACGAGGATCACTATACGTGCAACTGCTACATGAACAGCGACGGGCAGCCTCTTGTTACGTTCGTGTCCCGTAAGTTGCGACAGTGGCCACCACTTACCGGTGATGGCAGCTTGAACGAAGAGTGCCGGGCGGACGACATCCTAAGGACAACGCTGCAGCTTTTCCAGAATTTTGAGTTTCATGGCTTGGGCGAAGTCGAATTTAAACGCGACGCAGTCTCCAGTAAACAACTCATTGTCGAGCCGAACATTGGGCGCGCGACCGGACGATGTGGGTTGGCCGAAGGTAGTGGCGTCGAACTGCTCTACACGATGTACTGTGATCTCGCGGGTTTACCGCTACCAGTGCAGCGAGAACAAGCGTACCGCGGAACAAAATGGGTATTTTTGCGCCGCGACATGATGTCAGGATTCCATTACTGGCGCAAAGGCGAGATCTCTCTCTTGGATTGGTTCAGATCGCTGCGTGGGCGTAAGGTCTATGCGTTGTTCTCGTGGACTGATCCTGTTCCGTTTTTGGCGGATCTGGTTCGGGCGGCTTTTCTTGTGCTCTTCCGCAACGAACGAAGAAAACGCGCGCGGGACAGCCGATCCCTTAAACAATGACTTACCGCAGAATTCGGCCACGTCGCGCGATCGTGTGTTAAGGGCGCATCGGAGCACGACGCGAAGCCCTCATTCGATCGTCCTCTGGTATGCGACCAGTGAATCGACGACGATTCGAGCTGCCGAATATTTTACTCGCTTCAATACCAATAAATTGACCGTCACACTTGGTGCCGAACCTGTGTATCGCGTCAAAGAATTCGACCAGTGGCATGAGCGTTCCTTACCCTACGCCATCTTCCAACGATTGCGGGACGATCCCGCATTCGACATCGAGTGACGACATCGAGTGACGACATCGAGTGACAACATCGAGTGACAACATCGAGTGACAACATCTTACGGAGCCTCAACCGCCCACTTCGGGTCAGGGGCCTCCCATTCGAATTCCTTCCAACCCAGCCATCACTCTCTCCTTCAATTGCCACGCAACCACCCTGGTGGTCGCGTTTCAGGAGAGCCCAAAACAAAAGGGCTCACGGAATCGTACCGTGAACCCTTTGTTAATCCAGTGTTTCACTGGAGTACCGAAGGTGGGACTTGAACCCACATGAGGTTGCCCTCACCGGATTTTGAATCCGGCGCGTCTGCCAATTCCGCCACTTCGGCAAATGGTCAAAAACACAGTATAGATGGCGTTTTTCGGTTCTTCTAGGGGATGGGATTCAATGTCCACCTTCGTTTTTACGGCAGTATTACGGCAAAAGTCAGACATTGTTGTGCAGTGACCTATTTGCTGGTTCGTTGTGCCTAGTATCTCAAAGAGATACGAGTCCGATTGGATTGAGGTAAGGAAGTTGGTGATGTTTGAGTATGAAAGCGATCCAGTCTTTCAATACATGCGGACGAATTCGTCTTGGCTTTTTAGCTCTGTGGCCGCTTGAGTTCTTTCAGTTGCTCAGAGAGCAACCAACGAATGTGATTAGCAACTTCGCTGATCCAGCCAAAGAAAAGGGAAAAAATGGCAGTGGAAGAAGACGAAATACAGAATGCAAAAGCGAGAGAACTGCCTGAAACGAAGGCGAATAGTGATACTAGAGCGATCAACAGGTTCGCTGCTGCAACGAAATACCAAAAGCCAGACCAAGCCGTCGATATGTCAAACTGTGTCTGGTAATTACTTTCCTCTGGAACCCACCCGTCTCGATATGGAGCGAGTGGTGGTTTCCCCGGAGTTTTTGGTTGGCCTCTAGATCCAGATGCCATTTTCTCTAGAAACAGCCCTTCGCCTCCCATGCGGATTTTCCAGCGATACTGGAGGAATCCTCGTTGGCACTCTAGGTAGTAATTCTCCTTTAAGGATCCTTCCTTTATGAGCCTCTCAACCTCCTGCCCCAATTCCTCAAAGGACTCCATTTTGACCTTGCCTGCACATTTACCCGCTGGGTCATAAACTATTACGTTCATAATATATTTCCAGTTGCAAAGAATTAAGAAACACATTCATCCAACTACAGGATCAACAACATACTTAGGCTTGCATTTTTTGCTCCATACCAAGAGACAAAAGGGGCGATAATGCTTCAACTTCTGTCTAGTCTGATTAGATGGTGGGGGCTTTTTTGTCCAAAATTGTTGGGTACTTGCCTCTCTTGATTTCGCCATGGTGGTATGTGTGAAGGCGGCATGTTGTCGGCGCGTGTATTGGCTAAACTTCTCAGATTGAACCTGAGTGTAATTTAGGTCTCCCACTATAAAGAATGCAGTTTGACAATGTATTTAAGTATCAAGATTAGTAATAAAAGGTGCAGCAACCGCACAGAGCCGCAAGAAGAAGGAAGCAGGAGTTTGAGATAGCTGTACAGCAACTGTACGGCAAAATAAGTCGTACTCTAGTTCTGCTAAACGAGCAACATTCAGCAACAAGAAGTTGTAAGTAATTGTTGTTGGCTCACTTACGGTGTTTGGTCTGCTGTCACTACGACAAGTGACTAACGGGAGTAACGGATTTTGAATCCGGCGCGTCTGCCAATTCCGCCACTTCGGCTCAGAAGGCTCTTGTTCAGGCCCGGGGCCTGAAACCAGACCGATTCATGACATCACAAGATGAATCCGAATCGCAGACAAAACATGCAAGCCGGGGACTTTTTTCCTAAGAACCTACCTTCACGCTCGTTGACTTTTACGCGTCGCTAGCCGACTTTGTGTCCGGTCACCTCAGCTAGTACTCAAAAACTCGTCTTTAGCGTTCTCAATCACGGCTCAAAATCGTAGTCCCGGCTCTTTTCATCGGTGAGAAAGCCTAAACTGACCATTGCCAGATCATTCGGCGAAGCCGAATTCTCAGCTTTTCCCCAAAGGTTCACCAAAGTGTCTCGCTCCCGAAAATTACTCTCCACGTTGGCTGCACTGCTTGGTATCTCCATTTTGCTGGCTGCTTCACCCAACGAGGCAGACTGGAAACAGGTGCAGGATGCGATGAACCGTGGACTGCCGAAAACCGCCATTGAGAAACTGGATCCAATCATCCAGCAGGCCACGAAAAGCAAGAACTACGACGAGGCGATCAAGGCGATCGCCATGAAAATTTCGCTGGAAGGCGACATTCAGGGAGGAAAGGCTGAGGAAAAAATCACACGAATGCGGGCCGCGATTAAAAAAGCGCCCAACGAGATGAAACCAGCGATGGATGCCATCCTCGCCAATTGGTTCTGGAATTATTTTCAACAAAATCAATGGCGATTCATGAACCGCACCCAAGTCGATGCTCCCCCGGGTAAAGACATCACGACTTGGGACCTGACCCAGATCCTGTCGGAAATCGACACCCAATTTCAGAAAGCGCTCGCACAACCCGCCAAGCTGAAAGCCATTCCCATTGCGACGTATGACGAGTTGCTCGAGAAAGGTACGGCACCCGATTCCTATCGCCCCACCCTGTTCGATTTCCTAGCTCACAATGCCATCGACTTTTATGCTTCGGGAGCACAGGCTGGCAATCGGCAACAGGATGCTTTCGATCTGGCGGCAGAGAGCCCTGTCTTTGGTTCAACGGCTGATTTTATCAATTGGAATCCGGAAACCAACGACAAGTCTTCGTTAACTCTCCGTGCCATCAAACTTTACCAACAACTTCTAGCGTTTCACAAAGCAGACGCCGAGCAGTCAGCTTTTCTGGACAACGATCTGGCGCGGTTACGTTTTGGTCACAACAAAGCCTTCGGTGAAGAAAAAACGTCGCGTTACAAAGCTGCTCTTGTTCGTTTTGCGGATCAGCATGCCGACAGTGTCATCTCGTCCCGTGCACTGCATCAATTGGCAACTGTCATTCAGGGTGAAGGCGACTTCGTCAAAGCTCATGAGATTGCCACCACCGGGATGAATCGTTTTCCGGATTCGATTGGCGGCCGAAGTTGTTTCAACTTGATCCAGTCCATCGAGGCGTGGCAAATTCGCGTCACCACCGAACGTGTATGGAATGATCCTCGACCCACGATCGATGTCTACTATCGCAACGCCACCAAAATTTACTTTCGCATGGTGCCCTATCGTTTCGATGACTATATCAAAGCATCCCGCTGGAGCCCTGAACAACTCGATGGGAATGCACGCAAAGACCTTCTAGCTCGAAAACCAGTGTTTGCCTGGTCCGCTGACTTGCCCGCTACTGAGGACTACAAAGAGCGTCTCGAACGTATTCCATCGCCCGATGATCTTGCCAGTGGGTCGTATTACCTGATCGCAAGTCACAACAAAGCATTCAGCGAAACGGATAACCAGATTTCATTCTGTGAAGTTTGGGAAAGCAAACTGGCGGTTATCATTCGTAATAATCCAGGCCGGGGATTTCTGGACGGATTCGTGCTGGATGCTAAAACGGGCGACCCGATTGGTGAAGCGACTGTCCAAGTCTGGCGTCGGGAACGCAACCGGTACATCGCCCTTCCCAATGCTACATCGGACCCCGATGGGCTCTTCAAAGTGAATGTGCCTGACCGTCAGCAGATCATGTTTCTGGTAAACCACGAAGATCAGTCTCTTGCAACCTTCACTGGCATAACCTCCTACAAGAACAAGCCGCAGACAAAGCGTGAACAGACAATGTTGTTCGCGGACAGATCGATTTATCGCCCTGGACAAACGATCCAGTACAAGGGCATTTGCATGTCATTTGATACCGCGACGAACGACTATCACACCCTCGATAAGCGTAATGTCACTCTTGTATTCAGTGACCGCAACGGGAAGGAAATAGAACTTAAGAAACACCGCACCAACGACTACGGTGGCTTCAATGGCAGTGTTACGGCTCCCCGTGATCGACTGATGGGAAGAATGATGCTGCGGGTTCAGAACGGTCCGACTGGCTCTGCCGCTGTCACAGTCGAAGAATACAAGCGTCCCAAGTTTCAAGTCGAACTGGAAGCACCCGAACAGGCAACCAAATTGAATGCTGATGTTCAGATCGCTGGCTCTGCCAACGCCTACACTGGCGCCGCCATCAATGATGCCAAAGTCACTTGGCGAGTCGTGCGGAATGTGCAATATCCAGTTTGGTGGTTCAGCAGATGCTGGTGGATGCCGCCGCAACAGGGGGGCAGCCAGGAAATTGCTCACGGCACAACAACAACCAACGCAAATGGCAAGTTTAACATCACGTTCAAAGCCACTCCCGACCTTCAGGTATTGAAGGAATCAGAACCTACCTTCCGCTATACCATTCATGCCGACGTCACAGACAGCACCGGTGAAACCCGTTCCGGCGATCGGAATGTCAACGTTGGATACACTGCCCTGTCTGCATCCATCACTCCGCCGCAGTGGTTGACCGCCGACAAAGCCATTGAACTCAGCATCCGAACCACAACGCTCGACGGTGAACCTCAAGCAGCTAGTGGTACCCTTCAGGTCTATGAAGTTGTCCAGCCGGACAAAGTAACGCGTGCCTCTCTTTCAGGACGCTACTATGGCCCTCCGACAGTCGAGCGAACACCAGATCCTTCCAATCCGAACTCGTGGCCGGTTGGCGAGATGCTGGAAGAGCTTGATTTTGAGACGGCAGCCAATGGCATCACAAACGTTGCTACTGAGTTAAGTGCTGGTATCTATCGTGTCAAATTAAAGACCAAAGATCGCTATGGCGCTCCTGTTACCGCCGAAGCACAACTGCAGGTCCTTGCCCCGAAAGCAGCCAAACTGGCGATCAAAATCCCGAACTTGTACGCCGCGCCGACGCAAACAATCGAACCCGGGAACGAATACTTTGCCATCTGGGGCAGTGGCTATGCCCGTGCCAAGGCCTATATCGAAGTCATGCATCAGGGCAAGCTACTTCAGAAATACTGGACCAAACCAAACGTTACGCAAAACGTCATCAAGCAGCAAGTCGATGAAGCCATGCGGGGTGGATTCAATATCCGGACAACGATGGTTCGCGAAAACCGCTCCTACGTGCACACTCAATACGTGAGTGTGCCATGGACCAATAAGCAATTGAGCGTGAAATGGGAGCACATGGTATCCAAACTGGAACCTGGGGCAAAAGAGAAGTGGACGGCGATCATCACGGGTGCCGATGCGGAAAAGCGGGTCGCCGAAATGGTGGCCACCATGTACGACGCTTCGCTTGATGCTTATCTGCCTCACTCATGGCCCTCTGCCATCACTGGATTCCGACGAGATCAGTCTTACACGCAATCCTACTTCCAAAACCAGCAAAAGCATCTGCAAACGATTTTCAACCATCGGAACACCGCCAGAAAAACTGTTAATTTGAGCTATCGTCACTGGCCGTCCCGAATCAGTCGTAGTCTTGTGAATAATAGTTTTGCGAAAGGCAGAAAAATGATGCGAGGTGGTGGTGGCGCACGCATGGAAATGATGGCGATGGATGCCGCCGCGCCGGAGAGCGCCATGCTGGGTGCTCCCGAGACGGAGGATCAGAAGTTGTCAATGGGAAACACGGACAAGAACAATCAAGGCGAAACCAAGTCACCCCAAAAGGCTGATCCGAATCTGTCCTCGGTCACGATTCGTAAAAACTTGAACGAGACAGCCTTCTTCTTCCCCAACCTTGTCTCCGATGACGAGGGCGTTGTTCGGATGGAATTCACGATGCCAGAAGCCTTGACTGAATGGCGGTTCCTCGGCTTTGCCCATGACCAAAAACTACGTTCGGGGTTCCTGACCGGTACCACGGTGACAGCCAAGGACTTGATGGTGCAACCGAACCCACCACGATTCCTGCGTGAGGGAGATCAGATCGAGTTTACTGTCAAGGTCAGCAATCAATCAGCGACACAGCAAACCGGCACCGTCCAATTGACTTTTGCTGATGCGAGAACAAACAAACAAGTCGACTCCAAGATCGGGAACAACAAGCCAAACCAGCAATTCGAACTCGCTGCTGGCGAATCCAAATCCTACTCCTGGCGTTTGAAGATTCCGGACGATCTGGGTTTCCTGACCTACAAGGCTGTCGGATCTACCGGAAAACTCGATGATGGCGAGATTGGTTATCTGCCCATTCTGTCACGAAGAATCCTTGTCACCGAGTCCTTGCCATTGCCCATTCGAGGACCAGCAACCGATCAATTCACGTTTGAGAAGCTGTTGAAATCGGGTGAGTCGAAGTCATTGAAGCACCAATCCCTGACCGTGCAAATGACTTCGAACCCGTCATGGTACGCCGTCATGGCCCTGCCGTATTTGATGGAGTACCCGTACCAATGCAGCGAACAAACGTTCAATCGACTGTATGCCAACGCATTGGCACGACACATTGCCAACAGTGATCCCAAAATCCACCGCGTTTTCGAACAGTGGCGGAACACCCCGGCACTCGACAGTCCATTGCAGAAAAACCAGGATCTGAAATCGTTGATGATCGAGGAAACCCCTTGGTATCGACAGTCGCAAAGTGAAAGTCAGGCACGCCGAGATGTCGGAATCCTTTTTGATGACAACCGGCTCGATATGGAAACAAGCAAGGCATTGCTGAAAATCTCACAGATGCAATTACCCGATGGATCCTGGCCGTGGTTTGCCGGGGGACGGTCCAACAGTTACATCACCCTGTACATCACAACCGGTTTTGGCCGCATGCGTCACCTGGGTGTGGATGTTGATGTCAAGGCAGCCCTGAAATCGCTGTCGCATCTCGATGCCTGGGCGACGGAGCGATACAACAGAATTAAACCCGAGAACCGCGACGGGAACCATCTGTCTTCAACCATTGCACTCTATCTGTACGGTCGAAGTTTCTTTCTGAAAGATCAACCTGTCGGACAGCAAAACAAAGTGGCGTTCGATTTCTGGGTATCGCAGGCCAAAGCTCATTGGCTCGCACTGGGTTACCGACAATCGCAGGCACATCTTGCCATTGCCTTGAAACGTCTTGACGAAACAGAAACGGCCAAAGCAATCATGGCTTCCATCAAAGAGCATTCCGTCACCGATGACGAAATGGGAATGTTCTGGCGTGACACCGAATTGTCCTGGTGGTGGTACCGAGCACCCATCGAAACTCAGGCCATGATGATTGAAGCGTTTGACGAAGTCATGAACGATCAGAAATCAGTCGAGGACTGCAAAGTCTGGTTGCTCAAACAGAAACAGACCCAGGATTGGAAAACCACCAAGGCGACCGCTGATGCAGTCTACTCGCTGCTACTGCGTGGCAGCGACCTGCTGGCATCTGATGAAATCGTTCAGGTCTCTCTGGCTGGAAAACAGATCAAGCCGCAGGACATCGAAGCGGGGACTGGATTCTACGAAGCTCGGATCGTCGGTTCGGATGTCAAAGCAAAACAGGGCAACATCGTCGTCAAGAAAGAGGACAAGGGCGTCGCGTGGGGAAGTGTCCACTGGCAATACATGGAGGACATGTCCAAGGTCACCGCCTATGAGGGCACGCCCCTAACACTGACCAAGGAACTGTTCATTAAAAAGAACACTGCCAGCGGCCCCGAACTCGAACCCGTCAAGGGTCCGGTCGCGGTAGGTGATGAACTTGTAGTCCGCGTTGTGCTGCGGACCGATCGAGACATGGAATACATCCACCTGAAAGACTACCGAGGCAGTGGCACAGAGCCAGTCAACGTACTGTCTCGCTACAAGTTTCAGGATGGACTCGCCTATTACGAGTCGACCCGAGACACGGCCAGCCACTTCTTCATCGACTACCTTCCAAAAGGTACCTACGTCTTTGAATATTCAACCCGTGTACAACTGCGAGGCAAATACCAGACTGGTGTCGCCGAGATTCGGTGCATGTACGCACCTGAGTTCAATAGTCATTCCGCGAGCCTGCCCATCAGCGTGGAATAGGCCCTGATTGGCATCCCCGGCTTGGCATTCTTAGTTCCTTCCCGATGGGGAAGGAACGGGCGGAGTTCTAAATTGAAATCAACTTGAACACCAAGGCTGCCAGAATCGCACCTGCCAGCGGTCCGGCAACCGGTACCCAGGCGTAACTCCAATCACTATCCCGCTTACCCGGAATTTTCAACAACGCATGGATAATTCGCGGCCCAAGGTCGCGAGCCGGATTGATTGCGTATCCCGTGGTACCGCCAAGCGACATACCAATCCCAAACACCAACAAGCCCACCGGTAGTAACCCGAGGGACCCCAAACCCAAGGTTGGATCCGAAGCAGCTGGCTCAGTCCCGTGCACCAACTCGGGGGCAGCGATCAGAAAAATCGGGAGTATCAAAGCAAAGGTCCCGACCATCTCACAAAAGAAAGCTTGGACTGAGTTGCGAATATTGGGTGCCGTCGAGAAACAGGCAAGCTTGGCATCGGCATCCGACGTGACATGAAAATGCTCGCGGTAAAACAGATAGACCAGAGTCGCTCCGACCATCGCCCCTGCGAATTGGGCAAGAATGTATCCAGCACCTGTCGAGAGTGTCTCAACACCCTGGAGCATGAGCGCCACGGTAACAGCAGGATTGAGTTGAGCACCGCTATACTCATAGCTGCAGAATGCGCCGACATACACAGCGACACCCCAACCCGCTGATATCACAATCCAACCGGCATCGTGCCCTTTGGTGCGTGTCAGCAGAACATTGGCGACGACACCATTTCCAAACAGAATCAACAGCATGGTTCCAATGAATTCAGCAACGTACGGACTCATGTTTCCCTCGGTGAATAGCGGTCATTTTCGTTCGCGCCCCTTCAGGACGCCGGTAGATAGTTTTCTGCAACCAGACGAAACTCGTTCACCTGATTTTCACACCACTCGCTGTCATGGCCAAGTTCCTCAGCCAACAAAGCGGCGACGTCCGGAGCCATGGCAACTGCCGCTCGGGAATCAAGAAATAAAGCCCGGGTCCGCCTCGCCAGCACATCCTCGACAGTTCGCGCCATCTCCTGCCGTACAGCCCAGATGACTTGCGCTGGTGTGATGCCAAATGCGGCTGACATTGGTTTCGCCAGCGTCGGTTGGTCTCGTTCCAATTGTTGGATATGTGCAAGGTCCGTTCCATAAACAGCACGTTCATCGGTCACAACAACTTTGTCCGACGCGCCATGTAACCTGTAATTCTCTGTGCTGCATGGCTGAGCCTTCAGTTGGTGCAACTGAATCGCTTTATCCACGCAATCTTCGGCCATTTTCCGGACTGTCGTCCACTTGCCACCAGCGATCGTGATCAAGCCAGCCGTCGATACCCGAATGACATGGTCACGGGACAGCGATGCTGTTCGTGCAGACTTGTCACCCTTGACCAGAGGTCGCACACCCGTGAAATAACCAAGCACGTCGTCGGGTTCAGGTGCTCGTTCAAGGTAATCAGCCGCAGTCGTGAGCAGAAACTGTATTTCGTCTTGCTGTGGCTTAGGTTCGAGGCAGGCTTCGGCAATCGGCGTGTCGGTTGTCCCAATGATGACATGTTCATGCCACGGGATAATGAAGATTACTCTTCCGTCCGAGGTCTTTGGCACAATCATCGCCGTTGCGCCCGGGTAAAGAGCACGTGGCAAAACCAGATGCACCCCCTGACTCGGTGCAATCATGGATTCCTGCGTGGAATCTTCCATTGCGCGGATCGCATCGCTGAATGGCCCAGCAGCATTAATCACAGCTCGGCCTTCGATTCTCGCCTCCTCTCCCGACTCGGCATCACAAACACAGACACCCTCAATGCGTTGATCTTGACCACGAATCAAACTGGTCACCCGCATATAATTTAAAAGACACGCCCCTGCATCATGCCCTGTTCGCACCATGCTGATCAACAATCGAGCATCATCGAATTGGCCATCGTGATACAGAACTCCACCCTTGAGTCGATCCCTGCTCAGCACCGGCACGGCTTGCATCGTTTGGGAAACCGAAAGATTACGCGAGCGCCCAAAACTGTTGCCCACGGCAAGAAAGTCATAGACCTTCAATCCCGTTCCGTAGAAAAAACGCTGCCACCAACTTCGACATGGAATCACAAATGGCAAGTCATGAACCAGATGTGGTGCGTTTAATCTCAGTAAAGTGCGTTCCCTCAGGGCATCACGGACAAGTGTGATGTTGCCCTGTTGCAGATAACGGACCCCACCATGAACCAGTTTGGTACTGCGACTGGATGTCCCTTTTCCAAAATCTGACTGCTCGACCAGAACAACACTCAATCCACGAATCGCTGCGTCCATGGCGACAGCCACGCCAGTGGCTCCACCTCCGATCACAACCACATCCCACGCACCCTCGTGAGCATGAAAGCGTTTCAGAGCATCCGCGCGATCCATTCCTGATTGACTCACGAGGCTGGTTCCCAATTACCGGCACGACCCAACGCGTCCTGCCAGCGACCACGTCGATAGGTAACTTCGTCAGCCGACATCGACGGTTCGAACACGCGATCCGTCTGCCACACACTCGCGATTTCGGTCGTGCTGTTCCAAAAACCGACGGCCAGACCTGCAAGAAACGCTGCCCCCAGAGCCGTTGTCTCGATGACCTTCGGGCGAATCACAGGAACCTGGGAGATATCGGACTGAAACTGCATCAACAGATCATTGGCTGATGCGCCACCATCAACTCGCAATTCTGTCATCGGCATCCCCGAATCGGTCTTCATGGCATCCAGAACATCTGCCACCTGAAATGCGATTCCCTCCAGTGCGGCTCTGGCAATATGGGCACGCGTCGTGCCGCGTGTGATGCCAACAATTGCACCACGTGCATAGGCATCCCAATAAGGTGCCCCAAGACCTGCGAAGGCGGGGACCATGTATACCCCGTCACTATCGGACACACTCGCCGCTAACGTCTCGACCTCGGGCGCCGAGTCAATCATCTGCAGGCCATCCCGTAGCCATTGCACGGCAGCTCCGGCGATAAAAACACTTCCCTCCAGTGCATACTGGCGGCCCTGATCCAGGCCGCAAGCCACGGTGGTCAGTAGTTTGCTCTTGGACGGCACAGGCGTGTCACCCACATTCATCAACATGAAACAGCCGGTTCCGTAAGTATTCTTGGCCATCCCATGCTCAGTACAGTTTTGCCCAAACAGAGCGGACTGTTGGTCTCCTGCAGCCCCACCAAGCTTGATCGAAGCCCCCAACAAATCAGCATCCGACTCACCATACAGATGGCTCGATGGCAAGACTTCTGGCAACATCGACATTGGAATCCCGAACAAGTCGAGCAAGTCATCATCCCACTGGCAGGTTTCGATATTCAACAACATGGTGCGTGAGGCGTTGGTGACATCGGTGGCGTGCACTCGTCCACCGGTCAGGTTCCAGAGCAACCAACTGTCGATCGTTCCGAATACCAATTCGCCCCGCTCTGCCCTGCCCCGCGCGTCAGGGACATTGTCAAGAATCCAGCGGATCTTGGTGGCGCAGAAATAAGCATCAATCAGTAACCCTGTCTTGGCCTGCACCTGCTCAGAATGTCCTGCCTCCCGCAGCGCATCACAGTACGGCGCCGTGCGACGATCCTGCCAAACAATGGCGTTCGCGATGGGCTGACCCGTGGCACGATCCCAGACGACGGTTGTTTCTCTCTGATTGGTAATTCCAATCGCGACAACGTCATCAGCCGACACACCAGTCTGATCCAGCACTTCACGTCCGACGGCCAATTGGGTCTGCCAAATTTCATTGGCGTCATGCTCGACCCAACCCGACGCGGGATAATGCTGTTCAAATTCCCTCTGTGCGACACCGACTATCGACCCACTGTGATCAAACAGAATCGCACGGGAACTGGTCGTCCCTTGATCAAATGCCATCACTACTTGCATGAGTTGTCCTCGCTGTTGACCCTGACTGGGCATGATTATTCTGTATCTGCTGCGGCCCCGAAAAAATCCCCGCTGGCATCCTGATCACTGATCCGGTAGGCACCCAGTTCAGGCCACCGGCTGTCATGTCAACAGAATCGGTCATTCTGGTAGGCATCGCGTTGGTCATCAGACTAACATTTATGGATTCCTCCATGTCCTCCAGCCGTATAAAACTTATGAGAACCCTTTGTTTCGCTGTTGCAAGCCTTGCTCTGATAACGACCACGCTGGCGTCAGAATCAACCAGACCCAATGTGCTATTCATTTCGATTGACGACCTGAATGACTGGCTAGGTTGTTACGGCGGACATCCCCAGGTGCAAACGCCCCACATTGATCGTTTGGCGCAACAGGGCGTGCTGTTTTCAAACGCGCACTGTCAGGCACCGATTTGTAATCCTTCGCGGGTAAGCATGTTTCTGGGAAAGCTGCCATCCACAACGGGCATGTATTTTCTTGGACCCAACTTTCGAACGGTCGAACCAACGCGTAGCGATCAAACTTTGTTTCAGACCTTTCGCGACCATGGATACTTTGTCTCAACCCGGGGGAAAATTTTCCACGGAAAAGCAGATACTGCTTCGTTTGATCATGTTGAAAAATCGACGGGTTGGAGACGAGGGTCTGAAAAGTTGCGGTACACACTGGCCAAGACACACCCACTCTGGGACTGGGGCCAGGTTGACGTCCCCGATGAAGAACAGCGGGATTACCAGACAGCGGCGTGGGCCGCACAGGAACTACCCAAGCTGGCCGCCGGGGAGAAGCCTTTTTTTCTGGCCGTGGGATTTCACCTTCCCCATGTACCAATCTATGCCTCGAAACGCTGGTTCGACCTGTATCCCCTGGATAGCTTGCAGTTGCCTGAGACGGTAACCGTCGATCGTGATGACCTTCCTGAAATCGCAAAACAACTGACGTTAAACCCGACAGCACCGCGACATTCCTGGATGGTCGAGAGTGGTGAGTGGAAACACGCCGTGCGATCTTACCTGGCTGCCAACAGTTTTGTTGACCACATGGTAGGCATGCTGTTAAAAAGCCTCGCTAACAGCGATGCAGCCGACAATACCATCGTTGTTCTCTGGAGCGATCATGGTTTTCACCTCGGAGAAAAGCTTCGCTGGGCCAAACGCACACTTTGGGAAGAAACAACCCGCGTTCCCTTGATCTTTGCAGGACCGGGTATTGCTACAGATCAGTTATGCCCTCGACCAGTCGGACTGATTGATGTTTTCCCGACGCTACTGGATTTAGCCAGCCTTCCCCCAAGGGCGGACCTCGAAGGTAAAAGCCTGCAACCACTTCTTAAGAATCCCAAAGCAAAATGGAATCGTCCGACAATTTGCACGTTTGGACCCAACAACCATAGTTTGCGTGGTGAACGCTACCGATACACTCTTTACGCCGACGGTAGCGAAGAACTTTATGACCACATGAATGATCCCAATGAATGGAATAACCTGCTAGCGATCAAAGAACCCGGCGTGGAACATCGACAAGTTGCCGATCGCTTGAAACACTGGTTGCCAACCTACAACGCTGATCCAGTCGCAGGCAGCGCTGGATCCGACTCGCCCATCTACGGTGAAGGGAAAATCTCACTGAGTGAGGCGATGAAGAGAGGAGAAGCCAAACGAAAAGCAAAGTAACGTCCATGGACGATCCGCTTTTAAGGCATTCGCACTCCACCACTTATAAGCACTGACAACACAACCCTTGAGCTATTTTCCACCACTGATCTGCCCGGCTGTTCGGGGAACAGAATAGTGGAAATAGCCAATCATCATTTCGTCGTCGGTCTGGTCGCCCCAATACACATCCGCCTCCCAATTGGGATTACTGAGGTTATTCTCACTGTTGTCGTAAACAGCCTCACTACGAATTCGGCTACCGGAAGCAACTGGGATCGGGTTTTTTAACACATAGGTTGTCTGCCAATTGAAGTCGTAGTTCGGAACGTTTAACAACATCCGTGACTCCCCACGGGGAGTCACCAATTCGTAGTTAAATGATTTTCCACGCGTATGCATGTGTGGGCTGAATGCCAACAGCTTTGCCCCAGCCGGCAAGGACTCACTTTTCGCAGTGATCCTATGCGCTTCGGCTCCCTGTGGGATAGCGTTTCGCATCCGGATTCCGTTTCGCTGAGAGCCGCGGAAATCTCGTGTCCACGCGCTATCAGTCTTGACCTCATGAGTCACCTTGGCTGGATCGGCAAATACCAAACCGAGATGGCTTTGGTCTTTCTGAGGAGTGCCATTTGGGGTGTAGTGTACTTGGAAATATATTCGACTACCTGCCGGTATCTTCTTCGCGTGGCCGGGTGGAAATGGTTCCACTCGGGACCCAGGAACGAAACCAAAAAAATAGGTACGGACTGCAGCAGAAAGAACTTTCCGTTCCTGCCCCGGCGGCACCACGAATGCGAGGATGTGGTGAACCACCTCGCGATTCCCTGGCCGCAATTCCGCGGCCGTCACCCATTTGTCTTCCTTGAACCCGGGATCCTGCATAAAGAAACGGTATCGCTCTTCTCCTGTCGCCCGAATTGACTCTGGAACGAAGGTCACCGGCACCACCAGATCTGGTTCCCGCGGTAGTTGCCAACCCTCAGGCTTTTCTGACAGGGGAGGCAACTCCAGGTCGACACCCAGTGGACCTCCAGCATCCGCCCATTTCTGAATCAGGTTTTTTTCTTCATCACTAAGATTTCGATCATTCGATAACTTTTCGTATTCGTCAGTTGCATGCCATGGTGGCATTCGCCCATCGCGGACAACTTCTGCAATCATGTCCGCCCAACACGCCGCATCTTCGCCATTGGTCAAAGCAAATGGGGCAATCTCACCTTCTCGATGGCAGCCAATGCAGTTCTTTCGCAAAATTTTGGCAATGTGGCTTCCATAAGTGACTTCGCTCTCTGTGTCCACTTTCTTGGTTCGGCTGATGATGCAACCTGATGCCTCGGTACGAGCGACGGTCACCTCTTTGCCCTCTAGCAAGTCGTCTAGAGCTAACTGCAAATCACGACGACGTGGTTCGTCAAGTTTGTGACTGACACCCCATTGATCGTCTACACGGCCTCGATATCGGAGATTTCGTTTTTCATCATAGACAAACACCTCTGGAGTTCGTTTGGCACCAACCTGATCCGCGAATAAATTGGAGGGGTCTTTCAGGACCGGATAGGTAAGCTTCTGTCGCAATACGAACGCTTCAATCTCTTCGAGGGAATCCTGACGATTACTCATGATCGCCAAAACTTGAACAGATTTTGAATCGTAGACTCTCGCGATTGACTTCAAACGGTTCGCGTAGTGTTTTGCAAGTGGGCACTCCGTTCCGAGGAAAGCCACCACGAGAAATGAATCATCGGAAAAATCCTGGAGCTTGAACTCACGACCACGGAAGTCCTTCAAATCAAGACTTTCCAGCTTGATTGGCTCGATCGCGGGAGCAGCGGCGTGCACACCGGGCTCACCTGTCACTACGGACAAGCAAGCTGCCAGCCACAACAACCAGCCCTTCCCAACCACGCTGCCAAATGCCTTACGCCAACACATAAACGTTTCCAGATAAATACGGTAGTTTTCTTTCGATAACAGCCCTTAAGGTACTCCATCATGCCGTGGATGAGAGGATCATCTTTGCGTAACAATCTGTTGCCAAACCCCGCAAATCATGACAATCGCCTTGAAAGCCCTGTGGCACGGTTTTGGTCGAGCCTGATGATTGTATTACCCCAGCAAGCTCAATGGCAGGGATTCTCTATTTCATAGCAGTAAAGCCGACCATCCGCTCTTCTCCTGTCGCCCGAATTGACTCTGGAACGAAGGTCACCGCGATGAGCCCGACTCAGACCAGTCGCGTTAGACTGATGACCGCATTGGCCAACGTTGCACCCTTCGGATACAGATTTGATACAAAGCATTCGCCACTCGCGGCCGTGCGATCTTGAACAGGTCTGGAACAAAGATGACAAAGACGCTTGAATTCATGACTCCCGAATCGCAATGGGAACGGACACTCAAGAACATCGCGACAACGCGGTTGCAGATAGCCATGGTGATTACGGGAGGTGGCACTGGGGCAGTTTCGCGGTGCTTCCGTCGCTCCGGAGCCTCCATCAATTTCCTCGAAGCTGTCGTGCCCTACTCTCGTCTCTCGACTCACCAATACCTTGGCCGCGAACCAACCGAGGGTTACGCCGCACCAAAGACTGCCCAAGCTCTGGCCGAGGTTGCGTATTGCCGCGCCAATTCACAAGGCGACCGACCGGAACAAGCAATGGGGATCTCACTGACCGCATCGTTACCTACCCATACCACAATCTCCGACGCAGCAGACGTCCAATCCGCAGTCGCTCACAACGCCTCGAGTCAGAATGCGTGCATCCACGTTGCATCACATGGCGTTCGGGACCAGCGGATCTGGTCACTCCGATTCCCCATCGATACCTACAACCGTGAGGCGTCCGAAGCGATCGCAGAACAGATGTTCTTGATCGCACTACGTGAATCACTCACTCAAAGTGATCTCGACCGTGATCTCGACCGTGATCTCGATCCTCTGACACCCTTGCGTGAGGCAGGGCTTATCGTAACAAGCATGGCAAGCTGAATCACCAACGTTCAATTGCCTGCGATAGCAGCGGCCAGTTGCTCGTAGGTTCGTTTGCTGTCCATTCTGGTACCGCGATTATCGAGGGCAATTTGGTACAAATGCTGACCGCAACTCGTCGGGTAAATTCCTGTCACGCAGGCCTGGCAGAGATGATCTGCTGGCTTGCCGATCGCACGTGAAATGGCCTCCACGGGCAGATACCTGAGCGAGTCGGCCCCCAAGTCATCAGCCATACGCTGCTGGGCTTCCTCCGTCAGCAATCCTATTGGTGAGAAATACTTGGGTGCAATCAACTGATCAATCGTACTCATATCGATCCCATAAAAGCAGGGCGCGACGATGGGTGGACAAGCGACCCGAACATGAATTTCCCTCGCTCCACCCACCTCTCTAATCCGATCCAGCAATACGTTCATGGTCGTGCTGCGAACAATCGAATCCTCCACCAGAATCACTCGTTTATCTTTGAGTACTTCCCTCAGGGGTGTGTACTTGGTTGCAGCCTTTGCTTTTCGCGCCCGCCCGGCCTCGATAAAGGTGCGACCCGCATAACGATTACGAATCAAGCCTTCGCGACTCGGGATGGCAAGTTCATAGGCCATCGAGTCCGCCGCTGCTTTGCTGGTATCGGGAACGGGTACGATGATCGTGTCTTCGGGATTCAAATCGACTCCACCATATTCACGTTCCGCCTTGGCAAGTTCAACGCCAAGCTTAGTACGACTCAGATAGACACTGCGATCATCCAAGGTACTGGCAACATTCGCGAAATAGATCCATTCGAAAAAGCAGTGCTTCGGTTTTTGCTCGGGAGCAAATCGCTCCATCCGGAATCCGTTCTTGGGGTCAATCACGATCGCATTGCCCGGCGGCAGTGACTTGATCTGATCATTCTCGAAACCGAGATTGAGCAGCGCGACACTTTCACTGGCAGCGGCAAACAACGGTCCTTCGTGGACATAGCACATTGGCTTGATGCCCAAAGGATCGCGGGCCACGATCATCTCGCCCTCGGCAGTCAGCAAGGCAATGCTGTAAGCCCCATCGAATCCGGCGGTGGTTTTTCGCAGCACGTCGATCCAGTCGATTCGGGACTGTGACTTGCTAAGCAAGCGACCGAACTCGTGAAGAATAATCTCAGTATCTGTGTCGAGCGCCAGGTGATGATCACCATCGGCCAGAAGACGTTCTTTCAAGATACCATAATTTGATAACTGCCCATTGAAGCAAAAACTGAACCACTTTCGTTTGTGAATGTGTTTGCGTTCAAATGGTTGGGCGTAGTTGCGGTCATCCTGACCACAGGTGGCGTAACGGACATGCCCGATTGCAGCACGTCCCGCCAATGACTTCATCAAGGACTCTGCCTTGGCACGGTGATTCAGGCGAAAGACCTCCGTGACCGTGCCGACATCCTTGCGATTTTTGAGTAGCGAGGGGCAATCCGGGTCAAATGTCGTCATCCCAGCTGCAAGCTGCCCCCGGTTTTGGATATCCAACAACATCCTCGGCAGCAACCTGGAAATGTGCCGGGGTCCATCATCGGTGCAGAGTGGACTGCGGCCGCGACCAGACAAATGGTAAATCGCTGCAACACCACACTCGTGATGTAGTTCGCTCATATCAAGGGTATTCCCATGGAGATCAACACCGGCGTGATCACCGCCAGCGTGAGATTAATATATCGCTTTCATTCAACGTACAGCATTCCAAAGTACAGCGGGCTTCCAAGGTCGTCGATTCCCCATGACAATTGAACTTATCCTGGCGATCCATTTTTCCCGCCGTGGGCAGTAAAATCACTTAAAAACGCACGAAAAAATCATTTCCCCCGACCGACCTATGGATACACCTACGACCAAGGCACTACGGCGAGCAGCCATTGAACGTGCCCGCAGTGTTGTCGTCAAAGTGGGAACCCGTGTCATTACGACAACCGACGGGAAATTGGACCGACATCGCATCGATCTACTCTCAGCACAATTGTGTCGAATCGCCGACACAGGCCGTCAAACCGTCATGGTCAGCAGCGGAGCCGTGGGCGCTGGCATGGGCAAACTGGGCCTCAAACAGCGTCCTGCCGGTTTGGCGCAACTTCAGGCAGTTGCCGCTATCGGCCAAACCGATCTGATGCAGGCGTACCAAGCATCTCTGGCAAAGATGAGTCGCCACGCGTCGCAGGTCCTGCTGACCGCAGAAGATCTGCGCCGACGCAGCGGCTACCTGAATGTCCGCAATGCTTTGATTCAAATTCATGCCTACAATGCCATCGCCATTGTCAATGAAAATGACTCTGTTGCCGTATCTGAGTTGATGACGACCTTTGGCGACAATGACCGTCTCGCTGCGCAGGTCGCTGGTCTGCTGCCTGATGCAATGCTGATCATCCTTTCGGACATCGACGGACTCTATGACGGTCCGCCCGATCATCCGGATAGCAAGCGGATTGAGTTGGTAGAAACCATTGACGATTCGACCATGGCGTTGGCACAGGATCAACAGAGCACACACAGCAAGGGCGGCATGTCCAGTAAGCTCGAGGCTGCGCAGGTGGCAACTTCGCATGGGCAAACGACCATCATTGCCCCCGGACGGGATGATCAAGTGCTCGACAAGATTTTCTCGGATGTGCCGATCGGAACGCTGTTCATTCCACCCGAAAAATCAATCCGTGGCCGACGGCGCTGGATCAGCAGCGCGGCTCGCGTATCCGGCTCTTTGACGCTCGATCAAGGGGCAGTCGATGCAGTCTGCAACCAAGGTCGCAGCTTGCTCGCTATCGGCATCACTGATAGTTCCGGAGCATACCAGCAAGGTAGCGTTGTTTCCATTCACAACACGACTGGTCAGGAAATTGCCCGAGGCCTGACCAACTATCCATCCAGTGACGTCGACAAAATCATCGGCCAACCCAGCGAATGCATTTCTGAAATCCTTGGACATCGTCCCTACGAGAACGTCGTCCATCGCGACAATCTAGTACTCAGTAACCAACCCGAGTCGTGATTCAGATACGAATGATTCCACGGGGCATCGTGCCCCCCAGGGTGCTCGTGGCAAAGCCCATTATTATGCTGCGGAGAATGAGTGCCGGTATCCGCTTGAAAATCACACCAACATCGATGTTGGTGCCCAACAAATGCGAGAAAAAGACAGGCAACCGATCATGGTTTTCTCCAGATCACCGGCTTCCGCCGTCTGGGGTATAACTCCAGGCACAATGGGCATTTTGTTCCGTCACAACCGCGAGCAGTGCAGTACTCGCGGCCGTAAAAAATGATTTGCAAATGCAGATCATTCCATGCTGACTCTGGAAACACTTTTTTTAAATCGCGTTCTGTTTGTACTACATTTTTTCCGCTGGAAAGTCCCCAACGCTGCGACAGGCGATGAATATGGGTGTCGACCGGAAACGCCGGGACACCAAACGCCTGAGCCATCACCACGCTGGCGGTTTTGTGACCAACGCCCGGCAACCCCTCGAGGCCTTCAAATGACGGTGGCACTTTGCCTTCATACGCATCGATCAGAATCGCCGAAAGACCTGCAAGGCTTCTGGCTTTCTGCTTTGATAGCCCGAGTGGACGAATGATGGCCAGAATATTTTTTTCACCCAGTTCGCGCATGGACCGAGGTGTGGGCGCGATTCTAAACAGCTCTGGTGTGACTTCATTTACCTTTTTGTCTGTACACTGTGCACTGAGCAACACAGCAACCAACAGAGTAAATTCGTCGTGATGATCCAACGGAATTGGTGTCTCTGGATAGAGTTTTGCCAACCGTGTGCGAATCAGATCTGCTCGTTCCTGCTTTTTCATTCGTTGAATTCCTACACTCTGTATGTCAACAGACAAAGCATAACCGCATGTCAGCACAACGTAATGCCCTTCACCGACGCGTGGCCAAAGGCAGAGCACTGGTCGTGACACTGATGTTGATGGCGTCCCTGCATCTCTCAGTCAGCGTCAATATCGTCATGGCTGATCCAGTCACGACCATTCAAACGCTTGGCCAACCCTTCCGAAGTCACGACATTGAACTTAGCGAACAGAATGGCAGTCTGGTCATCAGGACGACCGGCAATGATCCCTTTTTGGTCTGGCAGTGGAGCGAACCACTGCAACCAGATCAGCGCGTGCTGGCATTCGACTATTTCTGTGCTGATGGCATTCAGCAATTATCGATATTCGCGGGCCCTCCCATCACGGCCTCGACACAACTTCAACTGCCAGATTTGGCCATTGCCGAGGGCTGGCAGGAATACTCTGTTGAGTTATCCGCACCCCAAGGGGTTGAACTTCCACAGCGAATGACGCTACTGCGTCTTGATCTTGGAAATGAACCTGACCATCGCATTCGACTTCGCAACATTCGAATCCGATCGCCCACTCAACGGGAACTCGATCAGACCGCCAATCGACTCGCGATTCGCAAAGAGAAAATACAGGGAGCAAACGCGATAGGCAGTTACCTTGATACGTCTTTTCCGGTCAAGTTTGAAGACGTGACAGTGGCGGAAAAAACAGTGACGCTGCGAGGTGAAATCTCACCCACCCTACCGACTTCGACATGGAAACGAATCCAACTCGTAGAGTACCCTGCCCATGTCCAAATCGACCAGAATGGGATCCCATTAAGTGACTCCATTCAGTTTCAAGGCAACCAGCTTGTCGTAACAGTGCCGCGAAATCTGGAGAATCGCGACCGTCTGTACAGCGGGTGGCGTCTGAAGATTAGTCAGCCCGACGAAACGGTCGGCCGCTTTGTGTCGGCACGACATTACGCAAGTGCATTTCAAACAATCTCATCCAACGCCAAGGTTTCTCCGACTCGGCCTGCAAGCCAAAAAGGCCTGAGCGCTTTCAGCAATCGTGGCCCCCATACCGATTTGGTTGAACTGGGCGTCAGCGCGGTCACGTTGAATCTGGTCTTGAATCGGTTTCTCACCAACGTTGATGGGCCGCAAAGGGATCGCATCGCAACCACAGGTCCACCAATCTATTTCAATCCTGCCGCGTTTGATGCCATCGATCTGCTCGTTAATTTTTGCCGCCGACACGAAATCGTTGTGACGGCAGTCGTGTTGATCCCACGCTCGAAGAATAGTAGATCGCAATCGGTGCTGGTGCATCCAGAAACCGATGGCGGAGTTTATGCCATGCCCGACTTGGCAACATCGCGCGGCGCGATCATTTATGGTTCGGTGCTACAGCGAATTTCTCAACGTTACAGCGACCCAAATCAACCTCCCGGTCTGATAGCCAACTGGATCGCACACAACGAAGTCGATTACCATCCGGTCTGGACCAACATGGGAAAGCAGCCAGACGAGATCTGCGTCGAAACTTACTATCGATCCATGCGGATGATTCACAATGCAGCTCGTTCCCATAATCCACATGCCTGCGTTTTCATCTCATTGACCCACAATTGGCAGGTTCCACACGCAAACCCTTGGGGTCAACTCTCCCCCAGAGCAACGCTGGAAACTCTGCAACGTTATGCGATACAGGAAGGTGACTTCGCTTGGGGCGTCGCCTACCATCCCTATCCTCAAAGCCTCTTCGCAAACGTGGCCTGGCAAGACAACAAGGTCGGTAATGACTTTGACACACCTCTGATCACGATTCAAAACATTCACGTACTGGGTGAGTTCCTGAAACAGGACTCCATGAAGAACTCGAACGGACAAATGCGACCCGTCCTACTAAGCGAACAGGGATTCCACACTCCGTCCTATGAACAAGATGCTCAAGACAGACAGGCAGGATCCCTGCTTTACGCTATGAAGAAAATTCAATCTTTTCCGTGGATCGAATCGTTTCATTATCACCGTTGGATAGACCACCCGGCTGAAGGAGGCCTGATGCTTGGGCTCCGGACGCTACCCACCAAGAACGAACCTCATGGACAACGCAAACGTGCATGGGAGATTTATCAGGCAATCGGCACCCAAACTGAGGCCGAAGCGACTGCTGGCCTGCCTCAACCAGACCAACCGTGAGTTGCACGGGACGCAGTCAGTTACCACGATTGCCAGGCGGCATCAGCGTTGGTACTGGCCAGGCACAGTTGCATGAATCGAACACCATCTGCTCCAGCAGCCACACCGGGATAAAGGGCGGATGCTGAATCAATGGTCTCGCCACGAATGGCTCGACGCATGTCCGTGAAGGCATCTCGATACACATTCGCAAACGCCTCAAAGAATGCTTCGGGGTGCCCGCCGGGAAGCCGGCACGCCGCCACGGTTGATGGCAAACTGTAAGCAGCGTTTGGATTTCGTTCATAGATTTTGATTGGCTGCCCCAATGCACGAACAACCAGCTGATTGGGTTGTTCCTGCCGCCATGCCAAGGATGCCTTCGTGCCGTCGACTTCAATTGACAAATCATTCAAACGCCCATGTGATACCTGGCTCCAAGTGACCATCCCAGTTGCACCTCGGTCAAACTGCAGCATCGCATGACCATAATCATCCAACTCATGGTGAGGTGAATACGAATTCATGTAGCTAAGGAGTCTCGACGGCGTCAAACCTGTTATGAATTGAACGAGGTGAAATGCATGAGTCCCCACATCCCCGAGTGATCCAGCGCGACCATTCCTGTTTGGATCAGACTTCCACGCGCCTCGCGTTGGTGTTTCGTGAGGGTCCATTCCATGCATCCAACCCTGCGCGTAATTGGCTCTGACAGCGAGTAAGTCACCCAGTTCGTTCATCGCAATCAACTCCCGTGCCTGACGAACAAGGGGATAGCCCGAGTAGTTGTGCGTTAGCGCGAAAACAGATCGCGATTCATTCACCGCTGCGATCATGGCTTCCGCGTCCGATACGCTGATCGTCATCGGTTTGTCACAGACCACGTGAAAGCCAGCCTCGAGCGCCGCACAAGCGATTTCACGGTGCGTGTGATTGGGGGTTGCGATCGAAACAAAATCGATACGATCGTCAACTGGACGCGCCATTTCTGAATCAATCAATTCACGGAATGACCGATATGCCCTCTCGGGTGCGATCCCCATTGCCACCGCCGCCTTACGAGCACGGTCAGGGTTCGAAGAAACGGCACCTGCAACCAATTCCGCTTGACGATCAAGTGTCGCCGCCGTGACATGCACCTTGCCGATAAATCCAGTTCCCCCGCCGCCAATCAATCCCATCCGCAAGGGTCGATCACTTTCCTGTGCCATCATTGGTTCTCCGTAGTCTCCACCAGACGTTCTCTCAGCCCGCCAACGGCTGCAAGCCTGATCATGAAGTTCATTGCTCTCGTGATCCGACTACCATCACACCCGATTGAGTGAGACGCGGATTCAATTCCTGCCGGGAATCTGCCCGGGTATCGAACCATCAAGATAACGCCAGTTTTTCAGATACGAGAGCAGATCAGACATTTGCGATGGACTGATCGTTTGTTCAAAACCCTCAGGCATGAGAGAAATACCCGGTGCTTGCAGCCGCTCAATGTCATCACGTGCAATACTCACTCGCTGCCCACCTTTTTGCTGAAGAGTCACTGCCGCAGCCGTTTCACCCACCAACAGTCCATCCAGGATGCGACCGTCGACGGTAAGCACGCTGTATTGGATAAAAGCTGCATCAATCGCTACGTTTGGATCGAGAATGGAAGTCAACAAAGCCTCTGGAGTCTTTGTCCGCGAGTCACTGATATCTGGTCCCACATTCGTTCCCTTACCCGCAATCTGATGACAGACTGAGCAGTGCTCGGTGAACAGTTTCTTACCCATGTTTGCATCACCCAGGTTGGTTGCCGATGCAGCATACGATTTCAATACCTTTGCCCGATTGGGGTCCGTAGCCAAAAGCCGATCCGCAGCGGACTTGATCCCTTCATCGGGATGCTGCCGCAGCTTTTTGGCCGTTGCTGGATCGACCACTGTGCGTGGAAAACCACCCGCTTCAATCTGCTGCAACAACCACTTGGCATCCGCAGTACTTCGTACACAGGCCGATACAGCCGCAGACCGCACTGACAGGGTCATGCCGGTCAAGTGCTTTAAAAGATACTCCCGCGTCCACTGCTGATCATTACGGAGGTTCAACGGCAGTGCGGCGGCGCGTACAACCGGCGGCGATTCATCACTGACAAGCTCACGCAATGCCTCGTTAGCATGCCCAAAGTCGGCAGCCAGGAGCAGACAATTCGCTCGTAAGTTTGCGTCGGCCACAGCATTTCTGGCTGTTTCAATCGCCATTGAAATCAAATTTTGGCAACTTGCTTTCAACGGTTCTGGAAAATCCTCACTCACCTTCACCACCGACTGCCGCGATTTCCTGACACCTCGCACCCATGCCCGCAGCAGATCGACTTGACGCGTGCTAAGGGAAGAAATATTCACGTCGTCAGTATCGGCCTTGACGATCAGAGTGGCGGACTCCTGGGGTGATTCGATTGCAATCCGTTCGACCAAATGATTCAGTAACTGCCAGTCAATCTGTTCTTTCATGACGAGTTTCTTGGCCAGACCTATCAGCAATGCTCGGTCACCGCTGGCCAAAGTTCGCCGAATCCAGGGATCCTTGGCCGACCACTGATTGGCAATGACGAGCATCGCCTGAATGCGTGCTGCTGAATGGTCCGATGCCGAGGTCGCCTCCACAGCAACGTGCCGCACGACCAACGGATCCACATCGCCTGCCATTGCCTGCATTCTTTTCAGCAGCCCACTTTTCCCCAGCGACAACTGCACACCTAACGCTCGTAAACGAGCGTCGCTGGAATCCATCATGGCAGCACGGTGTTGATCTGTCAGAGCATCCTGTCTCTGAAGCAGCCAAGCTGCTCGTGCCCTACCTGCTGGCATCACATCGCGAGAGAGAAGTATCCCGCTTAGTGGTTCGAGAACCGTTCTACCCCTTTCAAATAAAAACTGCGAAGCTGATGCCCGTTGCCATGAAGATTCCGAACTCAACCATTGAATGGCTTGCTCTGCTGTTTGCAGCGGGTCGACTTTTTGCAGCGGGTCGACCGAGTGCGGCGCAGATTCGTGAGTCACTTGCCAGATTCTTCCCAACGAAAGTCCATCACGCTGATCAGGTCTTGACTTGAGTTCGCTTGGCATAAAGTCAGGATGCTCGATCACCGCTCGCGCCATATCAACTACCAATACTGAACCCTGCGGACCAGCAGTGATATCAACTGGGCGAAACCATGTATCACTTGATGATAAAAACTCATCGTCGACCGGTTCTCGACGTGACGCCCAGACACTGCCATCCCGCACCAATTTCTGACGCTGGACCAAGTAGGCTGTCGGTTCACAGGCCAGCAACCACTCACCACCAGCATCACTCCATCCGGGAGCAAAGACCCCGCAAGCCGCGCTAAACTGCCCGGAATGCAGATTACTGGTGGTCCAAGCATCAGCACTGGGAAACACCTGCGACTTCTCAGCAGACAGTGCGACGTCATGAATGGCATCACGAGCAACGAGCAGTGGGTCCCGCTCAACCGCAGCCAACGACAAGACGGACATCATGGCCGGATTGCGATTACTGCAACCAAATCGTCTGCCGAAATCATCTACGGTGACTCCAAACTGACTCTTACCTGGAATGGCTCCCCACCATCCCCCTTCCGGATCGAAACAGAAATCCCGATCTCGCAAGTCTACAGGTTCCACACGCGGGTCGTAACGGGCATCAAGTGCTTTGACTGATCCACCTCGCAATCCACCGGCTACGTAAATCAGGCCATCGGGGCCAAGGGTCGGATGATTAGCTCGCAACTGTTGGTTCTGTTCTGCAAATCCCTGGAAAAGCTCGATCACTTCGTCCGCCTGATCATCCCCATCACGGTCGCGCATGAACGAAATTTTCCCGGCCGACGTCACAAATACTCCATCCCGATAGGGTTGTACTCCGGTAGCAAACAGTAATCCTTCCGCAAACACGGTTGCCTGATCAAAGACCCCATCACGATCACCATCCGTAAGAATCTTGATTCGACCACTCGGGCGACTGCCCTCAGGCGGGCCGACAGGATAATCGGGCATTTCAACAACCCATAACCTGCCCCTGTGGTCGAGGCGGGCACTGACAGGATCAGCGATAAGAGGCTCCGTGGCAATCGCCTGAACAGAGTACCCCGTGCGCACTTTCAATGCTTCACGAACATGACTCACACTATGTGCAGAATCCGCATCACCACGCTGTTTCGCGACCACAGTGATGTCAACTGGCTCATCCCCGAAGGTGATCCCACCATTCAAGCCCGCCAATAAAAACACAACTGCCACCAATCCTCGTAGGAAAAATCCCAAGCGATGAACTTTCATTGCAGTACACGTTCCCATAATTTATGTGTTGATGGTTGAGTCCGAATGGGATGCCACCTTGGATCGAGCCCCCACCAGTGACATCAAAAAGACCGCCGACCGAGTATCTGTCATGCATACTGAATTCTAACGTCTTCAGCTGGACAATGACGAGCGACGAGTGGGAAACACAGGCAGAGATATTGCAACCAGAAGGATCGCACCTGCAACAGGCACCGGAGCGACAGCAAACCCAAATACGCCCACCAACGCGAGCCAGAAAGCAGGGTGGCTGACAACAGGGACGATAAATCGCCGCAAAGGTCCAACACACGTCAGCAACGCCATGATCACGATCAAAGTAATTCCATTGACGATCAGGTTACGTAAACCGGTATTTCCACCAGATGCCACTTGAACTGTCGGACCGGAACCATTTCCCACCAAATGTGTGATGCGTTGCGGATGGAATCCATCAAAGCCACCAACATCAAACAGGAACGGCTTGGCATCACGAGCGTCTAAAATTTCCTCTTCGCTTAGAAATCTAGCAACGAAAACGCCCATTCGGGCATCGAGTTCCTGCCATTGCAAACTTTCGATGGACGAGATCTGGTCCTTGGACTTTAAGTTGGACGGGCTCGCCAACGTGGTCTCAGTCAAGTCGAGTTTAGGACCAAACTGAACCTGATGCCCCGATGCCTCAGCAATCATCCGATATCGTTTCAACCACAATTGCAACCAAGCGGCAATCTCTGTCCCCGGACGCTGTGATAGTCGATCGAGTGACTCCACCGACTCAACCGCCGAACGGGCAATCGCCAAACCCCTTTCGGATAGCCTTTCCGGCATTGAATCAGAACTGCTCCGCTTCCTGACCCCCGCTCCAAAATTGGCCACCCACCGATCACTAACAGGAATCTCTTTCAAATTCGGCAGGTAATCTCCACGCTTTGCTGCCGACGCAGACGCCTCCAGTAACAATTCGATCGGTTGCCCCAATCGTGTCAACGCCAAAGGCACCCTGACCGACTGGGACTGCTGATCGTTGCTTGAACTTTGCACTGGCTCTGCCACAACCGCTCGACCCGCAGCCCAAGCTGCCAGCAATTTCGTATCCGGTGGCAAGTTCACTACTACAGAATCCAGTCCTCCGGGAAACAGATCCCAGTGCGACAGAACAAGAATGCCATCGTTTTGAGGAAACACCTCGACATCGCAGCCAAAGAGCTCGGGCGCCACATCCACTTCTGGCAAGGGAGCCAAATCAACCGACCAGGAAGATCCTATATTCCGCAACATCACTCGTCCGGCAGTTTCGGGACCGACTGCTTTTACCACTTTCTTGCGCCATTGCAAATTTTCATTCCCCAATTGCTTGGGAACATCAATCGTGACTCGACGCAATCCAATCCCCAGTACACGCACGGGAGGAACGCTGACTCTCGCTGACTCAGCGCCCATCAACTGTCCACGAATGACGAGGCCTTGCTCAATTATTTCCTCAGAATCAAAAGCTATACGGATGATCTGCCGGGATGGATCCGCCGACGGTTGTTTCGTCCATAACGTGGAATTTTCAACACTCAACGTGTCAAATCCACACCACCTGGTAGGAATTTCAACATCGATAAATTCGGGCGATGGTGCAGACAGAAATTTGACAGTTGTTTTCATGTTCCAGAGACCGCCAACCCGATCAAGGACAATCTTCTGATCACAATCAAATTTAATGGTTCGTTTCGCAACCTCATAGAGCCCGCCCAAGCTGTTGGATTCCAAGTTTGTACCTGGTGGAATGAACCAAGTGGCTTCAGGAATCCAACCGTCAGCAAGAGACTGCTCAGTAAAAGAACGAAGCGGCTCGATTACTTTCTGTAGTGGTAATTCAATAGCGGTCAGGGTGGTGGATCGATCGTGGGAGATCATGTATTGATCCAGCGTTGCGATGTCCGGTTCGAGAGTGATGCGGGGTGGCGAAAAACTTCCCGGTTTTGCACTCGTACGCAACCTTAATCTTTGCACTGCTATCGCGCTGATCTGAATCACCTCACCTTCCACCATGCTTGCCTGTGGAAAACTGCCAAGGGGAATTTCCTGATAGCCACTTTTGGCTATCGGCTTTTCGGACAGCGGTATTCCGTTGACCATAATATCCAACAATTCCATCCTCCGCGGCACACGCAGGGAATACCTCTGGCTTAGATCCGCACCGAGAGTCAGGCTTGCGCTGTAACTGAGTTCCAGACGATCAGCCACGACCCTCAAGTCATGTTGCTGAGTCACCGTCGGCGGACTGGTAGCTTTTGCCCGAAGCACCAGCGATGGTAAATCACCAGAAATCACATAAGATCGGTGATTGATCTTTTCGGGATATCCCTGCCACTTGCCGTTGAAATCATCCACCGAAAAAGAATCGCTGCTCTTGGCATCGAGAGAATCAAATTGCAGAGTCGAATCGCTATACAAAGCCAGCCAGGGATCGCCATTCTCGCCAAAGGTTGCTGTCACTTCTGGAATCTGGATCTCGCCCGATTCACCACTTTGTTCGTCAGCGATCGGCGGAGCCTGGGTCCATAGCAGGCCAATCGGACTGGGATTGTCTTTGAGGCAGGTAAGAATCATCTGCCTGCGACTGGGACTCTTGAGTTCACTACTATCGAGCCTCCAGTCTCTTGACGTAACGCGAGGCATCGCGGCGTCACGAATGTCAAACTGAAATGCTTCACCTTCGGCGATTAAGCCAGGCGGATCAACTTCACAATCAATCGTTACCTGCCTGCGTCCGGCATTCACACGGTACCGCCGCCCAAGCTTCCTTGGAATTTCCGTTTTGGCAGTCAACAACGTCCGAAACTCGATCTCCAACTCGGTGCGGGGTCCGAGTTCTTCTGTCCAACGCCGTAACTCCGTTTCCTCCAGCAACCTGCCTCCCACCCTTAAGGCACTTACGTTCTGCTCTGATTCGACCACCAATCCGGAAGACGCCACCGGGGGAATTCCCAGGGCCACTCTAACCCATGGTTTTTCCGTGCTGACAGTGGGAATCAGGGCCACTCGTATACGAGCGGAAACGCCAGCCGGCAGCGTAGCGATTGCCCAACCGTCGCGATCGGCTTCAAATCGAATGATGCGACTAACGTCACTGACCAATTCAAGGGTACGAATCGCCTTAGCCGCGATTGGCAGGCGAACAACATTCGCGCCCCGCTCGCCGTCCTCAAGGTGGATCAGGTACTCCGCTTCGATGACCAAACCTTCAATTCGGTCCGTTTCAACCAACTCTGGCTCAAGAGTGACCCGATAATTTGCCCATGCAATCCGGGCGTTTTTTGGCTCCGCGCGATTCACCCGTTTAAACAACTGCGTGTGAACGCTGCCGGGGATGTACACCATGGATCCAAGGCGTTTACCAGCTTGGTCCATTGGCACGAGCACCTTGACTTCATTGAGCCCTGCAGTCGATGGCGGAACCTGAGTTTGCTCTCCTTCCTGCGCCGTCACCATCGCCGAGAGAAACAACGAAACCGCAATCAGTACGCCGATGATTTTGGCGGCTGATTCAACCGAAAACTCATAAGATGCGTCCTCGACCCTTCTACCCGGCAATCCGCCAGTTGGCGATTTCCCATTACCGTTATGGCCAGATTCGCCAAACCAATACCAGTGACGAGCCGTCGCCAGCGTCGCTGCTGTGATTGCGGGGATAATCAACCAACCAATAATAGCCAGTTTCCATGGCCACCACAGAAACAGGATTGCAGTAAAAACCACGACCAATCCGGTGACCATGTACGGCGATCTTTCCGAAATAAACCAACACAAGGCAAAGACAAGCAAAGCAAGCAGCCAACCCATCGCCAAGGCAACGTTACGGCGAACCAGTATTACAGATTCGCCCAACCGCATGGCAACCACCGCAGCCACTCCTTGGCTCGCCTGCTCACCTCTGATCAATGCTATTGGTGCAAATGTGTCAGATGCCGCAACCAGCCGGTGCTCGGACTTCAGGACAGTGCCTGAAACATCAATTTTCGGAAACTTGCAGTCACGCAGCCAACTTGAACCATATTGACTGCGATTCCAGACAACTCGAATACTTTCCGTATCCGACCTCGGTTCCAACACCAAAGGTCGTCGCAGAATCGTCATCAGATCGACAGGCTCGTTGTCACGCTCTACTGATTCCAACTGCAGATCGGGTTCGTAGGAAATGATCAAAGGCGCCGTCGGAGAAACACGATAAACTGCCTCAATTCGATCGGTGCCGCGACTGGAAGCCTCAACACTGATCTGTTCTCGCCAAACGATAGTTACATTGGGATTTACGTCCGAACGTTTGACAGTGATGACCGGCAATTGGATGGTGTCATATCGCAGTCTGGTGCTGCCATCCACAGCCATAGTTTCCATATCATTTCCATTGCCCACCGCAATATTCGCCTCACCATCTGGACCAAAGTCACTTGCGACTGCTTCTCCCGACTTCCGCGGTGACAGGACCGCCGGCACCTGCTGAACATCAAGCGGCTTATGACTCACCAAAAGTCCTACACCAATGATTGCCTCAGCACTCTGTGACGAAGCACCACTGACATTGGGCAATTTCATTTTGAGCGAATCAGGAGTGCTGTAACGGCGTGTTGCAATCAGTTTTTTTCCACGCAGATTCCTGTCCGAAACGTCAATTGAGTATGTCTCTGCCGTCGCTGAAACATCGGACGCGGGCAGACCGATCGTCGAAGCATCACCGCTGTCACTGATCGACCAGAGATAGGGGCCACGACCTTCCAGGCTGCCTGTCCGGACTTGCAAGTTTTTGAGAGATTGCCCATCAGATTCAATTTCGATTTGGAGCGTTTCAACAACTTCATCACCCACGCGGCGCACATCAAACAATGTCGTCGCATTGAAGGCGACACTCGGGTCCAGCAACAACAATTCAGGTGTCCGCCCCGCAACCGGTCGAAACCAAAGCGTCTCAGGACTCAGTCCCGAAAAAAACTGCCGCTGTTCCTCGGTCAACGAAGCCTGATCCACGGAATCCCGCTGCATTGCGACTTCGCCACTCCAATTTAGATTTTTGGGCGGCATGACCGCAGCAATCATCTGCCCACGCACGCCGCTCGGTCGAAGGAACCAGCTTGCTGGCACCCGGGTTGCAGTCGCCCTGATCCCTGCATCTTTGTTGTTCTCAGGAAGCTCTCTTTCAAGAACGAAAATGCCCTCAGCTTCAAGCACAATGCTGGAGTTGCTGATGTCATCCGTTTCTGGCCAAACCACAATCACTCGCCCGTTAACCTTTGGACTCTCGATCACGCGTCCGGAACTTAGCAAGGTGATTGACTCACACGTCCAGTCTTCCTCAACCAACAAACGCACAGGTTCAATTCTGTCTGAATCGAGTTTGATGGCGATTCTTGCTTTCGCAAGCAATCTGCTGTCAGCCACATTCAACCGCAGCGCGGTTTCACTCGCTGGGAACACTGAGCGATCGACAACCTGCACGCGCGACCAACTGCCACCAGCCGAAGTATTCCTCTTCGCCTGACCAACCCCAAAACGTGGAGCGAACGCTGGTCCCTGAGCACTCAGAGTCGTTACCCCATCATCAACCATCTGGGGGCCGGATTGCTGCCAATCATCTGGCAATTCCCAAGCAATGACCCGCAACGGATCCCGCACGGAAACGACTGCGTCATCGACAACGGCAGCGTGTATCACAGCGTCACCGTCCCAGACCGGCATGGGAAGATTGCACCAACCACTCCGCTCGTTCCAACGGGTATACCCCGTAACCACAACATCCAAAAACGCGTCTGATGCAGCCAACAAATCATCTGACGGATTGAGCCGCAGTTGCCGAACACGACCGTCGGCAACGCTACTCGAAAACGGGATTTCCTCGGACCTGACCTTGATCGACGTCACCGTCGTCCCACCGACGACCAAGTTAGGAAAACTCTGTCCCTCTGGCAGTTGTACGACCATTTTGCTGGTCCACGTCAAACCACTACGGTCAGCTTTGTACTCCATATCGGAGCGTCGAACCACAAAGCTGCCACTTGATGCATTATCCACTTCCGGGTGAGCATGGATCGTGGCTAAATCGAGTCCACCAGCATCCAGCTCGTACCATCTTAAGTCGCTCGACCTCTGTGTTTGGCTGGCATCGGGAGGTGGATCGGGGCGACTCCTCAATACACCATCATCGGAGCGAATCGAGATTCCGGGTGGCGCCGAGAAAACAAACCTGGCTTGCGGAGCTCGTGGGAACTGCATTTTGAATACATACCCATTCCCTGACTTTGTTCCACGCAAGCGCCATTTGTATTCGATTCCAAAACGATTGTCAGTTTCACCATCGCCACGAAAGACAGCCACAAGATTGCCATCAGCTTCTGATTCCAACCGTGGCAGAACGCTCGTTCCCGGCAACAACCCGCGTGGTTGCTCAACGGCCAGATTGACTTTTCCCAGCGACCGACGAACTTGCTCCGTCCGGTCTGATTCGATATTAAGAATGCTACGGTCACTGACCAACGTATCGCCAACGAGCTGTACCCAATAAATCGCATCCTTCAAACGACTCGTTTGATCATCGGTTGCACGCGCAGTCCATTTTGCCACCGCTTCGTTAAGTTGATCTATCGACACGGGCCGGTAATCCTCCGGTACCAACTCATCCATCTGTGACTGATACATTCCAATCGGAATGAGCCTGCGGCCATCTGGCAAGGCGGTAGGTATCGACATGGTCCCAGTTGCTGGTCCCGTGTCGCTCTTGGTAGAGAAGCCATCCCGGCTCTTTTCAGCAGATCCAGCTTTTCCAGATGAAGGCGTCTGGGCCGTAGCCGAATTTACTGACGGATCGGCAGCTTCGCCAACTTGTTGTGCCGTTGCCCATTGAGATTCCGATCCCCGTGGCCCCATCATGACCCACATAGTATTGAAAATCAGCAAACCCAACAGCATGTGGCTCAGCCTTGGGCAACGCAGCAAATAACCTGGTTGCCGGATATTCCGTCTCAGGAGATGCCGAATTTGCATTAGCCGCTTTTGGCCGGAATTTCCGAGGACTGGACCGTGCGTCATTCGACTCACATCGTCACCTCAGTGGGTGACGGTGGCGGCAACGGTTCTGATGCTGTCACCCCGGTGTGGTCTGCACCTACCGATTTCAGCGACCGTGTTGATGGTGGACGAGGCAGATCAGAAGACGTTGTTGTCGTCGAGAATACACGGCCATTCCTAGTTGGAGAAATCAACACGCGAACCGCAATCATCACGACGACTAACACCAACGCAATGATTCCAAACTGTCCCGCCAGCACAGCCGCGTCGGGTGCAATCGCAAGCAATCCACCGAATAACACCGCAAGAACCACGGCAGAAAGAGGATGACGAGCCTTCGGAAAATTCGTCAGAAGAACAGCAACGCACAACACAACTGAGCCGATCAAGATCCATAACACCACACGGGATACGATCACCACTTCAAATGAACGCAAATCGGAGCCGATATACAGGTAACGGTTTCCTGGTGGAGACGATATGGAAGTTGCGCCGACCAGTTCCATGAGTTTGCGATCGTCGTGACTGGGCTGTCGGTAAAGTTTCCAACGATCGAATCGCCAACTCATGCTTCGACCCAACGTTGGGGATGCCCACAAGACGTGACCGTCGAGCGGAGCGATGATCTGCCAATAAACACGCCCCACACCGAATGGCAAACGCAAAACTGGTTCGATCGTTGCAAAGGACGACGGTGTCTCGCGTGCGATCCAAACCTGCAGGTCAACTTCGTGGCTGTTCTTATCACGCGGTAAAAGCACGGTCAAAGTGTCGTCCTCACGCCTGACGGTACTTCTGATCCCGTCAATGAAGGCCTGTACCGAAACATCCGTGGCATCCGCTGGCAAACCCACCCGAAAACTATCGCCGCCCTGCACTTTGGCGTGAACACTTTCCTGACGCAGGTTGCGGCCAACCACCGTCCGAACCACCGTCTTGCGAACCGTTAGCTCCTCAGGACTGGTCAGACGGGACAGCAATTTCAAACGCAACGGATCACGAGGGAAAGTCACCAGATCCAGCGGACTCTTCGTCTGACGATCAGCCGACACCAGATCCAGTCGTCGATCACCGCGTAATGTGACACCCATCGTGCCACGAACAGTCACATCCGAAATCCCGGGACTCGGCAACGGCACTAAAACAGTCGCACCGTCACCAATTGCTGTAGTCAAATCCTGTACGCGACGCCATTCAATCTCCATCGAGTCCATCGACAACCGTTCCGAGATCAACTCATAACGATCACCATCCAGAAACCGTAGGCGCGCCGGAGCACCATTGACCATCACAACCCAAGGCTCAGCCTGCTTCGCTTCCCTCTGGCGTTGAGCACTCGCCGTAGCATCCTCAGGATCCTGACCCTCGTCGGGTGTCTGACGCTCTCCAGCAGTCTGGCTATTTCCAGCCAACTCGTTGGCAATCCCATTCTCGGCGAGAACAACCGGACTGCTGGCGTCCGGAATACGGACAGGCAGAATTCCTTCCAGATCCAGACTCGAAGTCACGGTCCAATTCACGCTGGTTCGTAATTGATCACCCGACAGTTCGATCGCTGCTTCGCTCGCCAGACTGATTCTGGGTGGTTGTGCGACCAAAGCACCGGAAACCCTGAGTTCCTTTTCCTGAGTTTGCAGTTGAAAGCTGGCCGTGGATGATCGCGCAGATGCATCACCCCCAGTAACTACGCGCCTTGTCAAACCAGCCGAAGCCTCCAAATCCACTACCAGTACCGAACGACCGTTGCTGATGATGTCCAAGGTCGCCTTCTGAACCCGTGCCGCTCCATCTGCGTCAGTTACCGTCGGAAGAAAAAATTCAACATCACCGTTATCGGGAGCCAGTTGCAATTCAGCAAGGATCCGTATCTGAGCGGCATCACCGTTCCCGAAATTTTTCATATTCATGAAGCGGTCATTGTCCTCGAACGGATCGAGTAATTCACCTGTCTCTGGATTCTGGATCTCGCTGATCTGCCAGCCCGCATCATTAAATTTCAGACCCTCAGAAACCTGTCCGTTGATCGAGATTGTCATGTCGAGATTCGCAGTGGAATCGTAGACAGTGAGCTGGGAATTACTGGTCATCCGCAACTGCCGACCTTTTTCGCCCAGCCAAAGTGGCAACTCGAAAGAAGCACGCTCGAAACGGAACTCGTAGGTGCGTCCTGACGTCGCTGACTCCTCAACTGACTCGCCCAATACACGATCAACCCATGGCCGGCTCAACCAGCGCAACCGATAGTCGCTACCCGTGCGAACAGCAATCACACCGTTATGCCGAAGTGAACCCACAACCTCGGCAATATGAAAATTCAGCGGATTGGTTTCGGATGCATCGTTGTTTGCCAGTTGCAATTCAAAGTTCAGATCAATCCGCGATTGGCGTTCTTCCTCTGGAATGATCACATCGCGTATCTCGCTATCACGACCCTGGATCGGATCACCCAGTTCAATGGTCTGACCACTGTTACCAAGCCGGGGAGAATCAAGAACAACTGAGCCTCGAGGCAAACGCAACTGGAAAGAATCAATGGATCCACGAACGTTTTCAACCGTCAACAGTACGTCCGCGATAGGTGGATCCTGCGGCGAATCCCAACGCACGTTGATCCGACTTTCAGCCTCCAGCAAAGCCACACCATCCTTTGATCGGGACGAACTGCCCCAACGCAACGCATAATTGCCGCCGCCACTTTCGATCAAAAATTTCGTCGCACGTTCAGGGTTCCCTTTTGTTTTCAAGACCTCGTCACCGCGTCCCAAAATTTCTCCTTCAATGCTGTCAGCATCTACATCCACATCAACCTTCGAGGGCACATCAGGCAGTTGAAAATCGAGTGTCCTAGCGACTGAACTCTCTACAACCCGCGCGGACACCTGCATCCGCAACGTGGCCTCCTGTTGCTTGTCTGTTTTCACCAACAACAAGTGTCCACTGCCATCCGGAGTGAGGGTCATGAAGTACTCATCAACGCCAGTCACATCTGGTGGTGCCAGTCGATGAAAATTACCCATTCGCAATGGAATCCTGATCCACTGACCTTGCGTAGGTGCTATCAAAACCTGAATCACAACCTCCCCCTCAAACCGTTCCTGATCAGCGTCTCCTTTGATCGTCAATGACTGGTAGCTGAAGGACTGTTGCTTCGCATCGACTGCTGAATCGGGATTCGAAAGACGTTCAAATTCTTCCCAAGACAATCCCGGCATCAAAACGACGTTGTCTGACTCACTCAGAAACATGAAGGCCCGAATCGGTAAACCCTGTGAATCAACCCCATCTTCCTGTTGTTGTTCGAATACGTCCTTGGTCGGCGTAGTTCCGGGCGGTTGCGCAAACCCAACCGGAGCCTGGGACACCAGTCCGGCTAGGACCAATATCAACAGCAAAGGATGGAAACACGACTCAGAGTAAGAGTTTCTCGTTGTTCCCTTCGGGCTTGGTCTCGTTAGCCCGTAGCTTCCCCACAGACGCAACCGAGGCGTCTTCAGGTCGGAACTGCGATGAGGAGACAAGAATCGCATTCGTCTGGCTTGGAAGAGAAAATGTGCTACCCGGACCAGATCCATTACGCAACACGATCAGCTCTTGGGCGACAAAATCAAAAGCTCTTTCACGAAGGAACCGGGTCCCTACAGTCTACGCAAACACCGCAATCAGTGACAGTAAAAGCGGAATACTGAGAGACTGAATTCAGATAGCAGGCGGGTACCCATCGTAAACATCTCGACCAATCGTTACGATCGGTCCCGATTTACCACCTCAGTGTGGCTCCAGAGACAAATTGAACGACTGCAGCCCAATCGCCCACAGATAGACTCAATTCGGGCCAGCGACGATCTGAACCCCCTTTTCTGCCCACTGGTCGCTTCCATTCGTAGAGCGTCGCCCCCATACGTCACCGAGAGGGAATCAAGCCTCAACGAACACCATAGGGAGCCTTTCTCGATCGCCTACAGCCACCTGGATTCCCCAACTGCAGCCTAGAACGAATTAGGCTCCATAGACCGATTTAAAGAATTCTGCCTTTTCCTCTGACGCCCGAGCTGCCTCCTCGGCAGCCTCGGCAGCGGCTTCCAATTCATTCAGCTTGGCGCGGTTGGCATCCAGCGTACCCCGATCCGCGGCTTGTGCCTTCGTCAGACCTCCCAAATCGGCCTGCAGCTTTGCCATTGCCGCCGCCATCTGTTTCATCTGAGCCTCTCGAGCTGAGATCGCCTCTGCTGTCTTGGTCGCGACGGTCTGGACAGGCTCAACAGCTTTTCGCTTGGACTCCGCTGCAGCAACTGTAGCCTGCAGTTCTGCCGCCAGTTGCTCACCCTGTTGCTGAAATGAAACGAGCTCGGACTCAATCCCTTCCAGCACAGCAGTCTTTTCCGACAAGTGATTGCGGGCAACCTCAGTAGCAGCCTTCGTGGTCGCAAAAGCGGCAGCGGCGTCATCCATATTTTTCTTTGCAACCACGATCTGCTTGTCAAGTTCCGGAACCGCAGCGGTCAATTGCTTGACTTCTGCCGCATACTTTGCCACCACTTCTGGTTGTGCCTTTAGCTTACCAGCAACATCTTTCAGCTTGGCTGTCACTGCCGTCAGCTGAACTCGACTGGTATCAAGTTTCGGCTTGGCCGATGCAACCGATTTCGTACCCTCCGCGACCTTTGCCTCTGCAGCTGTTCGAGTCGATTCTTCACGGGCTATCGTGGCCACGACCGCGTTGTGCTTTCCAGTCAGTCCTGCCTCTTCTTTGCCGAGCACAGCCATCTTCTGAATGGACTCATCCTTCATCTTTTTCGCTGCGTCAACTTGGCTCGCAATTTGAGTTAACTGGACATCAAACGCCACCTTTTGTTTGGCTGCAGCATCTCGCGCAGTCGTATGAACAAGAAGCTGCTTTTTCGTACTTTCGCTCTTGCCCTTCAGAGCCGTCTGCTGCGTCTTCGTGGCCGCCATTTTCACATTTGCATCAGCAATCGCCTTGGTAGCGTTTTCTTTCAACACTTTTTTCGCAGCAACTGCCTTCTCGGCCTCGGTTTTTTGACCATTTGCTGTGTTCAGTGCAGCCTCCGCCTGGGCTAGTAGATCGGCAGCCGCTTTCTTCTGCGGTTCATCTTTCGCTTCGGTTTGTTGCTTCTTTGCACTTGCAACCAGATCGGTTTTGGCTTGAATTGCCTTACGAGCAGCCTCTAATCTCCCCATAGCCGCTGCTTCGCCTTCCTCTGAATTCTTAAGTTGTTCACCAGCTGTTGCCAGCTGTTGCGTGCTGGTCTGTAGCGTTTTGACAGCCGCAGCGATTTCACCAGTGATTTGATTCAAGCTTGCCTCGGCAGCTTTTCTGGCAATTTCCGATTCGGCCCCAACACTCACGACCACCTGTTTCATGGCAGCGACTTCAACCTCACGGGAGATAAGTTGCGAAACAGATGCAACGGCCGCCACTTTCAACTGTTCACGCTGTTTTTTGACCTTTTCGATTTCGGCGGCAATCGCAACTTTCTCAGCCTTAGCTTTATCTCGACGGACACCAGCCTCAGCCATGAGCGTCTGTTGTGTCTTGACCAGCGTTTCGCCGTCCGCAACCTGTTTTTCCATCGCCGTCACGGACGATTGTGCAACCGCCATTTCCTTGTCAATGGATGCTTTTTGCGTTTGCAAATCAGTCATCATTTTTTCATTGGCAACCTTGCTGCCATTCGCTTTGGCTAGCCCTGTTTTTGTCTGGGCTAATTTTGCAACCAAACCCGCGTGACCGACTTTGGCAGCATCGAACACTTTTTGCTGCGACGTCTCGCCAGCTAACGTCGTGGTCAGTGTCGCATTCAACTGAGCGATTTGAGCTGCGACGGTCGCCTTGTAATCTTCCAAACTGGGCGGGTTCGGAGCGAGATCGATTGATTTTTTGGGATCGGCGACGTCCCACATCACAGTGCGACCTGTCCAATCACCACCAATGATCTTTGTGCCATCATGGTTGATCACCGCTTCCAAAGCAGCCTCAGTGAACGCTGGCATCGTCGCGATCGCTCCGCCGTCCGCATTCCATAGTTTGACTGTTCTGTCTTTCCCGGAAGTCACCATACGGCCATCTTTGGCCATCACGACACCCGTGGCACCGCCGCCATGGGCGTTGAAGCTTTTCAGCTGTTTTCCGTTGTTCATTTCCCACACCTTAACGGTGCCATCTTCACTCGCGCTCACGAGAACATTGGAGTCCGCTCTCCATGAGAGGCCGCGCACTGCACCCTTGTGTCCCACGAGATCCAGGTAAATTCGTCCAGTATCCGCTTCCCAGACATGCAGACCACCCGATCGGTCACCGGAGGCAAGCAGCACCCCATCAGGACTGAAGTCAACACAATAAACCCAGTCGGTATGCTTCTTAAGATCAAAAAGTGAATCGCCAGAAGCCGTATCAAAGATCCGCACGACTTTTTGTGGGCCACCCATGGCCACCTTGCTCAAGTCGTTGTTCACATCGGCACCGAACACGGTATCGAGTTCATCACCAACCAGCAGCAGCCGTTCGCCTGTTCTTACGTTGTAAACAGAGGCGACGCCTTTGGAGGCATGCGCCCCACCGGCAACCATCAGGTAACCACCGTCCACGCTAAACCGAAGCACCTGCGGAATACCCTCCGGAAACGGAATGATTCCTTCGAGCTTGCCAGTTTCAGTGTTATAGATAGACACTTGCTTTTGCCCGGCTACTGCGACCAAAGGAGCCCACGGGCTGGCTGCCAACGCAGAAGAAGCTGCTGCTCGCTTGGAGACAACCACTGGGATGCGCCAAAGACTTTCTGGCATCACGATCTCAGACGGTTTCCCACCTTCCATTGCTGTGAAACTGAGCGACGGACCCTTACGTTTTTTCGCTTTGCTTCCGCTATTCTCAAGTAATCCCCCGTCGATCCATTTACGAATCACTTCGATTTTTTCTGCCGCCACCGCATCCTGATTTGGCGGCATCGTGGGTTCTTCCGCGTGCGTCATCACCAGATAAAGTCGGCTGCCAGCTGAGTCACCGGCAGTCACAGCGTCTCCACTACCTCCACCTTCCATCAAAGCTCCGTAGCTATCGATGGCCAAACCAGCTTCTGCATCATTGCTATTGTGACACTTCAAACAATGCTCACGGAAAATCGGCAGCACATGGTCCGTAAAATTGGGGCTCGCTTGTTCCGGCTTTTTTTCCTGACCCAAAGCAGGGAGCAATGAAATGAGAAACAGTCCGGAGGTCAAAGATACTCGAATGATCATTTCGATTCTGTGGTGGATTGAATTGCACAGTAGTTCTGTGCGATTGGTAATTGCAGAAAATCGCAACAGGCAACAGTGAACCCGGGGAGCACCCGCACCTCACTGCAAGCCCAGCCTCATTCGAGCGTTGCTTCGAACGGCGAAAAACTCATGTTCGCAACTTCAAATCAACGTCGAAGATGCGATTCTCCCTATGCCAGGAAATCAGTGGTTGAACACAAATTCCCGGCTGTTCAATACGGCCCAGAACACGTCCTCGAGACCCTCTGTTGAGTTCGGAGCCTGCTCAACCGCAGCCAACAATTCCGCGTATTCCGTTTCCGTCGGGTAGCGTGAAAGGCAACGAACATACAGTCTGTCGAGCGCGTCTTTCGGAGTCGCGTCATTCTCGAGCAGTTCGGCAATCACCTTGCCCTGCGCAATTTTACCACTGGTCGCACTACCGTTCAGCAGATGTAACGCCTGTGACAACGAAGGATCGGTTGACGCTTCACAATCACAAACGGTATCTCGAGGAGCCCGACCGAAGGTATCCAAGAAGTAGGTACTGGTTCCCCCGTCGGCAATCTGGACTGCTCTGGCACCCAACGGCAAACCACGGAACTTCTCTTTCGTATTAGTCACCTGACCGACACAGTCAAGCATCATTTCCGCAGGAATACGTCGAACAGTCGCATACGCATAGTTCCGCGTGTCACTTTTGTTACTCTCGTTAGGAGTGGCACTTCTCTGGTACGCATTACTGTTGCAGATGTCCCGGACCAACTGGCGGAAATCAAATTTGTACCCCGCAAGCATGTCACCCAGTTTTTGGAACAACTCGGGATTGGTCGCAGGGTTGCTAACACGAATGTCGTCCACCGGTTCCACAATTCCAATGCCCATGAAGTGGGCCCAAACGCGGTTCGCGATACTCGTCGAGAAGTAAGGATTCTCTGAACTGGTCAACCACTCGGCCATGACAACGCGACGGTCTTTTCCTTTTGTGTCAGCCAATCCACCACCCAGAAACTTGGGCGTCATGACCTCACCGGTCACTTTATGTTTGACCTCACCACTGCGTCTGTCATAGATAATCTTTTCTCGATAGTCTTCGGCGTTCTTGGTTGCTGTCTGACAAAAGAATGCAGCGAACCCGTAGTAGTCATTCATTGTCCAACGATCCAATGGATGGTTATGACATTGGGCACACTGGGTACGAATACCCATGAAGACCTGAGCGGCATTTTCTGCCCGCTTCAGTGTATCACGTTCAATCTGATAGTAATTGGTTGCCGGGTTTCGGAACGTCCCGCCTGTTGCACCGAACAACTCACGGACCATTTCGTCAATCGGCACATTCTTTGCGAACTTGTCGGTCAGCCACTGGTTGTACAGGAACGCCGACTTGTAACTGACCTGATTCGTGCTCTTGATCATCAACAACTGGGCAAATTTCATTGCCCAGATTTCGCTGAATTCTTTACGACTCAACAAGCGTTCAATCAACGCTGGTCGTTTGTCGACAGCAACATCATTAACAAACAGGCGATACTCATCTTCCGTTGGCAGCATTCCGGTGATGTCAATTGTGACACGACGCAGGAACTCCTCATCGGTACACAAATCACTCGGCAGAATGCGGAGTTGATTCAGTTTTTTGCCAACAAGCTGATCAATGTAGTTACCCGTAACCTCGGGAACCTCATACTTAAGATCCTTCGGCAAGACCAGAACTTGACGTCCCTCTGTCTTGGTTTCAAAGCGAGCCATGATAAAGGCTTCTCCTCGGGCACCTGCAGTGACATTCCCATCATTGTCAACCGCCGCGGAGGTTTCGTTGTTGGTCATGAAAGCAGACAAGTTCGTCACATCACGAGTCGTCCCGTCGGAATAATGGGCCACCGAAATGAAACGTTGGGTACTTCCCTCTCCCTCAATCACAGATTGAGCGGGATAAATCTCCAGCTTGTCGACGCTGGGCGGTGGGGTCTCATCCTTCGGAGCACCAGCCTGCAACCACTCCAACATCATGGCGTAGTAAACGCTGTCGCCGCCGAAGAGTTTCCCTCCCGAATGGGGAACTCTACCGACCGATTTGGTCAAAAACAGACTGTCCTCGGGGACGGCCAAATTGACGCGTCTCATGCCGATCTGGCGTGTGATCCGCGTGTAGTCACCCGCTGGATCGTAACCAAACAGACTGATCATGAATCCATCTTTTCCGCGTGCTGCTCCATGACAACTGCCTGTATTACAACCACTGCGGGTCATAATGGGGACAATGTCTTTTTCAAAACTGATTGGCAGACTTTCGCTACTACGGCTGACTTTCACTGGGACCCTGAGTTGGGTCGAACCCAAATCACAGATCAACTCTGTGTCACCGTCAGCAACAGGAACAACACGATTGGCTTCAATCTTCGCAATAGTGGGATCGGCAATATTCCATTTCGCTGTTGCGGTCACGTCCTGAGTGATGCCATCGGCTCGCTGCGTCGTGGCAACAAACGACTGGTAGTCTCGAGCCGTATCGAGCTGAATCGCCTCAGGAAAAACGGCGAGAATGACCTTTGCTTTCGCGGCTCCGCTCGAAGCCGATGCAGCAGCAGGGGCCGCCGGAACGGGTTCAGCCGCCACACCAATCGAAGCGGTGAACAGAGCGAGAGTCAAGGTCACGGATAGTCGACGCATCATGTTGATACCTTCGGGTCTTTCCATCATTGTTGGTACTTTACGCACCAACCGGGTTAGTGAATTATTTAAGGATTGTACTATTCAGCCTGCTCGGTCTTTCCCTGCCGCAGCAATCGCAGTTGCTCAAGTCGAGTTAGCGGCTTTTTCTTGACGGGAGCGGGTGGTTTGGCGGCCGGTTTGGCAGCCGGTTTGGCGACCATTTTTGCCGGTACCGGCTTTGCAACCGGCGCTGGAATTGGCTTGTCGATTTGCAACGTACCGGTTCCCTCTGTCTGTTTGATCAGCCCCTTTTCGTGGCTCACCGCGGCGTGAACAACCAGCGTCTTGTGCTGACCAACGCGAGATTTCTCACCCACTTTGACGGAAAAGCTGACTTGTTCCGTATCTTTCGTCAGTGGTGCTTTGCTAGTTTCGCAGGTCACACCTGCCGGCAAGCCTACCAGTTCAATTTCGCAAGTTCCTTCGAAGTCACGAAGCACCTCGATATCCACCAGGATGAAAGCATCTGCATTCAGCTCCGTGGAGGTTTTGGGGAATTCAAATGCAAACAATCGATCCTCGATAGTGAGCGTGGATGGTTCGGTCGCGATTTCATTGCCACCGACCGTTGCGTAAACAATGACGGGCCACTCACCGATGGCAGCTGACCCGTTCGCCGTCAGCGAAATGGTTGCCTCGCTCTTGTCTTTCGGGATCGTCACGCTGGCAGCTGAGCCAATACCGGGCGGGTTGTATAGCATGCGAATGGGAATGTCTCCTTCGAAGCTACCTCGCTCGACCTTGACGACCAACTCCATGGAACCATTACGAATAATCGGCACCTGAGGCTGGACAATCTCAAAGGTACAGGGCGATGCAGTGATGACTGACACAGCCGCCCTGTTCGCGTTGTAGTCGTAGACCACGCTGTTGTTCTGACCGATCAGCAACTGGTGTCGCTGTGTGTATTGTCCGACAATCGGGTTATCCGCGATCTTGCCAACGAAGTTAACAAGTCGCCCATCCAGTTTTGCGTCAGCCGTTGCCGTCAACAACAGAGGGACTGTTGTGCGGTTAGCGGGCATTTGAATAGGGGTGACTGTTACACCCTCGGGGAGGTTCAAACCGCTGATATCAATTGCTCCACCCAATCCTACGCGAGTCGCATTGATCATCACGGCCGTACGGTTCCCCTGCGGAACGTTGATCTGTGTAGCCTCGTAACGACGGCGGTCCGGCAAGGTCAGTACCAATGCTGGCTCAGTAAGTTGGACTTCAAGACGATAAGCATAACCGGGGCCACCACCGAGCAGATGATCGTTGACACTGACATGATAGATACCGTCAGCTGGAATCTTGTAATTCAGCAAACTATCGGGTCCACCCGAGTCATCATTACCGCCGACCCGACTGCCTGCTGCGTTGTAAACGTTGATCACACCGTCGAGTTCGGAACGCAGGATCTTACGGGCGAACAGTTTGATGGAGACTGTCTGGTTCTTTTTGGCTTCGAAACTGAAGAAGTCGGTATCCCCCGGTTCTCCGACAATGCCGCAGAAGGCTCCGGGCATCTCACCTGGGGTTGATTCTTTAAAGCTGTTATTCGGCTCACGCTCCACAACATTGGGGATCGGTTGCACACGAATGAAATTCGGCGACGGGCTGACGCCCTGTTCGCTGGAAACAACCAATGGATAGGCTTCGTGTGGCTCACTGGGCAACTGAACCTTTTCAATCCACGCATCACCACTTGCCGACACGAAGGTCATATCGATCAGGGCACCAGGGGGTCCACCCGCGGGGACGACCGCAATGGGTCTTGGAAAAGAGCCCACATGCAGTCGATAGCGATCATTGCTTCCACCGAACGAACTATCCCGCACCACAATGATGTACTTGCCATCGGCAGGAGCCCGCATTGAGCAGAGACAGTCCTGCTGCAACAAAGGAGCATCATCGCTGGTTGCCATTTCGAAACGCTGCGAATTCAAGATTGCCACATAGGGATCAAAGAATGGACTGCTTCGTCCTTTCTTGATGCGAACACCTTCCAGTTCCGCCGTCAGTCGCTCGCCTTCCTTCAACTCGACCACGTAGTAGTCTTCATCTTCACGGGCCACAGCGCCTTCGACTGTGACATTCTTTTCAATCACCTGCGGCACCGCAAATTCGCTATTAGGCTCCTTCTCTTCCACATTTGGAAGGACGCCCACGCTGAACATCATGACATTGCTCAAACCAGTTTCGGCCACCAAGCGGATCGGATAAAGACCTGGCTGGGAATCAGCAGGGACTTCAAACTCAACCTCAACCTTGGACGCATCAATCGGCTTGACCGAGTTGACGTTGATACCTTCCCGATCAATCAAGATCTGACGACCGTCATTTAACCGTGCACCGGTAATCACAACGGTCTGCGTTGTGCCTCGCTGCATTCCGCGCGGTGTCGAACTGACAATCTCAGGACGGTATGCCTGAGCGGTCGCCACGAACCCGAAAAGCACAAGACAACCGACCAACGAAACAGGATGTCGCCACATGATGGTCACTGACAATCGATTGAGTAAAAAACTAGTCAAGCACGCGGCCAGAATCGAGCCGCCTGCACACGAAACACTAGGCAATGATATCTTTAAGGACTTTGCCACCATCGACTATTTCGATTGGACGATCACCGGGGGCCATCAACTCTTTGTCAGCTACGATTCCCAACTGGTGGTACATCGTCGTTGCCAAATCGGCAGGACCGACCGGATCGAACTCTGGCTCGGATGCAGTCGCATTGGATGCACCATAAATCGTACCGCCCTTGATTCCACCACCAGCCAGCATGACGCTGAATACTTTGGGGTAGTGATCACGACCGGCGTCTTTATTGACCTTCGGCGTGCGGCCAAACTCACTACTGACCATGACCAGCGTTGTGTCCAGCAAGCCGCGTTGTTCCAGATCCAGAATCAATTGCGACAAAGCCTGATCCAATGGTGGCATGGTCCGCTTCATCGCAGCATTGATGCCGCTGTGCATGTCCCAGCCACCATAAGTGAGTGTGACCAGACGACAACCAGCCTCGACAAGGCGACGAGCCATCAGCAGTCGCTGACCGGCCTGGTTCTCACCATAAGCCGCCTTCATCTTGCCGTCCTCTTTACCAAGATCAAAGGCAGCCTTGGCTTCCTCTGATCCCAGCAGGTTATAAGCTCGCTCATAGAAGGTATTCATCGCAGTGACCCCATCTGCGTTAGTCAAGGCACCAAACTTCTTATTGACCGTCGCCAAAGCTGACTGACGACGTGCGAACCGAGCATCGTCGACACCGCTATAAAGATTGAGGTCACGGACCTTGAAGCCGCTGCTGGCTGGATCGCTTCCCAAAGAGAACGCACCGTAAGACGAACTCAAGTAACCAGTACCTGCAAACTCATTTGGCTGATTGGGAATACAAACGTAAGGTGGCAGGTTATTGCGCGGTCCATACTCATGGCTGACGACAGCACCGAAACTGGGATACTTCAGAGCAGGACTTGGCTTGTAGCCTGTAAACATATTGTGAGTGCCACGCTCGTGTGCCGCCTCACCGTGAGTCATCGACCGGATCACACAAAGACGGTCCGCAATTCCAGCCAACTTCGGGACTGGCTCGCAGAAGATCTCACCAGTATTCGTCTTTACCGGCTTCATCTCACCTCGGTACTCAATTGGACTGTAAGGCTTGGGGTCCCAACTTTCCTGATGCGCCATCCCGCCAGGCAGATACACATGAATCACACTCTTGGCTTTTGCCTCAATAAAATCGTAGTGCTTTTGCTCAGCAGCAGCTCGCTCCATCCACAACAACTGGGGCAGTGAGATACCAAGCCCACCGAGTGTTCCGGCAGAGAGAAATCCACGTCTGCTAAAGGGGTTTCCGAGACAACGCATGGCTGTAAAGCTCCCAGTTGTATTTGCTAATTGAGATTTTTGAATGTGTCTGCATGGGCGACAAACGGCATCCATCACATGGACTGACAACCGTATGCCGAGGAATTCCTGATTGCTCTAAACTCTTCGTTGAGCAATCTCTTCCGAACATCTAATCACTCGAACGCATACATCCGAGTAACAATCATCGCGTCTTCAGGCAGGCCCAAGAAGAAACATAATGTCTCTTTTCGTTGGGTGGTTAAGGACGGGGGGGGTCCGTAAAGAAGATAGTCTATCACAAAGAAAACAACAACCGGAAACTCGGAAAAGAGCAGCAGGCAACTGCAATCGCCCAAAACTAGTGTACACCCGATTTTGGACTTGGACGGCGAGATTGATTCCGTGTTGAGCTTCAAACTCTGCTTGCGAGAGTCAGGTGGATGCGTTTTGTGTTGTAAAATGTTTCGATATATCGGAACACACCATATCGGAACACACTAAGCCTAGCTTCGTTGATATCGGCAAAACCGTCGAACTTGATCCAATCGTGCCTGAGTGACCCGAAGAATCTTTCCATGACTGGGTTGTCGTAACAACAACCCAAAACTGGGAAAAGAGCAGCAGATAACCGCTCATTACTGCCGAACTCCACTCCGCTCAGAAGTATACACACGTACATATTTCGATCCATTCCTTTGCACAGGCTGCCGCAGATGACCCGAGGTCAATGCAGATGACCCGAGGTCAATGCAGATGACCCGAGGTCAATGCAGATGACCCGAGG